>MTLU01000029.1 GCA_002010975.1 Candidatus Bathyarchaeota archaeon JdFR-07 | reverse complement strand
AAAAGAAGTTGAACGATTAATCGAGCTTCTGCTTGCCGCAAAAAACAAGAAAATCTTCATTGTAGGGATGGGTAGAAGTGGGTTCGTTGCCAGAGCCTTTGCCTTACGCCTAATGAATCTGGGCTTCAACGTCTATTTCTTGGGAGAAACAATAACCCCCGCGGCAGAAAAAGGTGACTTGCTCATAGCTATTTCAGGAACAGGAGCCACAAAAATGGTTTTAACCGCAGGATCTGCTGCAAAAGAAATAGGAGCCTCCATAATCGCTATAACTTCTTTTCCAGAATCCCCTCTTGGACAAATGGCAGATCTTGTAGTACACATTAAAGGAAGGACAAAACTAGGCTGGCCAAAAGAAGAAGACTATTTAGCTAGACAGATTATAGGTGAAAAGGAGCCTCTAACTCCGTTAGGAAGTATTTTTGAAAACAACTGTATGGTTTTTCTTGACAGCCTCGTTGTAGAATTAATGCATAGAATGGGAAAAACAGAGGAGGATTTAAAACGGAAGCACGCCACAATAGAATAGGAGTCTGCTAGTATTGCGTGCAAAATGGAAAAAGAAAAAAATGCGCCGCCAGAAAAAGAAAAGACAGAAAAGAAGAGCAAGATACAAGTAGCTTCTGGCTTTAGGCGTTTTAAATCGTTGTTGTTTGTTAGAGATTTTTTAAGTTTTAGTTAAGATTGGGAGTCCATATAACTTATTAAGACTTGCGACACACTATATTTAATGCCGGCAACCAAACACTAAAACAAGGAGACATCTTAAACTTGAAAAAACTTACACGGAAGACTGCAAAAACAAAAGAAGAAGAACCAGTAGGCATAATGCTTGAAGAAGAAGGCAAAAAAACAGCATCATTCAGAGAGGTTTATCCAATACAAGAACCTTACGTTTATGCAGCTATAGTTAAGGACCCCGTAACACAAAAAACACTCTACCAAGTTATAGAACCGACTCTTAAAGAAGAAGAACTTGAGCGCCTCCAAGAAATTAAAGATTTTTTAATGGAAGAAGTGGATGTAAATCTAAAGGAAATAGAAACGGAAGAAAAAGCTAAAAAATATCTGAAAGAAAAGACAAGAGAGATTATTAGAAATTATAAGATAAAAATTCCGAAAGAATCTGTTGACAAAATAATCTATTATATCATAAGAGACTTTCTAGGTTACGGCAAAATAGATCCATTAATGAAAGATCATCTAATAGAGGACATTTCCGCTGATGGAGTGAATGTACCAATCTATGTTTGGCATAGAGTTTACGAGTCGCTCCCCACAAACATATTATTTAAAGAAGAAGCAGAATTAAACTCCTTCATAGTACGCCTTGCCTACTTGGCTGGAAAAAACATTTCACTAGCATCACCTATATTAGATGCTTCCCTTCCAGACGGTAGCCGCATTCAACTAACCTATGGAAACGAGGTCACTAGAAGGGGCTCAACCTTTACCATTCGACGTTTTAGAGTTGATCCTTTAACAATTTCAGATTTAATCGCTTTCAACACCCTTTCTTCGGAAATGGCTGCATACTTGTGGTATTTGATAGAAAACAAAGCCTCGGTTATAGTTGCCGGCGGTGTAGCTTGTGGAAAAACCACAATGTTGAACTGTTTATCCATGTTCATAAAGCCAGAAATGAAAATAGTAAGCGTAGAAGATACACAAGAATTAAACCTTCCCCACGAAAACTGGATACCATCCGTTGCTAGATCAGGATCCGGACATGAAGACAAAAAGGGTGGCACAATCACACTTTTCGACCTACTTAAAGCTGCTGTCAGACAAAGACCAGACTATATTATTGTAGGCGAAGTCCGTGGAGAAGAAGCGTACACCCTTTTTCAAGCTATGGCTACGGGTCATCTTGGAATGAGTACAATACATGCAGAGTCCGTTGAAGCTGTTATACACCGATTGGAATCTGAACCAATGAATATTCCTAAAACTCTCATAGCCATGACAGATGTTATAATGATAATGGCAAGAACAGAAATTGGAGGGAAACCTGCTAGAAGAGTGCGAACAACAGCTGAAATTGTGGAAATAGATCGTAAAACGCGTGAAATCTTAATAGAAGAAGTCTTTCGTTGGAATGCAAAAGAAGACAAGTTTATCTTTTCTGGACATAGCGCAGTTTTAGAAAAGCATAGTAAAAAGTTAGATCTTAATGAAGAAGAAGCCCGTGGCGAGATTCATCGTAGAAAAACCGTCTTAGAATGGATGGTGAAAAAAGGAATACGTCGCCATATTGAAGTTGCAAACGTCATTCGAGAATACTACATCAACCCAAAACGTATTTTCCAAAAAGCAAGGGTGGGATTAAAGTGAAGAAAACTTCAAAAAAATCTAGAGAAAAGCCCCGGAAGAAAACCAAATCCACATCAAAAGGCTTTCGTTCACTTGCCTACAAAATTATTGGCGAAAGAATTGTATGGCTTCTACCTCTTTTTAGAGGCTTAGATTTAAATCTGCAAAAAGCAGGAATGAAAATTCATTTTAAAGCATATGTCAGCCTAATGGTTTTAGCCACGATTTTAGCAACATTAGCAACACTTGTTTTCATACCGTGCTTTTTGATTTTTGTTTTAAACATTTCAGTATTTCCTGCAATCCTATTTGGAGTTGGTGGAAGCCTATTTACATATGCTATTTCAGTAATTGGCTTCTATGCTTATCCAATCTACCGTGCGGACAAACGGAAAAGAGAGTTAGAAGATGAAATGCCCTTTACTACAGGATATATGGCGATTCTTGCAAGCGCCGGTGTTTCTCCTGAAAAAATTTTCTATTCACTTTCAAATCTCAGTGTGCCATTAGCGATATCCACCGAAGCAAAAAACATCGTAACAGACATAAACCTTTTCGGTTTGGACGTGATTTCAGCTTTGGAAAAAGCATCTAAGCGAACGCCTTCAGAAAAATTCCATGACATGTTAGAAGGACTCATCTCTACAATATATTCAGGTGGCAATTTAGCAGCTTATCTTCGTGTAAAATCAAGACAATACATGAAACTTAAAAGGATAAGCTTGAAAAAGTTTTCAGATACTTTATCCATCCTTGCAGAGTTCTATGTAGCTGTCCTTATAACGGGACCGCTACTTTTGGTTATAATGTTAGCAGTTATGTCCATGATGGGTGGTGGCACGTTAGGCGGTATACTTGCGCCTGACCTTATCCTTAACTTACTTACATATATTGGAATCCCGTTAAGTTCCATAATGTTTCTGCTAATATTAGACGCCATTTCACCTAAATGGTAACAAAAATGCCGAAAATAGAGAAAAGAAAGAAAAAAATCGCTTGGATTTTCTCCTTTTCAGTAGCTGTGACCTTAATAATCCTTGGATACCTTAAATGGGGATTCACCGAGGTCTTTGACGAATTTGTCTTTTTCGCAGTAATAATAGCATTTTTTCCGCCGACTATATTAAACATCATTGATTATAGATGGAGAAGAGCCGTAGATAGCCATCTACCAGACCTTTTCAGAAGTATAGTTCAAGCCCAAGAAACAGGAATGACTCTACCTCAAGCCTTAGAGGAGGCATCTAAAAGAAAGTATGGACCGTTAACAGCAGAATTAAAGAAGATGACTGCTCAAATTTCATGGGGGATGAATTTCGAAGAAGCCCTCTTAGCCTTAGGGAAGCGAGTAAACACGGTTCTTATGCAGAGAACTGTGCCCTTAATTATTGAGGCAGGTCGTTCCGGGGGGCGTGTAGAAAGAGTTTTTGAGCCCATTGGCAAGTTTGTTCAAACAACTCTTTTACTGGATAAGGAGAGAAGGAACCAAACACGTCCATACATCGCTATAATCTACGTAGCCTTTTTCGTTTATCTCTTCACTATAATATTGCTGTTTAAATCCTTCTTTGTAACTATGGAAGATCTACCTCTGCTTGGAAATGCAGTTATGGCTCCCGCGGAAATCGAGCGCATGTTTTTCCATATGACAATAATTCAAGCCTTTTTTGGAGGATTAGTTGCTGGGAAAATGGGAGAAGGGACAATAAATGCAGGGTTAAAACACAGTTTAGTGATGATGCTTTGCGGCTATTTGGCATTGAAAATATTTCTCTGAGGTGCATGATGATGAAAAAAGAAATTAGGGCTATATTCAAAGATAGACGGGCTATAACCCCGGTTTTAAGCAATCTTCTCCTTTTAGTTGTTGCTGTAGCCGCAATGTCTATTGCTACAACAGCTACGTATGTTATAACAATAAATCTCAGGGAAACAATGAGTGAACGATTAATCATAGAAGACTTGTGGTTTAACAATTCTACTGGAGAAATCGATGTTTATTTGCTTAACATTGGAAAGGTGGCAGTATCTGTTTCAGCTATTTATGTGAATCGCACTTCAAAACCATTTACAGGTCCAACAATTTTGGAAATAGATGAACATGGATGGTTTAACATTTCTTACAGTTGGACAGAAAACAGCGTGTACCATATAAACATTGTCACAGAAAGGGGAACTCGTGTGGTGGGATATTTTGAGGCACCTTAGAAAAAACAAACTTGGAGTCAGCAATGTAATAGTAGTAATGCTAAGCCTAATTTTAATAGTCATCATTGTTAGCAACATTGTTTTATGGAGCCATCAAATGAGCCAAATAGACTGGGAAAAAATTAGCGAACGCATCGAAATTACCAGAGTCCCCAATATGGGCAATAGTTGGACCTACAACCCCTCGACGTATTCATTAGGAGGCTCCACAACATGGCAATCAGGAGAAATCTCAAACCTAATCGAAGACGACGAAAACTATATGAGGTTCAGAAGCTACGATTCTGGAACAAACATTCAAGACCCTGTAGACAACAATGTAACAGATGTGGATTCCTCACCGAATAAAGGAACACATAGCAATTTCACAGCCCAAAAATATGGGCCAGATTCGATTTTTGACACCTTAACTGAAACAATTACCATTACAGGAACCTCTAACACTACATCGATAGATCATGAATCGTTCGAAGGTTCATGGCCGCCTACTTCTCCGTCAAGTTGGACAGCAACAGGAAGGTGGAATAAAGAGAGCGACCAAGCATATAACGAAACATACTCAGCAGATTTTGACGGATTTGCCAATGGACGTTCAGGAGATTTAACAACTTGCGATCTTGACTGCAATGAAGTTGTTTCGATTTATGTAGATTTTTGGTATAGAGATGAGGGGTGCGAAGCAAGTGAATTTTTGCTTCAATATTATAACGGAACCGACTGGAACACTATTGCCGATTTAGGAAGCACAACATCTGAATACCAGTGGCTTCATTATCAACAGAAGATTACAGACAGCCAATATTTTAAGTCAAACTTCAAAATCCGCTGGTCTGCCATTGACATTGAAGGAGGTGAACACGCTTATGTCGACTACGTAACAATAACAAAGGAAGCGAATAGCACAACCTATGAACTTGACTTAGAAGTCCAATGGGCAAATGTACAATATGACATTTCTAATAAGTGGCTTTGTATTTATACTGGTTCTATGGATACAGAAAACCTGCAAGTAGATGTGTGGTTTGAAAATTCCTGGCAAAATTTAATATCAAGTCTAACTACAGGGTGGAACAATGTTTCCATTTCTAGCTATTTAAACTCCTCGAATTTTACCATAAGATTTAAAGATCAAACGGGAGTAGGCGATGAAACGCAGGATTCCTGGGAGATAGATGTTGCACTAATTCATTTATGGTCTACTGAACATACTGTAATTGTTGAATTTATAGGTCAGAGCAACCTAGAAAATTGGGATCAGCTTAACTTATCTCTAAATCTTGCTTGGACAACAAGTTCTGTCGAAGTAGTAATTCAATTGTTCAATCATACTCTTAACGATTATCCAATAAGTGGAAATGGTTATATAAGCTATACTTCCAACGCTTCACCCGAAACAGATGAAAACGCCACTCAAACAATAAATATTAATGCTAATCATTTCAGAAACTCAACAGGCGGGTGGAAACTAAAGGTCACTGGAAGTAAAACAACGGAAAATTACTTTGACTTAAAAGTAGATATGATAAGCTATACACCGTTTAGAATAACAGGGATAAACGTAACGTGTACTAATAGAGGTTCATTAACAGTTCACATAGTAGCAGTATGGATTGTTAATTCAACGATGCACAAAAGACATGAAATAAGCTGGTACCTAAACTCTGGAGAAACTTCCTCTTATATTATTAATGAGAGACTGACCGGTAATTCTCAGTATACAATAAAGATTGTCACAGAACGTGGTAATATAGCTGTTTTCATTAGGTCACCATAGTATCCTTTCTTCAAACAGCATGGGATAAGAGCTCTTTAACCCTTTAAAATATTTCCTAATTTTAAAGCTGCTTTATCCTGGTCTTCAGCTTCAACAATTTCAATATTGTAAAGTTTTGCCATTTTCTTGCCGTTCTCGTTAAGTTTAGGAATAGCGATCAGATATGAAGCTAGTGGAGAAACATCGAATATTTTGGCGAAAAGAGCTATTATTGGTTGTTCTGAAACGGTGTCGTCTGTTGATTTTGCTAAATCAATTACTATTGGCTTTCGTTTCCCCTTTTTATAAACTATAACATCAAATGCGTGACTGGCTCCTGACTTGCCCTTTATGGATCCCCGCATTTCGACTGTGAAGCCTTTCTTTGTAAGAACTTCTTGTATAGGAACTACTAAACCTAAATCTTCAAAAAACTCTTTTTTGGCTTCTTCTTTAAGGTGGTAAACGTAAACATCTTTAATAACCGCATCTTCAAAAGTGAAGGTCGTACTTTTATCTCTACAAAAATGTGTTGTTACAGGCATATCGAAGCTTTTGCCGCATTCCTTACAGTTACACCAAACCCCAGCCTTTCTATAGTCCACATCAGTCTTTTTCAATTCTCCATGACATTTAGGACAAACAAGCTTCTTTCCTTTCCGAAAATTATCTTCTACATCCATATAGCCACATTTCACATGCTCAATAAGGGCACTTTTACTTATATCAAATGACTTACAGTATGGGCAACAATAACGAATAGAAACATTTGCAGAACCACATGTTGGGCAATAAATCACTTTATCATAAAGCTTTCTTTCAAGAATCCCTGCTTCATAAAGCCTATTTAGAAAAGCCTCAGCTTCAGAAGCATCTCCTACAATGGCTTCAACAAGTGGATAATGATAACCAAGCTTACAATCATAAACAGGTTCAAGCTCACTTATTTCGCCACTAATAAACTTATTTAAGAAAACCTGCACATTTTGGTCTTTATAAAGCTTCAAGCGGTCTATTTTGCCTATCTCCGACATATCACAACAGACTCTAGATTCTTTGCAAATGCTTTTAGTATGTCACACAAGTTTAAATATTTTTTAGAATCCCAAAAACAGGCGTTATCCACCTTTTAGATTCAAAGAAGGATTATTTGATTAGCTTCACCGAGGATGGTGATAGTAGTTCCTAATGGTGAAAAATATAAAGTGTCCGTCGTTGACTATTAGGAAATGAAAAAAGAGATAACAGTAAAGTTTGAGCCATTAGGCATAAGAGTAAGTACTAAACCTGGAAAAACAATCTTTGAAATAGCCAAAGATAATGGCCTAGCTATTCGTTCAGAATGTGGAAGAAGAGATGTCTGTGGCAAATGCAAAATTATTATACATAACATGAAAGTAGTAAGTGAGCTTACAGAAAACGAAGAAAAACATTTAGCTAAGAAAGAGGTTCCGTAAAGGATTCTGACAAGCATGTCTAGCTACAGTCCAGAGAGATTTCTTGTAGTGATACCTCTGGAAAGCAAAAATATTGCAGGAAAATTGCAGTTATTTGGAGGTTGAGAGAGACGTAAAAGTTGATGCCAACGTTGAAAAGATCCATGTCACTTTAAGTAAGCCAACACCACATGATATGAGACCTGATCTTGAAAGACTCTTGGGACAATTAAAGCGATATAAAGGTTCGTACAAAAGTTTGATTACCAACTTCTTAAAAAATTGCCAGAGACTCTTAGAAAGTGAAAACTGGGATGTAACAGGTGGTTTGGAATGGGAAGAAATTATTAGTGTTGAAGGAGAAACACTATTAGCAAACTTTATGGTTTAACGATAGATGTTGGAACATCTAAAATAGTGTTTACATTGTAAACTTGTTAGATGGTAAAACTATAGGGATGGATACCATTGAGGACATAGTCTCAAGAATAACCTTTGCCATTGAACACAAAAAAATACTTGAGAAAACTGCAACCTATGTTAATCAACGGTATCAATGAAACTTTGATATATGCTGCAAAGACGTTAACATAAGGCTTGAAAATATTTATGAAGCAATCTTTGTAGGAAATACAGCAATGCAGTATGCAGGGGCTAACTTCATTGTATATGGCCCAATAGAAAGGTCTGAGGTAGTCTTTCCTGCAGCGGCTATGACTGATGCAATAATTGCGTATAATGTGAGAATTCATGGAATCAAAACAAAAACGAAGAATCATCCGCTTTTTAAAATTTTTTAGTTTACCAGATGAAGAAAATCTTAGGACAACGCATATTTCTTTAAAGTCGAAATCTTTTATGGAGTGTTAAAAGTGGGATAAAGAATGCCTAAAAGTTTAGACGAAGTTCGAAGGTTTATGAATAGTGAGCGTTTAGCCTGTTTTGCAACAGTGGGTCCAAACAATGAGCCCCATATTGTCCCTGTTTTCTTCACTTATGATGAGGGGAAAGTTTACATTCAAACCGATAAAAAATCAGTGAAAGTTCGTAATCTTCTTAATAACAATAAGGTGGCAGTTGCGGTTTATAGCGGAGAAGAAGCAGTTATCATTAGAGGGAAAGGCAGAATAATTGATAATAATAAAGAATTTATTAAAAGAACCCAAGATCACATCAATAAGTATAGACTTAAACTTGATGAGCAAGGTCGCGATTCCATGGGAATCCCATTATTTGACAAAGATGTTCGCTGTATCATTGAAGTAATTCCAAAGAGAACCATCTTTTGGTGAGTTTTAAATTTTTTTATAGCCAAAAGGAGACGTGTTGGTGTCTTATTTGGGTGTGCAAATTCGCTGTGTAACTCCTCAAGATAAAGACAGCTTCTTCGAGGCTTACAAAGGTGTATATAGTTCAAAAGAAGAAGCTAAGGCTTTCTATCGCAGATTTTTGGATAATGGATGGGTTTCAGGAGCATGGAAAGATCACAAGTTAATAGGCGTATTAACTTGGACTCCTAGGGAATGCGTGAAAAATGGGTTAGCTGAAATTATAGATCTCTGGGTTATAAAAGAAGAACGGCGGAAGGGAATTGGAGGAAAGCTTATTGATCATGCTCTTGAACAGATGAAGCAGTATTATCAACGTTTCGGATCTAAGCTACAGAGAGTAATGTTGTTTACTGGGGCTACTGAAGAGTATTCAACTGCAAGAGCTTTATATGAAAAGAAAGGTTTTCACATAATCACAACTATTCCACAAGACACTTTAGATAATCTTTACTGTAATGAATACCTTTACGTCCTGCGACTAAGCACTTAAGTATGTTAGTGTTCAAGAATAGCGTTAAATGCTGATTTAAATTATCAGTTTTGGCACACACAATATGCATCACGGAAAGCCAAAAAGATTGCATGAAATAAGGCTTACAAAAGCGACACAAATTATCCAGAAGCTCTTCAATGAAGGTTATTTATCTCATAAAATACTTGATACATAGATACATATTTTTCTTTTTCCAGTAGAAAGTTATCATCTTCTGGATAGTATTTTGCAAGTTCAGGTTTGGCACCTGCAAATTTTTTAATTGACTCTAACGAATCCCAAATGGTTATAAGAAGGAAATGCGCTATTGTGTTTTCGTTCCTTCGCAGGAAATACATTCGTAATAACCCGTCGACAGAGCTATAATCCGGCGCTGCTTTCGCAATCAAAAACCTCTCATATTCGTCAGCCTTTTCAATAGCAACTTTGCCATGCCACAATCTCTTACGATTGTCAAAATATCACCTCTTATAATTTAACAATATCATCACCTCAATCTACAAAGTTGATCGGATGAGAATAAAATGTTTACTATCTACGTATAAAGCGGAAATTTAAACAGCACCCTGACTAAAGTTTGTTGGTGCTCCGGCCGGGATTCGAACCCGGGTCCGCGGCTCGAGAGGCCGCTATACTTGACCGGACTATACTACCGGAGCTTCCTCAGTTTAAAACTAAGATGTTCTCAAGCTTTAAATTTTGGTTTTTGAAAAGAAAGAATGAGGATAAGGGATATTATAAAAAAAACGGGTTTTTAATATTCTTCGCTTTCGCCAGGTGTTTTTTCAGGTCCTTTCTCTTCTTTTGGTTTGGTTGCTGCTATCACATCGTCTATACGCAGGATCATAGAAGAAGATTCTGCCGCGGATTTTACTGCTTGCTCCTTAACTACAGAAGGCTCCACCACACCATTAAGATTCATATTCTCAATTTTCCCCGTGAAAACATTTACACCCATGTATTTCCCGTCGGTCTTCTCGTGAGCCGCCCGAAGCTCAACAATTATGTCTATAGGCTCTAATCCAGCGTTTTCAGCTAATGTCCTAGGAATAACTTCTATAGCATCTGCAAAAGCCTCAATAGCCAGTTGTTCACGTCCACCAACTTTAGTAGCGTAATCACGAAGTTCTTTCGCGATTTCCACCTCCACTGCTCCGCCTCCAGCCACTATCTTGTTGTTTTCTATCACGTCAGACACCACGGATAAGGCGTCATTCATAGCCCTTTCCGCCTCGTCCACCATCCTTTCAAGACCAGCACGCAACAGCACAGCAACTGATCGCGGGTCTTTGCACTTTTCTACGAATATCATCTTGTCTTCGCCTATTTTCCGCTCTTCCACCATGCCCGCTTCGCCTAAATCCTGCGATGACAAGTCATCCAGATCTGTCACTATTCTTCCACCTGTTGCCCTAGCAAGTTTCTCCATATCCGACTGTTTAACACGCCTAGCTGAGAGAATTCCTTCCTTTGCTAAGAAGTGTTGAGCCATGTCATCTATGCCCTTCTGGCAAAACACAACATTTGCACCAGAAGCCTTAACTTTGTCAACCATCTCTTTCAGCATTTTCGTTTCCTGATCTAAGAAAGCTTTCATTTGAACAGGATCGCGTATGCGTATTTCAGCACTAAATTCTGTTTTCTCAATTTCCAGTGGACAGTCAAGCAGTGCAATTTTCGCGTTTTCTATTTTTTTGGGCATTCCAGGATGGACAACTTCTTTGTCGATTATTAATCCTCGAACAAGTTGAGATTCAAAGAGGCTTTTTCCAGTTTTCTTTATTATTTGGATATTGTCTATGTCAGCAACCAGACGGTCGCCCCGTTTTTCTGTTATTTGTTTAACAGCATCTATGGCTATTTCAGCCAAATGCTCTTTTGCTGGACCCACTGCTTTGCTGGCCATAGACGTTAAAGCTACTTTTCTAAGAGTCCCACGATCTTCAATGTTTACTGGGATGGAGATTTTATTTATGGTTTCTATTGCTTTTTGAGCTGCCTTGCGGTATCCGCTTACTAGTATAGTTGGGTGGATGTTCTGATCTAATAGTTCTTCTGCCCTTTTCAGCAGTTCACCTGCTAAAACTACGGATGTTGTCGTTCCGTCACCTACCATATCATCTTGAGTTTTCGCTATCTCCACCATCATTTTTGCTGCTGGATGTTCCACTTCTATTTCATCCAAAATCGCGGCTCCATCATTAGTTATTGTTATATCGCCTAAGCTGTCGATAAGCATCTTGTCCATGCCACGAGGCCCTAAGGTTGTTTTAAGAACCTCGCCGATTATGCGAGCAGCCATTATGTTATTCCTTTGAGCTTCTCTTCCACGGCTGCGAGTTGTTCCCTCTTTTAAGATCAATACTGGTTGTCCTGAAGCTGTTTGAGTTAAATATGCCATGTATGTTTCCTCCGTTTAAGATTAAAATATCTTTTAGCTATTCGGAATAAGCAAAAAGCACAGAAATATAAACTTTTACTTTATTTCGAAAAAAAACTTACATTTAATTGCATAAGGTTAAAATCTCGTTTTTTCTTCAAGTTGTTCAGGGTGATTATCAATGCAAATTTCAGTGCGCTTCTTTACCAACCTTAGGGAATTAACTGGCAAAAGAGAGGAAAATTTAGAGTTCCCCGAAAACGAAACAGTCACTATAAAAAATGTTCTTGAAGGGCTGGCTAAACGATATGGAAAACCCTTTATAGAATATGTTTATGATAGAGAGGGTAAGGTTAAAAGTTTTCTACAGTTTCTCATAAACGGAAGAAGCGCATCTGCATTTAACGGACTTGACACAAGACTAAAAGATGGAGACGTTTTAGCTATCATTCCACCCGTAGGCGGCGGTTAAGCCCTTCATTTGTTGTAGAGTTGACAATTACAGGTGGATCACTACTATGCCAATTACTTGTAGAAAGTGCCGTTCAGCTAATGCAGAGGTGTACATTCCCTATGCGAGGTTAAGCCTTTGTCCCAAATGCTTCTTAGATTTTTATGTAAGACGGGTAAAACGTACAATTGAAGATTTTAGCATGTTCACGGAAGATCTCACGGTTGGTGTTGCTATATCCGGCGGGAAAGACAGTGCAGCGCTTCTTCATGCTTTACATCACGCATATCCAAATCTAAGGCTTGTAGCCTTACATGTTAACTTAGGCATCCCAAAATATTCGGCACACTGTCAAGGCAAAGTAGAAGAACTAGCAAAAATGCTGGATGTTGAATTACACGTTTTTAACCTTTACAAAGAGTTGAAAATAAGAATCGGCGATTTTGAAAAAACCATTTTCAAAAAGAAAATTTGCTCAGCTTGTGGCACTATAAAAAGGCATATCTTTGAAGAACTGGCCAGAAAGACGAAAGTCGATGTTTTAGCTACAGGTCACAATCTAGATGATGTTGCAGGCATAATGTTTAACAATTTTTTATATGGACATTGGGACCAGCTCATAAGATTAAAACCTGTTTTGCCACCGTTGATGGAAGGCTTCGCTGTCAAAGTCAAGCCTCTTATCAGGATTTCTGAAAACGAGAATCTGCTTTACTGTTTGTACGCCGATGTCTCCTTTCGAGAAATAGGTTGTCCCTATTCAAAAGGGACTAGCGCAAAGAAAAGAACAAAAGATTTTAACAATTTGTCGAAAAACAATCCATATTTCAGACATCAAGTTTTAAACCGATTTTTAGAACTTATACCTATGCTTGAGAACATTCATCCAAAAACCGTTCTTGTTAAGTGTCAAGTTTGCGGTTTTCCTTCTTCAGGCAGTATTTGCGCTTTTTGTAAACGAGTATTGCTAGTAAAGAATACTATAGACAACGATTTAGTTGTTTAGAAAGATTATATTTTTTGGATGTATTATTTTTATTGAAGTTGTCTATGGGAAAATGCCGAATTTGTGGTTCGAAAGCAAATACTGTTTCAAATAGCTTAGGTGTTTGTCTAAAATGTATTAGGAAAAACCCTGAAGATGCTCTAACTTTTACTAAAAAAGTTCACGCCGAATCTCGAGCTAAATTTGGTTTACCAGCAGAACCACCTAAAGACGCTAATGGCATACCGTGCGGAATATGCGCCAACAACTGCATAATCGGAAATGGGAAAAGCGGATTTTGCGGACTTGTCTGGAATGTAAGCGGACATTTAACCCGTTTCGGCGGCACAGCAGAACATGGCATTTTAGAATGGTATTATGATGGTTTACCAACAAACTGCGTTAGCTGGTGGTTCTGTCCAGGATGCACAGGAGCTGGCTACCCACAATATGCTTATAAACCAACTGCAGAGTATGGTTACTACAACTTAGCAGTATTCTACGGCGCGTGCAGTTACGATTGTCTTTTCTGTCAAAATTGGCATTATCGCAACCTTTCTGTTAAGCACAAGCCGATCATAAGCGCGGAAAACTTGGCAGCCAAGGTAGAAAAGCATGTTTCTTGCATCTGCTATTTTGGCGGAGATCCTTCGCCCCAGATGCTCCACTCTTTGGAGACTTCACGTTTAGCCCTAAGAGAAGCAAAAACAGAAAACCGAATTCTCCGTATTTGCTGGGAAACAAATGGTTACATGAACTCACAGCTAGCTGAAAAAGCTGCTAAGATGGCTCTAGAAAGCGGTGGTAACATAAAATTTGATTTGAAAGCTTGGAGTGAATCACTAAATATTGCCTTATGCGGAGTCTCAAATAAGCCTACTTTAGAAAACTTTCAAAGAATAGGTAGAAAATTCTATCGCCAACGAAAGGAATTGCCACTGCTTTCCGCCAGCACCCTTCTTATTCCAGGCTATGTCGATGAAGAAGAGATAGAGAATATCGCCAGATTCATAAGCCGAATAGACGCAAATGTTCCCTACACATTGCTTGCGTTCTATCCATGCTATATTATGAACGACCTGCCGACAACAAGTAGAAAGCAAGCAATAACATGCAAAAGAATCGCGGAAAAGTATTTAGAGAACGTGAGAATAGGGAATATACACCTACTCACATAATAAATAAAGGAGACGATTAACCTTTTGGTAAAGAAAAAGAAAGTTAACGATCAAACAGTTTTCTTATGCGAAATTTGTGGTCTCGGCTACTCAAATAAGGAAACTGCTAAACAATGCGAACAATGGTGCAGAAAAACTGGAACATGTTCAATTGAAATTACAAAAAAAGCAGTATATATACCAACACCATTCACGAAAGAATAAAAGCGCCTAACCTCACTAATTCGCAAGGTAGAAAAGCATTCATCAAGCTGCCCAGAAAACTGATTTTTTCCTCATAACCTCAACATAATCCTTCAAAGCCTTTTGCTCTTCCACTGTTAGCTTATCTACAAACTTCGATAACAACGCCTTCGCATGTGCCTCAGGAACTTTTACATAAAGAATGTCCCTTTCAAAAATATGTCTTCCGATCATAGGCTTATCCATAGAAATTGCTACTTGCATTCCTGCCATAGCCTCAGATAAGGACTCTCCCTTTTCTTGAATCTGCTGAATCTCCCCTACCTCCTTACCATCCTCCGCCCTAACCAAAACAACCTTTGGTCTAATCGTTCCAGCTAAAATCTCAACACCAAAAATTGCTGGTTTAGCCCTTCTAAAGATGTATCCTTCCAAAACTCTAAGTTTTCCAGGCTTAACCAGTTTTGCAAATTCGTCCTCAATCTTTGCTTCTTTTTGGGCTCTAAGCCAGTCTAGATAATTATCCATCAAATGATAAATAATATTATCACTAAAAATATTGACGCCTCTAATTTCAGCCTCTTCCTTTGCATCTGGCAAAATTCTAACATTAAAAGCCAAAACCACCCCAAATAACGGCTCATGTTCCTTCACGACCGCAGCTTCTATAATATCACGCTTGGAAACTTCACCAACATCAGCCAAACGAATAGGCACATCATTTCTATCCAGATTCTCAGCAATAGCCTCTAAAGAACCCAAAGTATCGGCTTTCAAAACAACCCCGTTAACGTCCGTATCAATCCTAATCCGCTCAATCTCTTCAGAAACCAATTGCACATATTTATCTACAGTCTCGTTCTCACCCACAACGTACAAAGGCGCCCCAGCCAAGACTCCTTCTAAATCGGGAGCAACAATTTTCACCCCAGCAGCGGCAGAAACAACCTCAACAGAAGAAAATCTGTCTCGCGGATCACGGATTTCATCCAGAGGCTTAGGAACTAAAATCGCTCGAACCCGTGTTAAAATAGGCTTCTCCTTGCCGCCTACAACGATTAAATCGTCTCTGCGCAGAACTCCGTCATAAATAATGCTATTTAAAGTCAATCCTAGGCCTGGTTCTTCTCTAACCTCCAAAACAGTACCTTTAGCCGGTCCTTTCGTAATCTGCAAACGTCTCTTCAGATACTGTTGAGCTAAACCTACAAGAACCATCAGAAGTTCTGTAACACCTTCACCAGTTTTAGCACTAGTAGGCACAATTGCTACAGTTTTTGTGAAATCTTTAATACGGTCAAAACGCTCTGCACTAAATCCTAGACGAGAGAAAACACCAATAATACTGTAAAGCCTGTTATCCAAATCTTCTTGCACATACGGATCCTGCATCTGATAACTCTTCAGAAAAGGCGTGTCCGAATAGGATTTCCATCCAGGAATACGATCAATCTTATTGGCTGCTACAAGAAAAGGGGTTTTTCTAGTTCTTAAAATCTCTATACATTCATAAGTTTGAGCTTCAAAGCCTTTCAAGACGTCAATAACCAAAATTGCAATGTCAGCCACGCTGCCACCTCTCTTTCGCAGATTAGTAAAAGCTTCATGCCCAGGAGTGTCAACAACAAGCAGTCCAGGAATTGCAATTTTACCCTTAACTGTAGAAAGCAAAGGACCAACTAACCGCTTTAAAGTATCTACAGGGAAAAAACTGGCGCCGATATGCTGGGTTATACCCCCTGCCTCTCGGGCTTGAACACTTGTTTTACGAATCTTATCCAAAAGCAAAGTCTTACCAGTATCTACATGTCCAAGAACACAAACAATGGGCTGACGAACAGGCATGGCACATCCACCTAACAATAACAGTACAATCAGCTAAATACTAACGCACATAACAACTAATAAACAATCACCCAAATAACATTTTTAAAAGCCATCAAATCCCATTACATACAAGGTGAAAAAACTGCCATACTGTTCAAAATGTGGAACAAAACTAAAAGAAGAAGACAAATTTTGCTTCAAATGCGGTGCACCTCTTCCCAAAATAGTTAAAGAAGAATTTTCAATTTCTGCGGACAATTTAATTGAAAAAATAAAAGAGCTGTTACACGAAGGAAATATAACAAGAATAATAGTGAAAGACGAAAAAGGAAAAGTTCTTCTAGAAATTCCTGCCACTGTAGGAGTTATAGGAGTAGTTATTGCGCCTTGGCTTGCAGCTTTAGGCGTAATAGCTGCCTTGGCAACAAATTGTAGAATATCAGTAGAGAGAACAGAATAGGAGCTACTCTGTTTTCGCTAAAAACATCAAAAAAAAGCCTAGCGCTAACGGTATGAAACTTAAAAACGCGAAAAACCACGTAAAAGTCTCTAAAGCTTCAACGCTTGTAAAAGTGTAATAAGCAGCCAAAATGCCTATAATTAAAAGCAAGAAACCAAAAAATTTTTCAGCTAACTTCAATCCGAAACTACCTTCTCCAGTACTCATGTTACATTACATCCTTTAAGAGTGTTCTCTATAGGATTGAACGACAAAGATTTAAAACGTTTCTCTTCGAACTGGCACATTTTCTTTCTAAACTTAAGAACAGAGGGAACTCTATCTTCTTGTGCCATGTTTGAATTGAAGCCTTAAAAAGTGTTAATATTTTGCTCAATGAACCTTTATGTTAGTTATTTTGTTTCCTTAAGTTTTGCAGGCAAATACTCGTCAACAATGTAGGTCAAACCATATCTGCTGAACGCTTCTTGTTCGGCCTTTCTTTTAATTTTCAGAAATGTTTTGATTTCTCTTTGCCATAAAGGATCTTTATACCGAGGATCTCTTTGCAACTCATAGAGGCGCTTGACATCCACCTCGTCTAACGGATCTGTTGGAAGCTTATAATTCACAATGTCAGTTGCCCAGACCCCGCTCCATTTTGCATCAGGTGTTGTTAACTCTCTTAAATGGGCAGCATTCGCAGAACCCGAAATTATAACCATAGCAATATGCATTCCCCAAGGGTCACCATCTGTAAAAATATAAACTGGAAGGTTAAGCTCTTTATTCAATCGTCTAATAAAATGACGTGTTGCACGCGGAGCCTGTCCAGCTGTCAAAACAAGGATAGCATTAAACTTCTTATGAACACTTTCCTCTATAAACCTTGTAAAGAGACCCCCTTTTTCTATAGCTATAACCTTGTCAGCTGTTGTTTCAATGAACTCTGACGAAGTTAAAGCAGGACCGATTAGAACACCATCGGGATGCGATGTCAAATTCAGTGTTTTCCCTTCATATCCAGGTACAGTGTACTCAATAGTTAGGTCTCCGAAAACAGCTGAACGTTCTTCTGGAAATATGTTAAAGTCTTCTCGCGAAAACCCTAAAATTGTTTCCAAGTCTGTTATGATATTATTTGACTCTTGTTGATCCTTGAATGTCATCTCGTAAGCTTGAGCTGAATAATAAACGTCTCTTAATGTCGACGTTTTCCGTTGAGTCGTCAGCTCATGAGAAAAGAATGCGGCCCACACAAGCTGCGTAAAAGGTTTTATATGGCGGATGTTGCGAGCTGTTCTTCGAACTTTCCTGTCTCCCAAAATAAACTGTCTAAAATTCGGATCATAATAGATGTTTTCGGTGGAACGGCTAGGCATTTCAATAGAGGGAAAATACCCCTTATCCATTTGCTCGTAAATTTTTAACCCTAAATTTTCCAAACTCACTGTAACTTCTTTCTTTTTTTCAATTACACTTGTTTTACGTTCCTTCCGTCCCAAACTTTTTTACACTCCTCAAAAGTTTCTCCACGTCTGGAGATTTATCCATCCCAGCCAACCTCGTTGAAAACTGCGCTATTTTAGGTAGATATTTACTAAACACGCCTAAACGTTTCCGTTCCCTATCCACATGTTCCCTTTTTGTTAGAAAACGGCGAATTTGTCTGGCAACTTCCCTTAAGCCGTTAGCTATTTCTCGCCGTACTTCAGGACGATCAGCAATGAATTCCTTTCCAACAGTTTTGTAAGGCACTTTTGTGCTACAAACATGCACCACGATCGCAATTGGCATGTCTGGTGTGACTTTATATCTCCGCCAGTTCATACTATTTATAACTTTAACAGAAACATCGCTTGCTTCGTCATAAAGTAAAGGGATTCTATTGGCAAAACGATAAATCACAAAGCTTCCTTTTCTGGGAACCTCCCCCCCATATGCAATACCAACCTCAATTATAAATGGATGCCCGGCATAGGTTGAAGGCTTACGTTGATGGACAACGACAAAATCTGGATTCAACTCTTTAACGATACCAGCCTTAAGAAGTTCTTCGCCTAAGGGTGAAAGACAACCAGCGTCGGGAGGCAAAAACTCTTTAAACTTTTTAAGCATTTGCATCAGTCTAACGATTTCTTGGTGAGAAAGTTTATTAGGCTTTTTCGATGGACTTATATTGGCGAATTCTAAAAATTTTCGCGCAGTGATTTCGCCAACCCTGTGAAAATGATTCTTTAAAAAATCAAGCATGTTATTGTAAGGGGTAACCTGTATTAGACGCTGAAGAAGTTCTACATCCACACCGTAAGGGTGCGGCAAGGTTTCTTTAGGAGGATCTGGCATATCCCTAGTGACTCTTGAGAACCTGTAAAGTCTTCCTTTAGGATCTACAAAAGTCAAGTTTGCATAAGGATTGACCATAGCTGTCTGCTTAAAATATTCCAGAATTTTAGGCATGGCCCTTAAATAGTCGCCTTCAAGACAAAACTCAACAACTGTTCCTTGCCAATGCTCCTTGTTTATAACAACTTTCCTGTCAAGAATTATCGGGCGATTTCTTTGGATGTCAATCATGAGCTTGTAAATATAAATTTTCGACATACCACCTGTGCTTGATATTATCGTGGCAGGCTGATGTGTTGTTATCTGCCCATATAAAATTGCCATTTTTCCGCCGAGACCGAACGTTCCCCTTTGTTGTTTCAGTTTATATTTTGAGCCAAAAAGCACCTGCCCAAAAGCAGAAGGAATATGTCTAGGCGGGACACCTATGCCGTTATCTTCAACTCTTAGCCTATAAACATGTGTTTCTTTGCTCGCCTCTCCCTCCTGAGATAACCTAACATAAATGTCTGGTGGAATTTTGAGGCCTTCTGCAGCGTCTAAGGAGTTTTCCACAAGTTCTCTTATAGCTGCGAAAATAGCTCTAGAAGGGTTTGTAAAGCCGGCTATATCGCGGTTTCTATAGAAGAAATCTGAAGCACTTATCTCTTCAAATGTCACCTGAGCCACAAAGTCCTCTCCACTTTATATTTTCAACTAATTAACTTACGATATGTGCTGCCTTGCACTTTAATTTAACTACATTTAAAACTTGAGTTTTCTCATTTTCTAAAAGGATATGGCAACAGGTCTTCAAGAGTCTTTACATTAACGGTTGGAAACGAAACTTTACCACACTTTTCTTTTGCCACAAGAATTTTAATTTTTGAATTTTCAGAAAAATCGTTAATATACTGAAGACATGCTCCACATGGTGCGGGATTATTATTGCACTTTGACTCTACAATTAAAGCTAACTTCTTAATTTTTCGATTGCCATGCAAAACTGCATGATTAATTGCACATCTTTCAGCACAAATTCCAAGACCAGAAACCCAGCTTTCGACATTGCATCCAACATAGATTTTTCCGTCTTCTGCGAGAACAGCTGCGCCAACCTTGAAACCCCACAAGACATAGGCATTTTTCATGGCCCCTGTAGCCATTTGTAAAAGCTTCTTCTCATCTTCTGTGATACTAACCATACTATTTTCGAATCTCCCTTAGATAGTAATATTCTCCAATCTGTTTTTGAAACTTATCAAGCTTAGAATCTTCCTTGTTGACTCTCGGTCTTTTTGTAACAGGGTCACGGCGAAAAGTAACCCCCATCTCTTTCAAAAAGGCATTCATTCCATCTCTCAGACTAGTAGGAGGATTTGCAACACCAATAACACCGGGTTTTCCAGTAAAAACCATTAAACGGTCCGCTATAAAGTCTTGAGCTACAACATCGTGTTCAACAACAAATGCTGTCACGTTATAGGTTTCTACGACTTTCCTTATGGCACGTGCCATGTTTAATCTCTCCTCAACATCTAAATAAGCACTTGGCTCATCTAATAGATAAAGATCAGCTTTACGAGACAAACAGGCTACGATAGCCACTTTTTGAAGTTCCCCCCCGCTAAGTTCGGATAAATTTCTGTCCAAAAGCAAATTTATCTTCAAGGGGCTGAAGATTTCTGTCTTATACCAGCTTGAGGCAAAGTTCTCTTTTGCAACACTTATCAAAAGCTCTTGAACCGTCCCCCCATATTCTACAGAGATATACTGTGGTTTATAACTCACTGTAAGTTCTTCAAACTTCCTTCCATCATCTGTCTCTTCAATCCCAGCCAGAATCTTCACAAAAGTAGTTTTTCCAATACCATTTGGCCCTAGAATTCCTATGGTTTCTCCACGTTTTACTTCTCCAGGATAAGCCGTAAATTTGAACCCCTCAAAGGTTTTCACCATTTCCTCCCATTTTAACAATGTTTCTCCAGTACCTACACCTGTTACGGGAGGCTTTTCATGAAACACTATCGCTTCTTTTCTAAATCGTACATTCTCATCAGGAAGGTAGCCTTGAAGGTAAATGTTTATACCCGTTCTTACACCATGAACATGAGACACTATACCATAAATTCCTGGTTCTCCATAGAAAATACAGATTTGATCAGAGAGGTAGTCTATTATGGCTAGGTCATGTTCTGCTATGATCACGGCTTTCTGGTCTTCCTTGAGACTTCTTATAGCTCTGGCTACTTCGAGTCTTTGCTTCACGTCTAAATAACTTGAAGGTTCATCAAAAAGGTATACATCAGCTTCACGCAGCATTGCAGCAGCAACTGCCACCCTTTGCAGTTCACCTCCGCTTAAAACTTTCAAAGGACGGTTCCAAAGATGTTGAATGTTTAATCTTTCAGCAACATCGCGAAGGAGATTCCTTTCATTAACTTTCTCCAAAAGCTCTCCAACATTTCCAGAGACAGCCTTGGGAATCTTATCCACATACTGTGGTTTATGAGAAACCTTCAGCTTGCCGTCGCTCATTTTCTGGAAATATTCCTGAAGTGTTGAACCTCTAAAATGCTGAATTATATCATCCCAGCTTGGCGGACTTTCATAATTCCCTAAATTTAACCTTAGCTCACCAGACAGTATCCTGAGCGTTGTTGTTTTGCCTATGCCATTTTGTCCCAGCAGTCCTAGAACCGTACCTGATGAAGGTACTGGAAGCCTGTAAAGCTTAAACGTATTTTCTCCAAACCTGTGGCTGCAATCTTTCTCAAGTTCGTCTGGGAGATTGACTATAGATATGGCTTGAAAGGGGCATTTTTTAATGCATATCCCGCATCCAGTGCATAAAGACTCTACAATTATGGCAATGTTTCTTTCAAAACGTATAGCCTCAATATGGCTTCGCACCATAGGACAAAAACGATGACATAGCCTACCGCATCGTTTAGGTTTACACTTATCTGAGTCTAATACTGCAACACGAGTCATCAGGGCTCAAAAATAAAGGTATAGAAGTCAATTATAAACGTAAACCATTAAAATTAAACATAAAAACATAAGAATGCAAAAAACTGATAAGACAAGTTAATTTACCATTCTTCTTCTTCCCATTCTTCCTCTTCTTCCCACTCGTCCTCCCATTCCTCTTCCTCCAACTTAACATTCACCTCCTTTTTACGTTTATTAATTAAGGAAGCATGCTAGGCTAAACCTCATTTTAAATATTTTTGTTCGACTACTGTAAAGAGCACTTCTCGAAGATAAGAAGATACACCATCTTAGGGAGGCGTTTTCACTAGTTTCGCAGTTAAAGACGCTATAGGCTTGGATTTTTCAGGCGTAATGTAAGCCCAACACAAATTAGGCGAATTATGAGCCGCACCAACCCGTCCATAAACATCTACAGCGATCAAACCCATAGAATTATAAACATCATTAAGCCTTTTGTTAACAAGGGTTATTGCCTGTTCTACAGCATGTTGAGCTGGCATACCACTCTCCATAAAATTACATACAGTTTTTGCCAAAACAAGCCGTATAGCTATTTCGCCCACACCAGTAGCAGAGCAAGCTCCACACCGATTATCCGCATAGTTTCCACAACCGATTAGAGGCGAGTCTCCAATTCTTCCAGGGATTTTCAGTGGAAATCCTCCAGTAGAGGTTGCAGCTGCAACATTTCCATTCTTGTCCAAGGCCACTGCCCCCACAGTGTCAAGTTCAAAAAAATCAGGACATTTCTTAACCAAACTAGCTAGCTTCAGTAGCTTAAACTTTCCTTCCACCAAAAGTTTCTTCTGTTTTTCATAATATTTTAATCGAAGTTTTGTAAAAGGTTTCCTCCTCTCTAAGTTAAACATTCTTGCAAGCTTATCAGCCCCTTCACCTACTACGAAGACATGATCCGTTTTATCCATAACAATTCGTGCTAAGTGAATAGGATTTTTGATATCCTTTAACAATCCAGCTGCACCAGCTTTCAACGTTTTTCCATCCATAACCGAAGCTTCCATTTCCACTCTTTTTTCTAAGTTTAAGCTTGAACCATAACCAGCATTAAAAGAATCATCATCCTCCATAATAGCCACAGCCTCAACCACAGCGTCAACAGCCTCTCCGTCTCTCTTCAAAATTTCAAAACCAACATCCGCAGCCTTTTTAACGCCTTCCAAACCAGATTGACTTCGCTCAGGATACCAAGCTCCAGCCCCGCCATGAACCACTATTACCGGCTTTTGCACCTTGAACAACGTCTACGCCCCGATTCTATGCCTAGCTTTCTGCTTATTACAACAACGAATTTAAGCCTAATGCTTTAAAGAATGAAAATGGATAAATTCTTCCTAGTAGTAATTTTATCGTGGGATGATGTAAGGCGACGGCTAAGAGCCTTATCAAGCTATGAAAAAGCCACTAACCTGCACTGACCTCTCAATTTTCAGCTATAATCTTATATGATGCTCTGTCGAGACATTAATTTTACTTGACAAAACGAAGGTACCGATTAATGATTAGAGATTTCAATCTTTTAGCCACAACATCACGAGGAAACGAAGATGACGCTTGTTCAGAATTATGGTATTTGCTTGAAGAGATAGGTGACTCAACGCCAAAAGTAGAAAAAACAGGAGTGTCAGGTTTAATCGCAGCAAAAACAACGCTTAAGCCTCTTGAAGTCATAGAAAAGCTTCGAAAAATTCTGCATGAACGTCCTTATGAATTCCGCTACACATTAAGAATAATCCCTATTGAACAAGTCATTCGCACAGATTTAGAAGAAATTCAGCGAATAGCAACTAAGCTTAGTTCGAAAATAAAAGGAAACGAAACTTTCCGTGTAACAGTTGAAAAAAGGTTTACAGAAATTTCCACACGCGACATAATTGAGGCAGCAGCAGCAAAAATTGAAAGAAAAGTAGACTTGAAAAAACCAGACAAGATTCTTTTAATTGAGGTCATCGGAAAATTAACTGGGATTTCCCTAATAAAACCAGAGGAAATTATAGCTGTTGTTAAAGAAAAAATGCTATAATTCTAGCGTTCAGTTGCCAACAAAGCAACCTTTTCAATAACAAGATCCACTAATGCATTTTCCAAATCGCTCTTCTTCATAACAGTTTTAATAGCTACATCTGAGATCTGGAACGCCATTTTGATAAAATTCTTTTTATCATCCCAGAAATCAAGAACATGTTCATCCTGTTCGCCTTTGAAATTCTCAGAAATCATGTTTAAAACAAACTCTATAACCTGGAGGGTCTCTCCAATGACAACCACGGCTACATGTTTAGTTTCATTTTTAACGCCGATCTTCTCTAAAGCCTTATTAATTTGACGCTGTGCAGACGCGTAAAGCATGATCTCCATTCCTAAACTCTTTGAAATGTTACTCACATTTTTGAAAGCATTTAAAGCATTAAAAACTGCAAAGTAAAGATGCTGCCAAGTAGCTACAAATCGTGCATCAAAAAATTGAACGGTGACATCTTGAGGTTTTTCCTTATGTATATTTCTTATAAGCTCCTCAGTGCTTCGAATTTTAACGTTTCTAAAACCTGTTATAGCAACATACCTTTTAAACTCTTTAATGTATTTTAACAACTTTCTTCCTCAAGAATTTCATTCAAAAATTTCTTAACAATTTCTTTAGGCAAACCAGCCGTCACAAGTTTATTGATCTCTTTATGTATGGGTAAACTTTTTTCTCTGCATTTCCTAACAAGTTTTCTAACAGTTTCTCTTATCTCCCAGGGAAAAACCACCCAAACCCTCGTCTCTTTCGCATAATAATCAGGTTTTACGATGCTCCAAGGCTTATAATAAAGAGTTGCAATTTTTACTTCTCTCGCTCCTTGTTCAACAATATGTTCTTTAACCAATTTCAAACTTTTACCGGTGTCTGCAACCTCATCCACTATGAGAACAGTTCTGCCTGTAACACTTACCGAAACTGGTTGAGTTAGAATGGGCTCTTCGTTGGTTTCTGCAACGCCCAAATAAAACTCTACCCTAACATTTGCAAGATTAGGAATACCTAACAAATCAGATAAAACTCTTGCAGGAGGCCATCCCCCTCGTGAAACACCAACGATTATGTCAGGCTTAAACCGATTTTCAACAATTTTGTCCGCGAGATTCAAGAGCATTTTATAAATTTGATTCCATGTTGGTGCTTCAAATTCCAGTTCTTGTCGCATGCCCATTTCTCCTCGCGAATTGATCAACATGTCATTTAACGACTAAAAAGTATATTATTTTAATGTGAAATTTGAATAATATCAGTACCTTGGACTAGCGAAAAGATGAAGTTGGTGGTAAATTAATGGAAGTTATTGAGTGTGTACCCAACTTTAGTACTAGCGACTCGCAGATAGTTGAACAAATAATTGAAAAAATTAAGAAAACGTCTGAAGCATTCTTACTTGATTATACTTTTGATGCCTACTATAATAGACTTGTTGTTTCTTTTGTAGGCAACAAACATTCCGTGGTCGAAGCGGCTTTAAATGCTTCGTTTAAGGCTATAGAACTTATAGATATGCGTACACACAAGGGGCAGCATCCACGAATTGGCGCGGTAGACGTTGTTCCTTTCATACCAATAAAAAACGTTACAATGAAAGAATGTGTGGAACTGGCAAAGAAGTTCGGAGAAAAACTAGCTGAAAAGTGCGACATTCCGGTTTACCTCTATGGAGAAGCCGCCACATGCCCTGAACGACGAGATCTAGACTGGATACGTGAAGGAGAATATGAAAAACTAGCTGGAATGATTGCAAAGCCTAAACGCAAGCCAGACTATGGACCAGCGAAATTTAATCCTAAAGCTGGGGCAACTATTACAGGTGCCCGTAAACTTATGGCAGGCTTTAACGTTAATCTAGGAACCAGCAACTTAAAAATTGCCAAAAAGATTGCAAAAGCATTGCACGCCAAGAAAGGAGGCTTTTCTAATGTTAAGGCTATGGCTGCTTTTATCCCTGAAAAAAATATTACGCAAATAGGTATGAGTATAGTTGATTTTGACAAGACTCCGCTTTATCGCGTCTTTGAGCTGCTTAAGGTTGAATGTGCTCGACATAACGTGCCCATAATAGGATCAGAATTTTGCGGTATGGCACCGTTAAAAGCACTAATCGATGTAGCTACTTACTATTTGAAAGTTGATAATTTATCACAAGATCGTGTTCTAGAAATAGCAATTCAAAATGCCATGGAAAAAGGCGACAGTTTTGAATAGAAAAATCAAAGAAAAAGTAGACTTACTTATTATCAATGCCAACGAGTTACTAACACTTTCAGGAAGCAGTGAAAAACCTCGAATTGGTCATCAAATGCGAGAGTTAAGTATAATTTATAAAGGAGCCCTGGCTGTTAAAGAGGGGAAAATCCTCGCTGTTGGAAAAACTTCCGAAATTATGAAAAGTTATTACTCTGAAAGAGTCATTAACGCAATCCATAAAACTGTTTTACCAGGTTTTGTGGATGCTCACACACACATAGTTTTCGCTGGCTTTAGGGAAGAAGAATTTCAGATGCGCATTGAGGGCGCCTCTTACATGGAAATTCTAAGTGCCGGAGGTGGAATATTAAGAACGGTTAAAGAAACGCGTAAAGCAAGTTTTGACAAACTTTTGAACTTAACTCTACAAACTCTGGATATTATGCTAGAACATGGAACAACAACCTTAGAAGCCAAAAGTGGCTACGGTTTAACAACTAATGATGAGATAAAAATTCTTGAGGTTATAAGACAAGCAAATCAACTGCACAAGGTAGATGTGATCCCTACGTTTTTAGGAGCCCACACCTTCCCTCCAGAATATACAAATAATCCAACAGGATATGTTAACTTGATTATTACTGAAATGATTCCAGAGGTTGCCAAAAGGAAGTTGGCGAAGTTCTGCGACGTTTTTTGTGAAAAAGGAGTTTTCAATCTGGAACAAAGTAAGCGCATTTTGGTTTCAGGTGAGAACTACGGAATGAAGGCAAAAATTCACGCGGATGAAATGAGTGCGTTAGGCGGAGCTGAGCTCGCAGCTGAAGTTGAAGCTATTTCAGCTGACCATTTGCTTTTCGCTTCCACAAAAGGAATCAAAGCCATGGCCAAAAAGGGTGTTGTGGCTGTCCTGCTTCCTGGTGCAGCTTTTAGTTTAATGACTGGAAAGTTTGCAAACGCAAGATTTATGATCGACTGTGGCGTTCCAATAGCTTTAGGAACAGATTTTAACCCAAGCTGCCTCCTAGAGAATATGCAACTAGTTATAGCCTTCGCTTGCCATTTTATGAATCTAATCCCAGCTGAAGCCATAACTGCAGCCACGATCAACGCAGCCCATGCCATAGGAAAAGCCCATAAGATTGGAAGTCTGGAGCCAGGAAAGAAGGCAGATATAGTAATTTTAAATGCTCCAAGCCACAAGTTTCTTGGCTACCATTTTGGTGTGAATATTGTTGAAAAAGTAATTAAAAATGGGAAAATTATTGTTGACAGAGAAATCAGTGGAAGTAACCTGTTATCTTAGAAAATTGTTTAGGCCAATTACAGTTAGAACCTATTTCATTTTACATTTAGTATATGTTTTATGACTCGATGAGAGCTCAAATTTTCTCATTTCGACATTGTCTATTCCTGACGTATGAATTAAAATACGCTACTAATCGATTAATTAAAGCAAAGAATTATAACGCGTTCTGCTATTTTTGATTCACGGTGAGCTCTTATTGCTTGAAGTTAAAAAGCCAGTTAAATGTTTAACAGGTCACGAGTTACACTGCAAAAACTGGCAGATTGAAGGCGTTTTGCGCATGCTTTTTAATGTTGTTGACCCAGAAGTCGCGAAGAATCCAGAAAAACTTATTGTTTATGGTGGCACTGGAAAAGCGGCGCGAAACTGGAATTGTTTTGAAAAAATTGTGCAGACGTTGACAGAACTTGAACCTGACGAAACAATGCTAGTTCAAAGCGGAAAACCGGTAGCAGTTTTCAAAACACATGAATGGGCTCCAAGAGTCTTAATTGTAAATTCTATGATCGTGCCAAAATGGGCTACTTGGGATTACTTCTATGAGTTAGAACAAAAGGGGCTAATCATGTTTGGACAGATGACGGCTGGTTCATGGGCTTACATCGGTACACAAGGGATATTGCAAGGCACCTATGAAACTTTGGCTGCTGTGGCAAAAGAACATTTTGGCGGTTCTTTGAGGGGACGTCTTGTTCTGACTGCTGGCTTAGGTGAAATGGGTGGAGCGCAACCCTTGGCTGTAACTATGAATGAGGGTGTGGCTTTAGTTGTGGAAGTTGATAAGCGAGCCATTGAAAGGAGAATCAAACATAAATACTTGGAAGTTTGGACAGACGATTTGGATGAAGCTGTTAAACTAGCCTTAGAAGCAAAAAGAGAGGAAAAACCACGGAGCATAGGACTACTAGGGAACGCAGCAGAAGTGCATAAGGAACTTTTGAAAAAAGACATAATTCCAGATGTTTTAACAGACCAAACTTCAGCACATGACCCCTTAAATGGTTATTATCCTGCTGGTTTATCTAAGGAAGAAGCAGACAAGCTTAGAAGAAATGATCCGCAAGAATATATACGTCGTGCTAGCGAAAGTATGCGTATCCAAGTCCAAACAATGGTTAAGATGAATGAGAGAGGCGCCATAACCTTTGAATATGGTAACAATCTACGGCAACAAGCATATAACGCTGGATTTAAAAACGCTTTCGCCTATCCAGGATTTGTCCAACGATATATTAGACCTATGTTTTGTGAAGGAAGAGGACCTTTCCGATGGACTTCCCTTGTTGGCAACCCAGAAGACATCTACGCTTTAGACGACACTATATTGAAAGAATTCTCTTATAATAAAGAGCTGTGTCGTTGGATAAGAAAAGCGAGAGAAGAAGTTAAGTTTCAAGGTTTACCGGCGCGTGTTTGTTGGCTTGGCTTCGGTGAACGAGCCAGGTTTGGAAAGGTNNTNNNNCGATNTTGATTGCCAATGGGAAAATTAGTGGTCCTATATGGATTGGACGAGACCATTTAGATGGAGGAAGCGTGTCTTCACCAAACCGCGAAACTGAAGGCATGAAAGATGGAAGCGACGCTGTGGCGGACTGGCCTATACTGAATGCTCTCTTAAATGCCGTTGCCGGAGCAACATGGGTTAGTGTTCACCATGGTGGAGGGGTAGGCATAGGCTACAGCATGCATGCGGGGATGTGCCTAGTGGCCGATGGCACAAAAGAAGCAGAAAAACGTCTAGTAACGGTTTTAACAACAGATCCTGGTACAGCCATAGTTAGACACGCTGATGCTGGATATGAGAGAGCACAGAAAATAGCAAAAGAAAAAGAAATAAAAATGCCCATGCTTAAATAAAATCGCTCTATCATTTTTTTGAACGAACATTTTTTCCTTTATATTTCCGGGCAATTATCATCGTTGAGGTCAGAAGTATACTGGGAATCTTTCTAATTTTGTCTGTAGTGAAAGTTTCTAGTGCTGCTAGGTTTTGAACGAAGACTTTAGTGATAACGTCATATTCGCCATAGATTATGTCAGCTGTTAAAACTTCGTCAAACTCAACAATCTTTTCACAAACTTCCCTTTCCGTTCCTGAATTAACCTTAAAAAGAATATAAGCTTGAACACCCATCTTTTTGCTCTCCCAAACACGTAATTATTCTAAAAATCTCACTAATTTAATTATCTATTGACCAACATTGCTATATGAATCACTGCTGATGTATTTCCACGAATTTATCAATTGTTCTGTCATACGTTCTCTCGATTTCAGACGGGAAGAAGCAGCCTGGCAATTCTCCTCGTTTCTTATGATAGCTTACACATTTACAACAATTTCCACGTTTTTCACAATTAGCATAGGTGCATGTACATTCTTGTAAATTGATTTGAATATTGGGGCACTCTTTACGGCTAACCACTTTCATAACTTATCCGACCTTAACTTTTAAAATTTTCATTAACAAAATGATGCTCAGAACCGTAGCAGTCCAAAATATGCAGTCCACAATAAGTTTAAAAACATCAATTTCAGTGTCAGTTTCTACCCCACTAATTCTCCAGACAAAGGGAAAACCATGATATTTGTTTCCAGGAATGCTTATTCTAGGCTGTTCAACAACAAATCCTGTTAAGAACCCAATGCAAATGCCGACAATTATGGTGAAAAGGAAAACTTTCCAATGAATCTTAAACACCATCAGGCTTCCTTCCAACTTTATAGCCAAGAGTCTGCTAATAACATTTTACCCTAAAAAATGTTAATAAAAAAGAAAGTTTGGAAAAAAAGGGTGGAAGTTTGGTGGATTAGTATTCTCCGCCAAACTCTTCTTCAGGCTTCTTTTCTTTTTCTTTCTCTTTCTCTATGCCTTTAGCAGCAATCAAATCGTCAATCTTGAGAATCATGTTCGCAGCTTCGGTAGCAGACTTTATAACTTGCTGTTTAACACGCAATGGTTCCACAACTTTCAACTCTAGCATATCTCTAATCTTTCCTGAAAATACGTCCACTCCATATGATGGTGTATCAGTGCTTTCATGTTTTGCTCTTAAAGCCACCATTATGTCAATTGGATCTAATCCAGCATTTTCAGCCAAAGTTAAAGGAATTGTTTCAACAGCTTCCGCAAAAGCTTCAATAGCTAGTTGCTCGCGTCCACCCACTTTAACCGCATAATCTCTAAGATGTTTTGCAACTTCAGCCTCAGGAGCGCCACCGCCGGGAACGAATTTACCATCTTCAATAGCATTTCTGACAACGCATAATGCATCATGAAGTGAACGTTCCGCTTCGTCTACAACATGTTCTGTTCCACCACGAATTACGATTGTTACCGCTCTAGGGTTCTTACATTCGCGTGCATATACAAGTTTGTCCTCACCGATTTTGACTTCTTCTACAACTTTTACTTCCCCAAGAGCGTCAGCGGTTAAGTCCTTGACGCTAGCCACAATTTTTCCACCAGTGGCCTTTGCCAACTTCTCCATATCGCTGCTGCTAACGTTCTTAACAGCTAAGATACCTTTCTTAGCTAGAAAATGTAATGCAACATCATCTATACCTTTCTCACAGAAAACAACGTTGGCGCCTACTTCTGCAATCTTGTCAACCATTTCCTTAAGCATACGTTCTTCTTCGTCTAGGAATAGTTTCATCTGCTCTGGGCTTTCAATGTTTATTTTAGCATCAAACTCCGTCTTCTCAATCTCCAGTTTCGCGTTAAGCAACGCAACTTTTGCGTTATTAATTATTTTTGGCATTTGTGGATGAGCAACTTCCTTGTCAATAACCATGCCTTTGACAAGCTCTGTTTCATCTAGACTCTTCCCATGTTTTTTCAAAACCTTGATTAAGTCGATGTCTGCCTTGATTTTTCCATCTTTTTCTTCAGCTACTTGCTTTACAGCTTCAACAGTTAGCTTTGCAAAGTGTTCCTTTGCAACGGTTACTCCTTTGCTTCCCATGGATGTAATGGCAATATCTATTAAACGTTCTTCATCATTCAAACTTATCGGCATAGCCATTTCATCTAAGACCGCTTGAGCTTTTTCGCCGGCCTTTTTGAAACCTTCTATAATTACAGTGGGATGGACGTTTTGGTCAAGCAAGTTTTCTGCTTTAGCCAATAGTTCTCCAGCCAAAACGACAGCCGTTGTAGTACCATCGCCTACTTCGTTGTCTTGAGCCTTGGCAACCTCAACAAGCATCTTTGCTGCAGGATGTTGCACATCAAGCTCCTTCATTATTGTGGCTCCATCATTTGTTATTGAAACATCGCCGAAACTGCTAACGAGCATCTTGTCCATTCCACGAGGGCCGAGCGTGGTCTTTATAGTTTCAGCTATTATCTTTGCGGCCATAATGTTGTTTCTTTGAGCTTCTTTCCCAGTAGTCCTGCTTGTTCCTTCCTTTAATATTAAAACAGGCATAGTCCCAGAAGGTGCAGCTGACATATGCATCACCTCCCAACATTTCTAATAGTTGAGAGAGTTCCCTAAAGTTTGAGCAAAATTAGACGGAAAAACACTTAAATATAAACCTTTCTAAGCTTCTGCCTTTATAATTTTGTATCCAGAAGCCTTTCGCAAGCGATTCATGACCGCTAATCCTAGACCGCGGAGAGGCACCCCTTCAGCAACTATCACATCGACATCTTCTTTATCAAATTCTCTAAGAAGCTTAAACAAGTTTTTTGCAACTACCTTCAAATTCTTTCGGCTTCCAAGACTCTTAACAACATCAGCTACGTAACAATCTGATGTTTCATCTGTGGCTAGAACCCCAACCTTAGAACCTTTTTCTCTATAATCCTTTAGAATGACTTTAACTTTCCTTACAATCGCTGAAATATCACCCTCCACCACAATAACTTCGGCGTTGGGAGCATAATGTTTATGCCTTAACCCAGGAGAACGTGCTTTCTTAACCCAAAGTTCCTTTTCAGCGATCGCCACTGGATGAAGCTCAACATCATCTAAAATTTCCCGAAGTTTTTCGAGAACCACCCCGCCAGGTCGAAGAATCAGAGGAGGATCTACAGTTAAATCCAAAACCGTGGATTCAACACCGATCCTCGTTGGCCCTGCGTCTAAAACTACATCTATTAAGCCTTCAAGGTCTTCTAAAACATGTTGGGCAGTTGTCGGACTAGGTTTTCCAGCTGTATTTGCACTCGGAGCAGCTATGGGACAGCCGCTTTCTCTAATTAGAGTCAAAGCAACATTGTGCTTAGGCATTCTAATTGCAATAGTTTCCAAACCGGCAACAGTTACGTCAGGAACTACTTTTGAACGGTTAAAAATTAATGTCAAGGGGCCAGGCCAAAATTTTTCCATTAGTTTCTTGGCTTTGGAAGAAACTTCCATTACTAGCCTATAAACCTCTTTTAGATTACTTACATGGATGATGGGTGGATTATCCAAAGGTCGTTTCTTAGCCTTGAAAAGAGCTAATATCGCTTTTGGATTTAAGGCGTCAGCACCTAAACCGTAAACTGTTTCTGTTGGAAAAGCCACTAAACCGCCCTTTACAATGATCTCAGCTGCTTTGCGAATTTTCTTTTCATCTGGCTTTTTCGGGTTAACCTTTAGCACTAATGTCTTCTTCATCCTCTTGGATCCTTGTCTTTCTAAATTACAATCCACCTAAAACATTTAGACCCTTAAAAACGTAAAGAAGTTATGTTTAAACGATGTAATAATCAATGACCTTTTTCATACTTTTTGGCGCAGCTTGCCGTAGAGCAAGTTGTTTCAATATTCTTATTATTTGAGGTTGAAAACGAGCAATATCAGTTAAGCTTACTAATCCTACAAGACGTTTTCCATCAACCACTGGCAACTTCTTAATCTTCATCTGAAACATCAACTTCACAGCTTCCTCCAAATCCACGTCAGGTTCAATAACAACCAAGGGACTAGACATGACATCTTTAACCCTTGTTTTAGTAACATCTCTAGCCTCCGCAATCACCCTTTTTAAGAGGTCTCTTTCAGTCAGTATTCCCATGGCCTTTCCTTTTTTAACAGCAATTAAACAACCTATCTCAAACTTGTTCATAACCTTAGCTGCCTCTTTAAGAGTAGCGTTCTCATCTATTGTTATAACCTCTTTAACCATAACATCTTTAACCTTCAAAGACAAGTTTTCTCCATTCTTCTTATCATGTGACAACAAATACACCGTCTCTTATCTTCACTAGATCTCTATAAATAAGTTTCAACATTTTTTGTAACAGGAATTTTCGCTCTTTCAAACTTTTCTTTAGGTTTGCTGAACGGTGCAGTAGCGTCCAAACCCATTTTTGTTGTCAATCCAGTTTTTTGATCAGCAGAAGAATCTAAGGTCGAACCCCGTACGTTTTTTATTATTAACAGATCTTCATCTGCTTGAAAGCGGGTGGCAATAGCCCATTCCACATCACAAGAGTTAGAAACGTCAATGTCAGCATCTACAACAACCGCATGTTTAAGACTAGGATGAGCAGCGAAAGCAGCTAGCAAAGCATTTTTTCCATCCCCATCCACTTGCTTTTCTATGGATATTACAGCGTGAAGCCATCCACATCCACCAAAAGAAAGATTAACACCGTGAACCTTGGGCACAACTTTGGACACAGCTTCCCAAATTAGGGCTTCACGAGGTAAACCCATTAAAAGTCTATGTTCTAACCCGGAAGGAAGAAGTGCTTGGTAAAGATAATTTTCACGATGCATAACTTTTGAGACTTCTACGATAGGCTGTTTCCTTTCAATGTCATATGTCCCTGTTATGTCAACAAAAGGACCCTCTACAACTTCTTTAGTTGTAGAGATTCGTCCTTCTAAAACTAGTTCAGCATCTGCCGGAGCGTAAGCATCTACGCTTTCACACTCCAATAAACAGAGTTTACCGTCCATCAAGGCATTTGCAACTTCAAATTCATTAACACCAAAAGGAACAGGTGAAGAAGCAGCTAACAATACAGCGGGATGTACACCTATAGAAATAGATATGTCCAAGTCCTTACCTGCATCTCTTGCTGCTAGCCAAAGTTTATACAGATGGCGTGGAACAAGACGAATTGCTAAATGGTTTTCATCCAAAAATTGAAGCCGATGCACTGAGACATTTTCAACATTACCTTCAATACTCTTTGCATATACAACTGCAGAGGTAATATAAGGTCCTGCATCATTTTCAAAATGAGTTAAAATTGGTATCTTTGACAGATCCTTTTCTTCAACAGCCTTAACTTCACCATCTCGGACAATCTTTGGTTTTTTCGGAGAAAACCAAGAATCTAAAAGTTTAGTGTAAAGTTTATCTTTAGGAACGCTAAGCGCTGAACATAGTCTCTCGCGAACGCTACAAATATTAGCTACAACTCTAGGTTTATAGTCCTTCACCTTCTCAAACAATAAAATTAGTCTTTGATCACCGGCTTTTTTCATTACAAAAGGAATCTCAAACCTCGTGGATAATTCTTTTTTTATTTCTAATACTTGCTTCTGCTTTTCCATAAGCTTTAAAAAACTTCTCAAACTCATACCTTTGCCCCTTCTTTTTGTTGCTTCCCGTAAAGAGCTTTCTCAATTAATTTCATAAAAATTGACTGAGCCTCAATCTCTCCCATTGTTTCTAAATAAACTGAAACTAAACATATTTTGTGTTTTCTTGAAGCTAAATACTCCGCGAACATTCGGGCTGATATAGCATTTTTATCTCCAAGAAGAATTGACGAAGAGGGAGATCCAAGCATATCCTTGGGTTTAGGAACAGCAATTGCCAAAGTCCCAAGCTTATCTTCTCTTTCGCTTAAGAGCACTAAACACGCATTCTTCGCTTCTAAATACACAGCAAGAAAATGTTTACTTTGTTCAACTATTTCTTCTTTTACAATTCTTGCCCGTTCCATCATCAGATCTCCATTGTTTATTAATTAGCATTGACACTAACTATTTATTATTTTCAAAAAGGTGTACAGATGGAAAATCAGGCTAAAAAAATCTTGCAGATATTACACAGAAACTTTTTGTCTTTAAAGTGGAAGAAAGGAAACAGAGATCCTTTTCAAACCTTAATTGCTACAATAATTTCGCAAAATACCAATGACAAAAACACAGCAAAAGCTTACGAAAATCTTTCCAAGCATTTTAAAATGCTTCCAAAAGTGCTAGCGAATGCTGAAATAAGCAAAATTGAAGCGTGTTTAAAAGTAGCTGGGCTGTATCGAAATAAAGCGAGAGCTATAAAGCATGTCTCTAAGATCATTGAAAAGAAATTTGGTGGCGATTTAAAATTAATCACATATTTATCTCTCGAAGAGTCAAGAAAAACGCTTATGGAGCTTCCAGGGGTCGGACCTAAAACAGCTGATGTAGTATTGCTTTTTGCTTTTGGAAAGCCAACAATACCAGTTGATACGCATGTTAACCGTGTAGCAAAAAGATTAGGCCTTGCCCCTAAAAATGGAAATTACGAAACTGTTCACAAATCTCTTCAATCTCTTTATTGTCCCGAAGATTATTTGAAAGTTCATATATATTTTATTTCCTTAGGCAGAAAATATTGTAAAGCAAAAAGACCATTATGCCGAAAATGTCCATTAAATGTAGTTTGCCCATCTAAGAAAATAACATAAATGAAGAACTTTTTAACAATATTTACCTAATTTTAGAAAGCAAAATCTTCTTCTGCAATGATTGGTATTTCTTTAAACTTTCTATCCAGCTTCACCTTTCCCATATTGACTACTGAAATCTCCCCAGAAACAGGTGTTAAAATCTTTAGAAACTTTCTACGATAATCCACTTCCTGCAAAATACCTATTCCAAGAAAATTTTTGTTAGCGTTATATAAACCTACTAGTAGACCTTCTTCTTCTCCTTTTCGAAGCACTACAACCTTCTTTTTTGTGTACTCTTCAACTTTTTCTATACTGCTTTTATCGATCCACCTGTTTCTACCTATGACCACGACAATTTTTTCTTTCTGTTCTCTAAAAAATAAAGGCTTCATTCCCAAAAGACCATAGATTTCTCTCGCTCTCTGAACATCTTCATATGTTCTGTACAAACTGAAAAGCTCGCTTCCTTCAATTTTCAACCAGTTCAAGGGAATAGACTGAACCTTTGCGTTCTTTAGATATTTCATATATCCCAATTCACGGAGAGTTTTACGTTTTTCTCTACTTCTCTGTTTGATAGCTGAGGGTGATTTTATCAAAATCGGCGTTGAACTTTCTAGGGTTTGTAACAAATGTTGTAGTTCAACACTTTGTTGAATTGCAAAAAGCATATCTGGTTTAAGCTTCTTAACAAGCTGAACTTTATAGTTAATGGCGTCTTCTCCTTCAACCCACCCATCAGTGTTTACAATGATGAAATCGGCGCCTTTGTCCAGAATTTCTTTTTTCAATAAAACTAATCCTTCAATTACTTTTTCTGAGGCTTTACTTGGCGAAGTTATACCTACGAAAAAAGCATTTTCAGCCTCTAGCGAAAATAAGTCAGCTATAGGCTTTGTTACAAATGCATATGCTATAGTGCATGGTGGTCCAATATCTGACTGGCCTAAATCACCGTCGAGTACTGCAACCTTTTTTTCCATATTTAGCAACCTATTTACCAAATAAGTGCAAAAACTCGTTTTCCCAGAATCAACAGCCCCAAGAACCATGATGACTGCAGGTTGCGTTTTACTTTTTAGAACTTTTTCAAAAGCCATGATCCAAGATTTAGGAATAGTATCGCTGTCAACTTCTTCTGCATTGGCATTTTCCCCCAACAAAATTTCAAAGGTAGCTTCTTGTTTAACGACGAAAGGTAACCGTTTTCCCTCACGTATCACTATCTTGTTCTTCTGATCTGTTAGTAGGCCAAAAACTTCTGCAAGTCCAGAGCTGACCATTACAGAGGCTGGACCATCGACTATTAACGTTTTTCCTGCGTCAACTGTTCTATTCATTTATCTTCCTTCTTTTGAAACTTTTCCCTTCACGTCCAGCTATTTTTATTGCCGAAAAAATGTCTCTCAATCCCCGCCTATGTTTAGTTCGATCTAAATATCTATTTGTTCCAGCTTCACTTACGCTTTCTAACATCACATTGGAGGGCAATACACTATCTAGATACCGTAACAATCGTTCTTTATAAGATAGGACACCGTCACCCACTTTAATCGATATAGATTTTGCTGGAGTTTTCTCAAGACTTTTTAAGATAGTATTTATCTTATTTGACGTCTCTTCTATGCTAAAGGAGTTTTCAGTTTGAAGAACCTTCCCATCAGCTAAAACAGCGAGCCCAAAAACCTCCCCAGGATCAACTCCAATAACAATTTTTTCATAGGTTCTTTTCCCTCTCACAATCTGTAATGCCTCATTAACTATCGACGCAGGGTCTATACCTTCCTTATAGACTAAAATTTTCTTATGCACTATCTTCTCTTTTTCTTGTTTTGTAGTAATTACAACCTTAATCCCCGCAGGAACTGGTTCTTTTGGTAATAAGCTCACAAAAGGCACATTCTTGTTTTTCAGTTCATTTACAATTAAATAATAGGCTTTTCCTGAAACAGTCGCTACAGCAATTTGTGCTTTCATACAGCTTAATCCCTATTTTGAATAGATTCTAGAGCATAAAGCAAAATATTAATTTCGCAATTTATATTCGTTGATGTCTGTGAATGGGCCGCTAAGAATTCCAATTGGATGCAAATCCATAGATAAAGCTTTAGATGGTGGACTTTTAATTGGCAGCATCAACCTAATGTATGGAGAGCCAGAAACAGGAAAGACAACAATGGCTATTCAATGTGCAGTGAACTGTGCAAGACGAGGTTACAAAACATTGTTTATTGATTGCGATTCAACGTTCTCTTCAAAACGATTGGCCCAAATAGCCTCTAAAAATCTTGAAAAAATTGCGGAATCAATCTTTTTGATGCGACCCGAGAATTTCAAAGAACAAACGCTGGTTATGGAAAAATTACCAAACTATTTAACTGAAAAATTTGGACTTGCAGTAGTCGACACTATAACTTCTTTCTATCGTGCAGAAGTAGCAGAGTCCCCCAAAAAAACTTTCGAATTGAATCGAGAATTAAACAGGCAACTCGCCTTGCTGGCACAAATCGCTAAAACACATAAAATAGCAGTTTTATTGACAAGCCAAGTTCGAAGCGTTTTAAACGAGACCTATGAAAGCATAGAACCAGTAGCTACTAGGGTTTTAAAATTTTGGGCGGAAGTAATTATTGCTATGAGGCCAACCGAAAAGCCTCAAATTATTAAAGCAATATTGGAGAAAGCACCTAATGCGGCACAGTATATAACCTGGTTTTTACGAATCGGAGAAGGAGGACTCTACGAGTGTTTACATTTATAGCTTGGTGTTGCAAATGAGTGTCGTGATATTTATTGAAGCATTGAAATTCATTTTTCCAGCATATTGTGCCAATGCTATTCCTGTAATTGCAGGTGGCGGATTTCCAATAGATTTTAGAAAAAATTTTCTTGACGGAAGACCTATTTTCGGGAAAAATAAAACTATTAGAGGTTTTTTCTTCGGGCTGGTCTCTGGAACACTCGTCGGCATTGCGGAAAGCCTTTTTTTCGAGAATTATCCTCTTTATTTCGGCTTTATATTATCTCTTGGAGCCTTGACAGGCGATTTGTTGGGAGCTTTTCTAAAAAGAAGAATAGGACTTAAACCTGGAGATTTATTGCCTGTTGTTGACCAAGTAGACTTTATTTTAGGAGCAATTATTTTCTCGTTGTTTTTCTATGTGTCAATGGTTTCTTTAGAACTTGTAGTTGCAGTGTTGATCATAACTCCGCCACTTCATCTACTAACAAATTACATTGCTTATAAAACGGGGTTAAAAAGTACTCCGTGGTAATTTCATCGCCCCATTTTAAAGCGAATAGTGACTTCTAAATATATATATGCCAATAATAATAAACAGACGCCTATTAAAAACATCATATAAGCTTGTCTTGGCTTATAAGCATATTTTGTGCTCTGATAGATAACTATTAATCCAGTTACTCCGAGAGCGTACAGAATAGCAGATATCATGCTATCTGTTATGAACTGTTCAGATAATCTAGGATAAAGGAAAAGGAAGCCAAATTCCCGAGAATAGAAAGATGGAAGAGGCCTAACGGCAAGGTTATACAAACCCCCGCTGAACAAAAATATAGCAATTGCAATGACAACAATTGAAGACAAGAAAGTAGAGGGCCTCATTTTTGAGATTTTCTTAAATAATTTGCTAATGGAAAAAGACATAGATGAAGCTTTTCGTTTGAATTTTTTAGCCATTTCAATTATCTCCACTTTTTCTGAGATATTCTGCCACTTCTCTGGCCCATTCTCCTGTTAAAGGATTCTTAGCAACCTCACTTAAATATTCTTTCCAAGAAATTTCTAGAGCTTTCTTCCATAAATCATACTTTTTAAGGACATTCTCATAGGCTTTCTTATGCAATTCGCAAAAACCTTCTTGGACCGATTCTCTATCGCAAACACTACATTTCACTCGTCTTTCCTCCTTTCCCTCCTTTCTTCTTTCAATGGGCAATCTGGGTTAAAACAAAGATTCCATGGGCGCCTTCCTCTGATTCTAACTAGAACCATAGGCCAGTCACATCTTCGACACATTTTTCCAGTTGGCCTTACTGTTCCTTTTTGAGGTAACGGAAAGGATGTTTTGCATAGGTTTTTGAAGTAGTTCGTACAGCCTATGAAACGTTTACCTGTTTTCCGCGAATATAATATCATAAGTTTTCCTGTCTTGCAGATTGGGCATGCACCAATTATTCTTTCCTCTATTCTTGCTCTTTTTATCGCTTTGCTTAGTTGTTCACCTATTACTTTTTCTTTCTCTTTTAATTTTTCTACTACTGGTTTAAGAATTTCAACAGCATCTACCAGAATGTTTTCTCGTTTTTCGCTGTTTAATTGAATTTTGTTCATTTTTTCTTCAAGCTCTTTGGTTAATTTTACAGAAACAACTGCAGGACAATATTTTTCCAAAACTTCAAGCACTTCAAAGCCTAAATCTGTTACAATCATTCTTTCATCACGAATGTATTTTCTATCATATAAGGTCTGTATGATACCAGCTCTTGTCGCTTTGGTTCCGATTTCAGCCTTTTCCATCATTTTAAGAAGACTGGCAGGATTATACCGCGGGGGTGGTTTAACAAATTTGTCTTCTAAAATGACTTTCTTAACCCTTACGGCTTGTCCTTCTTTTATAGGAGGCAATAAAACTTCTTCTGACCTTACATAAGGTCCATAGAAGCGCAACCATCCTTCTTCTAAGGTTTGTCTTCCTCTCAGATGAAAACGATGTCCAGCTACGTTGATAGATACTTTCACGCTTTGTCTCAAAGCAGGTTCTCCGAAGACAGACATAAACCTTCTAACGACCAAATCCCATAGTTTTCTTTCAGAATCGTCCAATTCTCCTTCTGGGAGGTTACCAGTGGGGTAGATAGCTGGGTGGGCAGGGTCTTCTTTTTTACCTTCGTTTGGTTTTAACTGCTCTTTTACTAAAAGCTCTGCGGCAAGTTTTTTGTATTGAGAAACTTTGCTTAGGTTTTTTAGTATCGTCTTATAATTTATGGATTGGGGAAGTTTCTGGCTGCTAGTTCTAGGGTAAGAAATTAAAGCTGCGAGATATAAGCGTTGGGCTATATTGGATGTTCGCATTGGTGTATAACCAAAAAGACTGTAAGCTTCGCTTTGCAATGCTCCTAAATCGAAAGGTTTGGGCGGCATTTGTCGGAATTTTTTAATATCAATCTTCTCGATTTTTCCGTTTTTTCCTTTACAGGCTTTAATTGCAGCATCTGCTTCTTTTTTAGTTTCTATTGTTGTTTTTTCGTATTCTGCTTCAAAAATTGAGCCTGCTATCTCTATTTCTGCCTTTATGCTCCAGAAAGGAATAGGGACAAAACATCTGATCGCCTTTTCTCTCGCTACCAAAAACTTTAGAGTTGGACCCTGAACCCTCCCAGTGCTTAATGTAGCGTATTTCCCACTCCAGTCTCTCGCTGACATTGTTAAAGCTCTAGAGAGGTTTACTCCATAAAGCCAATCTACTTCGTGTCTTGCACGTCCTGCTTCGATTAAAGCAAAATCTAAACGTGGTAAAAGTTCAGCATACGATTTTTCCAATTCCCCTTTAGTAAGGGTGGAGTATTTCATTCTTTTAGATACATTTTCTTTGTTTCCACAAGCATATTTTAGCACACAATATCCAATGATGCTGCCTTCAATATCATAATCGCATGCATCAACAAACAAATCCGCATCTTTTGCCAACTTCGAGATGGTTTCTATCCATGTCCGAATCTGTTTGGCTCCCCTTTCAGCAACATATCTGGGAACCCATCTAAAATTGAAAACAGGATAATAATTTCTCCCGCTTCTCTCCCCAGCTACAGTATATAAGTGTCCCAAGGCAGGAACAACAACTATTTTCCTATCTCTATTTGCTATATAATATGGCACCCCATTATCTTCCATTTTCTTAGCTTTTCCTCTTGAATCCAATGCAGAAGCTATTCTTTGAGCAGCATCTGGTTTTTCTGTCACAACCAATGTATATTTTCCCATACTCACACTAACCAAGCGAATATATGAGAAAACATTTTTCTTTCAATTAAATTTATCTGAAGTTAAAGCTCTTGCATCAAGACAAACAGAGCAGAATTTAACTAGCAATCAATAAATATGTCATAAATATATTTATTCAATTTGGTGCACTACTTTGCCTCAGCGCATTATTTGTCAACAGTGTGGTTATGTTTTATATGAGGGAGCTGATCTTAAACCTCCAGATGAAATTTTGCATAAACATGAGGGAAAATGTCCAAGTTGCAGCAAGAAGCTTTCACTGATCCCTATAGATGTTGAAGTGAAGCCAATAAAATAACAGATTGGTAATAAGAGGAAATTCTATGAAGAAAATTCGCCGAACACAACTTTATGAAATACATAAAAAAAATGCAAAGATGACAGTATTTGCTAATTTTAAGATGCCTTTATGGTATAAAGGTGTGATCCCTGAGCATTTAGCTGTTAGAAACAATGTTGGCATATTTGATATTTCCCACATGGGAAGAATAATAATAGAGGGAGAAGATTCCGAACATTTTTTAAACTATGTCATAACAAACGATGTTACGAGACTTACATCTAACAGCGCACAATATTCGGTGATGTGTAAAAAAAATGGAGGCATTATAGACGACTTTGTAATATATAGACTTGAAGAAGAAAAGTTTCTGTTTGTCTCTAATGCAACTAACAGAGAAAAAGATTACAACTGGCTTATAAAGAACTCCCAAAGTTTCAATGTGAATGTAGAAGAAGTTTCAGATCACGTCGCTATGATCGCAGTTCAAGGTCCCCAAGCAGAAAAAACGCTGCAACCAATCTCAACAGAAAATCTGAATAAAATAGAACGCTTTAAATCAGAAATTACACGTCTAGAAGGTGTAGAAGTTTTCATTTCGAGAACTGGTTACACAGGAGAAGATGGTTTTGAAATCTTTATATGGAACACTACGATAGACAAACCAGATAACGCAATAAAAGTTTGGAACAGCATTCTTGAAGAAGGAAAAACTTTTGAAATAGAAACTTGTGGTTTAGGAGCAAGAGATACTCTAAGATTGGAGGCAGGCATGTGCCTTTATGGAAATGATATAGATGAAAATACAACACCATTAGAAGCTGCCTTAAGCTTCGTGGTAAAATTTCAAAAAAACGATTTTATAGGAAAAGAAGCATTGATTAAGCAGAAAGAAAAGGGAATCAAACGCAGACGTGTTGGAATACAGATGATAGATCAGGGAATACCACGAAAAGGTTTTGAAATCTACAGTAAAAATGAAAAAATTGGATATATAACCAGCGGAACATATTCACCACTGCTTAAATGTGGCATAGGAATGGGGTACGTTAAAATATCCCAAGCAAATGAAGGAAATATTGTAAACGTTAAAATTCGAGAGAAGTTAGCGAAAAGTAAGATTATTAAGTTTCCATTCTATGATCCTGATAAGTATGGTTACAAGCGGAGACTATAAAAGAAACGTTCTTTTAACCATAAGGGAAATAAAAGGCTTTGCTAATCTGTGTAGAGAGATGAACTAGAATGGGGATCCGAAAAACCCTTTCCAAGGAAGTTATTGTAACTAATTTCAAAAAAATAGGAAAACTTCGGGTAGAAATCAGCCATAGTTCAATGCTCACTTTTTCAGTTTTAACTCTAATACTTCTTGTAGCCTTCATGATACGTATATTCCCATTACGATGGGAAATAGAAACAGGTTCGCTACATCTTTCAGAGTTTGATCCTTATCACCAATATCGCTTTACAGAATTTATATTAAAAAACGGATTCGACTTTTGGAATTGGCAATATAAAAATTGGATAGATTATCGAAGCTGGTATCCCCAGGGAGTTAACGTTTTAAAGAAATCTTATATGGGCCTACCTCTTACTGCAGCATTTTTTTATCAGATAATTTCATGGCTAGGTGTCCAAATACCGTTAATGAATTTCTGCGCACTATTCCCAGCTATAATGGGTGCATTCGCTTGCCTTGCAATATTCTTCTTAGGGAAAGATGTGGGTGGAACTCCAGTAGGGTTCTTAAGCGCCCTTTTTCTAGCTTTAAGCCCCTCTTATCTACAACGAACTTCAGTGGGCTTTTTTGACGATGAGAGCATAGGTATAGTTGCTCTTTTGTTTTTCATTGTTTTCTTTTTACGCTCAGTTGAAGAAAATAGATCATTAAATTCGAAGATAAAATATGCACTTGGAGCAGGTGCGACTTTAGGTTATTTCTGTATTGGATGGGGAGCGGCCTTATACCCCATTGGCGTTACCGCTATTTTTGTTTTTGTCCTCATATTGTTAAATAGATATACTCGACATCTATTACTGTCTTATAGCCTAACTTTGGGATTGGGATTATTTATTGCCATAAGTGAACCTAAACTTTCAACACCATATCTTTTAACCTTTGCTATTTTACCAATAGCTGCAATATTTGCACTGCTTTATTTTATAGAGATTTTTTCAAATTTGAAGTCGCCTAAGTGGAAGCTTGTTTCGCTTGTTGTTCTAACAGGAATTTTCATTGGCGGTTTTGCCTTGCTTTGGCAACTTGGGTACATACGTGGTCTTGCTGGAAAGTTCATTTCAGTTTTGAATCCTTTTGTCCGTGAGGGATCTCCTCTTGTAGAATCAGTTGCAGAGCATAGGATATCATCTTGGAGTTCAATTTATTTTGACTTAGGAATTGCTATAATATTCTTCGTTTCAGGTTTCTTCTTTATCTTGAAAAATCTTAACAACAGGAATTTGTTTTTGCTAATCTTCGGTGTTACATCTCTTTATTTTGCGTGTTCCATGGTGCGTCTGCTTGTCCTTTTCGCTCCTGCTTTCAGTCTCTTGGCCTCTATAGGGGTTATTGGAATTCTGAAACCCTTTATAACCTTATTAAAGGAGCCGCCTAAAATCTTTGCAAAAAAGAAGTATGGTTTGGGATCTGTTGGAAAAGAATTTAGCGGAACTGCCATTTTTCTTATATTTATCATTTTGGTAACAAGCTTTGTTGTTTCTCCACAGGCAGGTGGAATGCCGCGAGTTTACTCTCAAGCTTATTCTCCCGTGACTATTACTGCTGCGAGTCTTCCAATAGTTCCAAGCGATCCGGTACGAGAATGGCTAGACATGTTAGATTACTTGAAAAGTAATTTCGGTTCTAAGCCCATCCATGAAAAAGTTGTCTGTAGCTGGTGGGATTATGGATATTGGATTTCGATGGTTGGGAACGTTACCTCCCTTGCGGACAACGGTACATGGAATCGCACCCAAATAGAAAACATCGGTTTCATATTCATGGCCAGTGAGGAACTTTCTGTACAAATGCTGAAACGATATAACGCTAAATACATTCTTGTTTATGCAACTATCGACACAAATGGAAACTGGTTTGGTGCAGGAGACGAGGGAAAATGGGCTTGGATGGCGAGAATTTCTGGAAGAAACCAGGGACGAAATCCGTCTTTCGATCGTTTTGTGTACGAAGAAAAAATAATTGATGCCGATTCAATGTGGGTTGACGAAAAACCATTTGGAAACTACACTCTTGGATTTGATGGAGTTGATAAAAACAAAAATGGTAGAATCGACCGTGATGAGACGATACCCAACTCTAAGGGACAGAACTCCACAATTTTTAAACTTATGAATTATGCTAGAGAACGATGGCTAGAAGTAAACAAGAATCAGCCTAGGTCTCAAGTTCTTCAATTCTTTGAAGAAGAATTTATTGCCGGTTTGAATAGGTCTGCAGAGGATTCTTATGGAGGAATCATACCATTAGTTTGTCTTTACAAGATTAATTATCCTGAATCTTAGGGAGAGATTACTTGTTTCCAAAAGTTCCTGACTATCATAAGCCAAATAAACCGTTGATTCCCAATGGCCTAGGTGTAATCTATGTCCTCATCAGTGCAACCTATCTTCTTCTACTGCATTATTTTGTATATGATATCTCATCTTCGTGGGCTTCTCGTGCTTTGACATTAGCAGTATGCATATTGTTTGGAGGTTTTATGGGATTGTTGGATGATTGGATCGATCTTAAATGGCGTTATAAAGCATTTCTTCCGCTTATAGCTTCCGTTCCATTGATTACTTTGGCGAAAACTCTTGGGTTGCGCACCTCAATAACACTTCCTATCATAGGAAGTCTTCAGTTCGGAAATTATTACTATTTTCTATTGATACCGTTGATTGTAACGATAACGACTAATACCATTAATCAGTTGGGAGGATTAAATGGTTTAGAAACCGTTTGTCCTGCTATCGTTTTAATTGGTTTACTTACTGTTTCTAGTGGTAATGCAACACTATTGTATGTTCCACTGATTATGTGGCTCATTCTCGCATTTTTCAATGTTAAAGGCAAAATTTTTGTCGGGAATAGCGGGTCCTTCGCTATTGGAATGACGGTTGCTGCTTTTGCTATTATTTCTGATGTTAAATCTGTTTTGATAATTTCAATTTTGCCATATATATTTAATTCTTCGCTGATTTTGCTAACATTCTTCTTCTCTAGAAAAAAGGCAAACGTCTATTTTGATGGTAAAAAACTATCCTCTAGCCATAGGCGAAGTCTAATTACTTTAATTACTTACCATCGTCCTCTGAAAGAATGGCAGGTTGTTTTAACAATTTCTCTCTTGGTAGCTTTTTCAACTTTTGTGGCGCTATTAGTTTAATTAGCTAAAGTGTATGGTTTACTCTTGGATATATGATTTAAGATGTTATGCAGAAGAAGCAAGAATCGGCTTAAGCCAGAACTTACATCAAGTTTAGAGAGAATGCTCTTGCATTGATTGTTGATTTGCAGGAAATATTCTAAGAAGTCGAGGTCCAAAGGTGGGAATTTACAGAAATTAAATTATACATGACACATGATGAAGAAAAAGCAGAGTGCTCCAAGCATAATTTTCGCAATGTTTAATAATTCAAACATTTCTCATAGAAATATTTGGCGGGTGAGTGGGCCTCCACCCGTTCCGCCATAAAAACCCCGGTGTAGGAGGTGGAAAATTGAAAATGGACAGCAAGGCTCTTGCTTTGACAGCCGTGTTTGCAGCTTTGTATGCAGTGATGGTGATTGTTCAAGGGTTAAGTGCCGCGGCGAGTATTCAACTACGGATTGCTGATTGTTTAATCCCTCTTTCAGCGCTTTTCGGCTTGCCGACAATTGTTGGAGTTACTATAGG
>MTLU01000001.1 GCA_002010975.1 Candidatus Bathyarchaeota archaeon JdFR-07 | reverse complement strand
TCTACTGTTAAATCCAGCATTCCTTTACAAGCTTGGCGAAGTGTTTGACCAAGGCTTTGTAATTTCAAAAATTAACAAGCCAAGATTTGTTGTGGGCGAGGAACGAAACAAGCGTTTACTCGGACTACTTTTGATAGGAGCCTCAAAACTTGGCATGACAAGCATCATAAAACTGTTAGGTGATCCTGGAACGGCAAAAGACACATTGATGCGGATGTGGCTTGACCTTCTAAATCCATCAATTAAAAGCGTTGAGCGTAGCTATTTGACTGCTGCAAGTATACGCTATAGCAAGGAAATGAAAGATGCAGACTTACTGTACATTCCAGACAGCCCCGCCTTAAGCGGAGAAATGGGCCGCCAACTACGCTTTATGCGGTCTGATGACGGTGGATTAATCAGCGAGTATGCCATGCGTGACTCAACTTCAGGAGAGATGACAACAAAAACAGTGCGTTTACCAGTTAAAGCTGTGGCAACAACAAGCAACGCTATTACCGGCGACACAGCGCTTGAAAGCGGTATGTGGATCCTTACAACAAACAGCAGCGAGGAATTAACAAAGCAAGTTAAGCTTGAAAAGCTTAAGTTTAGAGCTGGAAAACGCCTGTTGCTTTCAGAAGAAAAGCTAAAACTTTGGAAATGCGCTTTCCACATTCTACTGACCCAAGAACCATTAGAAGAACTGCCAAAAATTCCATACGCTGAACAATTAATCAAGCTACTTGAAAGCCCGAGAAGTGAATCACGAAGAGACCCGGACAAGCTCTGCGATTTAATCAGTCTAATAGCTTGGGTTAGACGGTTCCAGAAACCTCCAGAAAAACACGGAAAAGCCGACTTAATTGATCTATACTATGCATTGCAACTTGGATGGGATGCTATAACCGAAACAATAAGCGAACTAAACAGCCGAGAACAGGCAATTTATAGGACTATTAAAAACGCTATTACTACAGATGATGCCACTGTTAAATATGTTGCCAACACAACCGGAATTCCGTATAAAACTTGTTATGCCTACCTTGAAAAACTAGTACTGAAAGGTTATCTAGTTAGAGACAAAAAACAAGGTAGAAACGTCTACTCAACACTTCAAGAAAAAGAACCTAAATCTCTGATATCCATCGCAGATATCAACGCTAGCAACTCCAAACATCTAATGGGCTTCATTTTAAGCCTTTTCAACGACTTCTCCAGTTCCATCCAAGGCATAGAAGGCTACAATATAGTGGACCCCCTTTCAGGAGAAATTATACATATAACAGTTAACAATGGTCATGTTAACGTTGCCGTGGAACAAGCCAGACTCCTACATCCTACTGAGAAGGGGAGAAGCCTTGAGATAAGGCAGGAAAATACATCAGATTTGAAAAAGAAAAATCTAAAACTGATATCTCGCTCAAATATCAGCAATTCCAGATTTTCTGATGCTAAACTCTTCAAATGTGATCTATGTACTAAACCAGTTTATTTCGCCACCCAAGCCGACTTAGAACATCACGTTAGAACAAATCACTCGAAAAATGATGGCATCCAGCTTATTGTTGGACAGGTTGCTTCCATAACAAAGAACAAATCGGAAGAAAATGAAATACAGCCCAAACATAAGAAGCGAATTCCAGACCTAACCGTTTTGAACAGATAGCCAGGCACGAACCATAATGACCCCCGCAAATCCGCTCAAATGCCCCAAATGCAGTTCAGAACAACTGTATAAAGACGGAATGCGCTATCTAAAAAACGGTGAAGCCATACAACGCTACTTATGTAGAGATTGCGGATACCGTTTCTCAGATCCAAACAAAACCAGAAAACAAAAACTCAACCGTCTAGACATGTTTCAACACGCCTCAAAAATTCAAACGCTTATTTTAAATCCGTCATCCGCCTTCTTTTATAATTGCCAAGGGAGCCGTGAAGCCCCACGCAGAGCGCCCTCCGCCCCAAAAGCGGTGCAAACCTTGGCCGAAGTGGAAACCCGAACTGAAAAACGGGCTGCGGGAGCCACACCGATAAGCCAAACGATCCAACCCCACATCAAGAGTAAACTTGTAGAGTTTGCATGGTGGATGAAGAAAGAGGGCTATAAAGAAATAACAATAACCGGAAAGGTGAAGAGGCTAAAACGCCTTATAAGGCTTGGAGCTAACCTGCTGGATCCAGAAAGCGTTAAAGAAGTTATAGCATCGCAAAACTGGAACGATTCAGGGAAAGAGACAACCGTTTACGCCTATGATTCCTTTGTAAAATGGCTAGGATTAAAATGGGAAAGACCAAGATACAAGGCCGTCAGAAAGCTTCCATTCATTCCCCATGAACAAGAAATCAACGATCTCATAGCCTCATGCAACAAGCGCATTACATGTTTCCTGCAAATCTTAAAAGAAACAGGAGCTAGGCCTGGAGAAGTTTTCATCCTTAAATGGATCGACGTGGATCTTGAAGGAAAAACACTAATAATAACCCCTGAAAAGCGCAGCAACCCACGCATCTTCAAAATTTCATCAAAGCTTGTAAACATGCTTAGCGGCCTGCGAAAAGGAGACGAAAGAGTGTTCGCAGTGTACTCCACATTGAAGTCTCTGACAGTTTCCTTTCAAAGGCAGCGTAGGAAAGCAGCCTTTAGACTGGGAAACCCTCGCCTGCTACGGATATCTTTCAGAACATTTAGGCATTGGAAGGCAACCATGGAGTATCACCGCACTAAGGATATCCTCCATGTTATGGAAGTGCTTGGTCACCGAAACATAAAAAACACGTTGATCTACACACAGCTGGTTAAGGCTGAAGGAGATGAAGAATATATTTGCAAAGTTGCCAAGACAGTTGAGCAGGCAGCTGAACTGATAGAGGCTGGCTTCGACTACGTTTGTGAAATCAGCGGCGTTAGGCTTTTTAGAAAACGCAAGTGAAGTGCTGGGGTTTTATCCAAACAATGGTGGGGTCGCTGGGATTTGAACCCAGGACCGCCAGCGCCCCAGGCTGGTATCCTTGACCAAGCTAGACGACGACCCCACAGACTTGGACGACTACTCTTTTATTTTGGATGTAGCATTTAGATATAATAGCTTCTCTTTCTGAAAAATTTGCTGTTGTCCTCGTATTTGTCAGTAACATATTCAAAGCCTTAACATCCATTTTTGGCATTTTCTATTTCGAAATTGAATTTCCAATTAAGCATTATCCTAAGATGGTTTTTGTGTTAATATAGCGAATTTTCATGTTTCTTCTTCACCGCAGAATTCATCTAAATTTTTCCTATTTCTTCAGCGAATGCAGCATCGCAGGGCGTTTTTCCTTCTCTTGTTTTATTGTAAGTATATGCCCATTTCATCAACGGTAATACAGCTTTCCTTAGAGTCATTCCCTTTTTTGTAAGAGAATATTCTACTCTAGGAGGAATTTCCGCATAAGCTTTCCTTTTAATTAACCCATGTATTTCAAGTTCCTTGAGTCTGTCTGAGAGAGTTTTCGAGTTTATCCCCTTCAACTGTCGAAGAATATCGCTATACCGAACTTTTTGATTATTGCCAAGCACGCTAATAATAAGAAGTGTCCATTTTTTGCTAATCAGGTTGATAATTTCGTCAAGAGGACAGCTAATTCTATTAGTTTCTGAAAGTAAACTCATTGTAATTTTCCCTACTTAGTAAGAGCAGTGCTACTACATATTATAAATACTTAAGATTTTATATTTACTTGATGATTTAAAGTAAAGGCGATAAAAGATGAAAAACAAAATTGAAGTATTCACTAGTGGATGTCCACTTTGCAAAGAGGCTTTGAAGTTAGTGAGAGAAAACGTATGCAGAAAATGCACTGTAATTGAGTATAATATTAGAGAAAAATGTAAAACTAGAGTTTGTTTAAAGAAAGCAAGAGAATATGGCATTAAGGCGGTTCCCACAATCATAATAGATAGAAAGAACATCATAGAAGGCAAGCCTTCGATCCAACAATTCAAAGAGATAATAGGTCCTTAAAACTTCCTTTTTTACAGCTCACTGGTAGATGTTGGAAATCAGCTTTCTTAACTTTCTCCTATATCCAAAATTAGTTTATTCGCTGCATGACTACAGACTTTCATATTTCCTTCAATCTTGACAGACGCATGGCATTAAGAATTACTGCCAATGACAGACCCATGTCTCCGATTGCTACTGCAAGCCATAAGGTTACAAGCCCAGGAAAAACCAAAAATGAAAAACTTCCTTTAATCAAAATTGATGCAAAAACGTTTTCTTTCACTATTTTGAGAGTTTTTTCACTCAATCTAATTAGGTATGGTAATTTTGAAAGGTCATCTTGCATTAGGGCTATATCGGCTGTTTCTAATGAAACATCACTTCCTATTGCACCCATAGCTATTCCCACATTAGCACTCGCAAGCGCTGGAGCATCATTTACACCATCACCTACCATTGCTATATGCCCATGATTGTTCGCGAGCTTCCGAACCATTTTAACTTTGTCTTCAGGTAGCAGTTCGGCACGATACTCTGAAATGCTTATTCTCTTTGCTATTGCTTGAGCGGTTCTCTCGTTATCTCCAGTTATCATAACGGTTTTTATTCCCATTTCTTTAAGTTTATGTACAGTTTCAATCGTTGCATCTCTAATTTTATCCATCACCGCGATTAGTCCCATAATCTTCCTCGCTGTTCCGACCATGATCACTATTTTTCCTTCATTTTCGAGTTTTGAAAAATGCTCTTCTGGGAGATCAATTTTAAGCTCTTTAAACAGTCGTCTATTACCAACATAATGGGTATTTCCCTTAATTTTCCCGGTTACGCCTTTTCCCGCAATAGCTTTAAAATTGTGAGTCGATCTCAGCTTAACTTTCTCATTTTTAGCTTTTTCAATTATTGCCTTTGCAATCGGATGCTCAGAGAAAACTTCCAGAGAAGCTGCCACTTCCAGAACACTTTCTTTGGATTCCCCAAGCGAAATTATGTCTGTTACTTCGAGTTTACCTTCAGTTAAGGTTCCTGTTTTGTCAAAAGCAAAGGTTTTAATCTTACTTACTTCTTCGACATAACTGCTACCCTTTATTAGGACTCCGTTTCTTGCGGCGCTTGTTATTGCTGAAACCATGGCCACAGGAGTTGATATCGCCAATGCACATGGGCAAGACACTACAAGCAGAACTAACGCTTTGTAAAACCATTCATTAAAAGGAAAGCCGAATACAAATGTTGGAATTGTAGCTACAATTAAGGCTAATAACATAACGGAAGGCGTATAATACTTGGAAAACTTATCTATGAACCGTTCAGTAGGAGACTTCTTTTTCTGCGCCTCCGCTACGAATTTTACGATTTTAGAAAGCAAAGTTTCATTTGATCTTTTGGTAACTTTTATCTCCAGAAACCCCTCATTGTTTATTGTTCCTGAATAAACTTCATCTCCGATCTGTTTTGTAACAGGCATTGATTCTCCAGTAATAGGAGACTGATCCACACTCGAGATGCCGTTTATCACCACACCGTCTAATGGAATTTTTTCTCCAGGCCTAATCACTATTATCTCATTAATCGCTACTTCACCTACTGGAACTTTAACTTCTTTACTATCTTTCTTTACAGTTGCGACTTCGGGGGCAATTTTCATTAGTGAAGCTATCGATCTTTTGGCTCTTTCACCAGCATAAACTTCAAGAAATTCAGCGATATTAAATAGGAAAACTACAGCTGCCCCTTCTTTTCCATGACCAATGAAAAAACTACCAAGAGCAGCCATGATAATAAGGAGATCTATGCTTAATCTTCTTCGAAAAAGTAGAGAGAAAAAACCTTCTTTAGCTATACTATATCCTGAAATAATAACAGTAATTGAGAAAAAAACTTCAGCGAGAATCCACAACTTAAGGATAAATTCTAACATTAGTCCTATAGAAAAAAGCACGGCTGAAATGGATATGATTATTACATTTTTGCTCTTCCATGAAGAAGAAGCTAGCTCTTCCTCTGAAAATTCTACCGTGCATGTATTACATTCTTCTTCTTGGTTAGTCATTACGAGTTTCTCACGAGAAAGTATTATGAACATCTTTTTATTAAAGTAGTGCTAATAAAGCGGCGCATTTTAATAAATTTTATTAATTACTTCAGAATTTATTATTATGGCGATCCCTTGCCTGTAATAAGCATTTCCCTATCAAGCAAATTATTAAGAAAATTAGACATGTTTATGCGCGATAAGGGGTATTCCAGCCGTTCAGAAGCAATTAGAGATGGAATAAGGGATTTATTAGCTGAATTTGAGTTAAGCAAACTTGAAAAAGGGAAAGTAACAGCAACTATAACTGTAATTTCAGCACATGAAAGACATGATGTAGACCAGAGGCTTATGCGTTTAAGACATGAACATGATGAAATAGTTTCTGCTGATATGCATATACATCTTGGAAGAGAATATTGTCTAGAAGTATTTATCACAAGAGGAGAAGCGGAGAAAGTGCTGGGTTTTATAAGCAAAATTCGTGCAATGAGGGGAATTCAACAAGTCAAATACACAATGGTACCGTTACTGGACGAAAATACTTAAGAATTAAGTTTTTCCCCTTCTTTTTTGTACGATTGTGCACAGTGTACACAACAGAAGGTCATATTCTGTCCATTGATGGTTTCTTGGTGACCACCTTCATAGACTTTACATCCACAATTAGCACAAATTTCTAAACTTGGTTCTATTGCTATAGAAACAAGAGTTGAAAATCGTTTGAACAGTCGTTTGCAGAATTCTCTTCCTTTCTCAGTTAGCTCAAATACTTTCCTCTTCTTAGCACCAACTTGGTCAATGGTATGTTTTACAAATCCTTTTTTCTCGAGATGCTGAAGAAAGGGGTAAACTAAGCTTGGACTTATTTCTTTTCCTAGTCTTTTCTTGAATTTGCTAATTATATTATAGCCATGGCTTGGCCCCTCATAAAGAATAACAAGTACGTAAAAACGTAGGAAATCGGAGACAAATTCTTCTATTTCGGAACTCATGGGTTATCACGTTGTATCATTAAAAGATATATCTTTAAAAGATATATTTATATCTTCCTTCACCAGATAAATCTTAAGAGTTGAACATTAACCATGAGAAAGGAAAAACTCATCATTAGAATCAGTGGAATGCACTGCGTTTCCTGCGCCCAGACAACAGAAGATATTCTGAAAAAACAAAAAGGGATAATTGAAGCTAACGTTAATTTCGCCACAGAAAAAGCTGTAATAGAATACAATGCTGAAGAAATAACTCTTGAAAGAATAGCCCAATTAATCAGAGAAGCAGGCTACGAACCTATTGGAGTTCCCAAAGAAGAGGAAAAAACGCGTGAAATTCGCATCCAAATCGCGGGTATGAGTTGTGCCTCATGTGCAGCCAATATAGAAAAAGCCCTTAGAAAAATGAAAGGGGTAAAGTCAGCTAATGTAAATTTTGCTACTGAAAAAGCAACGGTCGAATATTCTCCTGATTTAATATCAATTTTGGATTTAAGAAAAACAATCCAAGATTTAGGTTACATGATTGAAGAGGAGGAAGAGGTTGATAGATCTGCTGAGGGGATGGGAAAAGCCCGTTTAAGAATGTCTGTTGCTTGGATATGTACAATTCCGATAATTGCCTGGATGGTTCCAGAAATGATGTTTAACATAGTGTGGCCAAATACAACAACCTATAATATGGGCCTCATTTTGCTAGCGACCCCCGTTCTTTTCTGGGCAGGATTACCAACTTTTAAGTCAGCTGTAAAGGCGATATTACATAAAACCGCTAACATGGACGTTCTCATCATGATGGGAACTGGCATAGCCTTCATTACGGGACCCGCCTCCTTCTACACATCAATTCTAAATTATGCAGGCGTATCCGCTATGATCATGGCCTTCCACCTTACCGGCAGGTTTTTTGAAGCAAAAGCTAAAGGAAGGGCCTCACAAGCCATTAGGCGATTACTGAAACTGGAGGCTAAATCCGCCAAAATCTTGGTTAACGGAAAAGAGAAAGAGGTTCCCATCCATGAAGTTAAAGTTGGCGACATAATAGTTGTTCGTCCAGGAGAGAAGATACCCACCGACGGAATAGTCGTCGAAGGAGAAAGCGCTGTTGACGAATCTATGGCAACCGGCGAATCCATGCCTGTAGAAAAGAAAACAGGTGATGAAGTTATCGGAGGTACGGTAAACCAAGAGGGTTTACTGAAAATTAAGGCCACGAGAATCGGGAAAGACACGTTTCTCGCACAAGTCATAAAAATGGTTGAAGAATGCCAAGGAACAAAAGTACCAATTCAAGAATTTGCAGACAAGGTCACGCGATATTTTGTTCCGGCAGTCTTGCTAATAGCTCTATCAACATTTATTCTGTGGATTACCATCCCTGAAAGTATGATGGTAGTAGCTAGATGGACAGAATCCTTGCTGCCATGGGTTAACCTAAATCAACCGCCAATAATGCTGGCCATCTCCGCTGCCGTCGCAACTTTAGTTATTGCGTGTCCTTGCGCGTTAGGATTGGCCACACCTACTGCGCTTATGGTGGGAACAGGAATGGGAGCGGAAAGAGGTATTCTAATACGAAAAGGAGAAGCTATACAGACCATGAAAGAAGTAAAGGCAATAATACTCGATAAGACAGGTACTTTGACCAAGGGAAAACCGGAGGTAACAGATGTTATTCCGCTCAACAATCCGAAAGACGAGAAAGTCGTCCTTCATTATGCCGCCAGCGTTGAACAAGGCTCCGAACACCCCATAGGCAAAGCAATCGTAAATAAAGCGCAAGAAGAAGGAATAAAACTGGATACGCCTAAGTCATTCAAGGCTATAAAAGGCAAGGGAGTTACAGGCATTATAAATGGCACAAAAGTTCTCGTAGGAAAACTTTCGTTATTGGACCCAAAAGATAAGAAAACAAAGTTACAGCTAGAAGAGAAACTTGAGACCCTTCAAAAACAAGCGAAAACTGTGATGGTGGTTGCAATAAATAGTAAAGCTATAGGACTAATTGCAGTTGCAGACACTTTAAAGGAGGATACTGTTAACGCAATAAGGGAACTGGAAAACATGAACTTTAAAACCGTTATGCTTACCGGTGACAACCGTCAAACCGCGGAGGCTATTGCGAGGCAAATAGGAATAAACGAAATCTATGCAGAAGTGCTGCCTGACAAGAAGGTGGAAATTGTGAAGCAAGCCCAACAAAAATATGGAATAGTTGCCATGGTAGGCGACGGCATAAACGATGCCCCAGCCTTAACACAGGCAAATGTGGGAATAGCTATTGGATCGGGCACAGACATAGCCATTGAATCAGGAGACATAATATTAGTAAGAGGAGACCTTTCCAGTTTGGTCACAGCAATAAAACTTTCAAGAGCTACTTTCAGAAAAATTAAGCAAAACCTTTTTTGGGCATTTATATACAATACACTCGCCATGCCCATTGCAATCTTTGGTTTTCTTCACCCAGTCATCGCGGAACTTTGCATGGCAACAAGCTCGGTATCAGTTGTATCAAACGCCAACTTGCTTAGAAAAGCAAGAATTCGCCCTTCCTACATTGAAAATTAAATTTAAATTAAAGAAAGAACTGCGTAGATCGCCAACAATTTTCTAATCTATTAGGCTGTTCAATTATTTGAACAAAGTGTTCAAAAAAATTGTCTTAAATCCTACGATTTCCTTTATTTACTTAGGTAATTAATATGAACAACGAAGAAAGAAAAATTGGCATATATGCACTCTCAGGTATATTGATGGCCTCCCTAATTATAGGAGGCATATTCGTCTCAGGTATACAATTTCCAAGCTTTTCTATGGATATCTTTCCTACAGCAGAAGTTCACATAGGTACGTTAATTGTCTTGCTAAAAGACGCGCCAGTAGATTTAAGACATCTAAACTTAACAATCGACAACCTAGCAGTTCACAACGTTGAAAATGAAACATGGATAGACATACCTTTCGCTAACGGGACAGAAGAGGTCTATTTTGATCTTCTTACACTAGAAAATGTGACTATGCCCCTTTCTATTGCTGATATACCTACTGGAAACTATACAAAAATACGCATGGAAGTAAAAACTGCAAACGCCACTTTCTCAGACGGGGATACAGCTGACCTAACAGTTCCACCAGGACATATAGATATCAAAATCCATTTCGAAATCAAGTCTAATAACACAACTGTTCTTTTAATCGACATAGAAGCGGATTTGGTAAAAATAAGCCACTCACTCAATCTTAATCCGCAATTCGAAGCTAATGTAATACATCAACCATGACCCCATGGTGGTTATGAAAATGATAGAGACAATGATAAGAATGTTTGAAATATTTACAAGCCATCTAGAAATATTGACACCATTATTCTGCGGGCTATTTGCAATCTATGCAATATGGTACTTCACATCAGCAAAACACTATGCACCATTAACTCTTCAAGAAGTTAAGCTGTTATGGAAAATACATAAAAAAGATGCTCAGTGCAGAGCCAGAAAATGGAGGAAAATATGTCATAAAGATAGAATAGTAGGGTTTAAATGTGAATGCGGATACAAGCATTTACATAAAAAGCCAATAGTGTAAGGTTCTATCTAGATACTGGCGACTCGCATTGCTAAGGTGTGCTTCGCCAAACCCTTATTGTCTCATACCACAAAATCAGAGTCCCCAAAAAACCGAAAATCAAGGCAAAAACACTATAGAAATTGACTTCTCTAAACTGAGAAAGATAAAACAAGAAGAGAGTGACAAACAAGGTTGCATATAGCACATATCTAGGAATGAAAAAACCTCTAAGCCGAACAAATTCCTTAAGAACCCCAACGTTAATCATCTTTGATATGTGGTATTCGCCAGTAACTTTTTTTGCTAGTCCTAGTTCAACTAGTTTGTCTAGGTGGTAGACAGCTAAAGCTGGACTTGAAAAACCAAGCTTTCTTTGAATCTGTCTAGGACCAACAGAATTCTTGGGATCATGTAATAGATACCAATATACACGCAGGGTATTTCCTTTTAATTCGCTGGCAATTTGTTCTTCGTCCATGATAAATGCTTCCGAATCATTGTTTCTGATTATGAACCATACTTTGGATGTTTCCATTCAAAAACTATATGAAAAACTGATATTGATTGCACCTAAATGATGGGGATATTAATTAATCATTTTTCTTAGAGCTTTGTTAATCGTTTTCTTTTTTACTATCTTCTTCTTTCAAGGGTTTTGTAGATATTTCTTTAATTAAGGGCTGCTTTCTACCACCATTTATCTCTATTTCAGCGTTAGGATATTGCTCCTGAAGTTGTTTCTTAAGGATATCTACATCCACGTCTTTTCCAACTTTCGCTCGAACCCTTGTTCCTTCTGGAGTTTGCACCACACTTATAGAATATCCCTCTTCAGGAAGCTCATCAAAAAATCCAGTTATATCGCTAAATAGAGAGCCCCCGAAAATTTCGTCGAATATGCTTTTTCTGCGTTTCCTATCGGAAGACATAGGTCTATCCCCAATTTATTTTGAGGAAAAATTCGTGCTTAAAAATTTAATTAGTGGGCTCAGACTTTAAGAAATATAACAAGTTTGGTGAAAAAATGGATAGAAAAGTTGTATTGCTTATGGGTTCAGGAAAGGACATGGAGTTCTGCCAAAAAATAGCCAGTTACTTAAAGGCTTTGGAGATAAGCTATGAATTTCGTGTTGCCTCAGCCCACAAAACTCCAAGGAAAGCTTTAGAGATCCTTAAGGAATATGAAAATGAAAAAGTTGTTTACATTACTGTTGCAGGGAGATCTAACGCTTTAAGCGGTTTTGTAGATGCAAATACCTTAAAACCTGTGATTGCTTGCCCGCCATATTCTGAGAAGTTTGCTGGAGCAGACATATATTCTTCCCTTCGAGTTCCCAGTGGAATAGGATCCTTAACGACAATTGAACCAGAAGGTGCAGCTATTGCTGCGGCAAAAATTTTCGCTTTAGAAGATGAAGAGTTAGCGAAACGGGTGAGAGAGTATCAGTTAGAGAAGAAAAAAGAAGTTGAAAAGGCTGATGAATCTGTTAAAAATCTTAAGTAGAGGAAAATGCTGTGGGCAGTGTAAAAGATTTAGAAGTAATTACAAAACCAACAAAGGACAAGATGGGTATCGGACGATTCCACTTTTCTGACAGATACTCTGTTTTTGACTGGGGAGAAATGCCAGACCACATTCTAGGTAAGGGAGCAGCCTTATGCCTTATGGGAGCCTACTGTTTTGAAAAACTTGAAAAAAATAACATAAAAACTCACTATAGAGGATTAGTTTCTAAGGACGGAAAAATTGTAAGTTTTGATGAATTGAAAGAACCTACAGGCATTATGGAGTTTAACCTTGTCAATGTTATTAAACCTAAAATTTGCAGGGAAAACGAGAAGCTTAGATATGATTACAGCTTTTTCAATCCTAAACTTAAAAACTATCTGATCCCCCTTGAAATAATCTATAGAAATGGACTGCCAGAAGGTTCATCAATTTTCAAGAGACTTGCACAAGGCAAAATAACCTTTAAGGATTTAGGTTTAGACCATTACCCAAAACCAGGTGAAAAACTTTCAAAGCCTATCTTTGACGTTAGCACAAAACTGGAGGAAAGGGACAGATATGTTACATGGAAGGAAGCTAAAGAAATAGCAGGGTTAACAGATAGAGAAGTCGAAGAAATGAAAATGGTTCTTTCAAAAGTAAATAATATCATTAGTGACATAGCTTCTAAGGCAGGACTAAAAAACGAGGATGGAAAAATAGAGTTGGCCTTCGATCCTGCAAGGAGGCTTATGGTAGTTGATGTTGTCGGAACCCTGGATGAATGTAGATTTATGTATGATGGATTGCATGTAAGCAAAGAGATTGCAAGAGAGTTTTATCGAAAAACAGGATGGTATAGGGATGTGGAGGAAGCAAAGAAAAAGGCAGAAGCTCAAGGCATAAGCGACTGGAGAAAGCTTTGTAGGTCAAAACCACCGCCACTGGATTCACGTCTTAAAAAAATAATTAGTGATATGTATATGGCTGCTGCAAATGAAATGACAAATCGCAATCTGTTTGAAGTGCCATCTCTCTCAAAGGTTATAGAAAATTATCGCAAGTATTTGGTGAAAACTTATGATTAAAAATAAAATTAAAAACGTACTCTTAGAATATGATCCACGAAACATTAGAATAGGCGTACTAGGTTCCCATTCGGCTCTTGAAATCGCTTACGGAGCCAAACAAGAAGGTTTTGAAACAGTTGTAGTTTGCCAGAAAGGACGCGAAAATACCTACACGATTTATTACCGAAACTTGTTTGACCACTTTTTACTTCTTGACAAGTTCTCTCATGTAATAAAGGAAGATAACTTGAAAAAGCTAGTTGAACTTAACACGATATTTGTGCCAAATCGCTCGTTCTCAGTATACGTGGGATATGAAAACATTGAAGAAAAATTTGGCGTACCAATCATGGGGAATCGGTATATGCTCAAAATTGAGGAACGAAACATGCCAAAAAATCAGTATTATCTTCTAAGAAAAGCAGAAATATCGACACCTAAAACATTTAATTCTTACAGAGAAATAGACCGCTTAGCAATAGTAAAAGTTCCAGAAAGGGAAAGAAAAATAGAGAGGGCCTTTTTTTACGCTTCTTCTCCTGAAGAGTTTGAGAAAAAAGCTGAAGAACGGGTTAGGAAAGGAATAGTCAGTCGAGAAGATCTGGAAAGAGCTGTTATAGAAGAATATATTATAGGGGCAAAGTTTAACGCAAACTTTTTCTGGTCTCCCTTGACCGACGAAATAGATCTTTTGGGATTCGACAAGAGAATACAAACAGACTTGGACGGAGTTTTAGATTTGCCAGCAGCTGAACAGCTGGAGTTTAGAATTGCAACCCAAAACATTGAGATAGGCCATTTAGGGGTGACAATGAGAGAAAGCCAAATAGAGAAAATATTTGCAGCTGGAGAACGTTTTGTAGAAGTTTGTAAAAAAGAATATCCGCCTGGAATAATAGGGTTGTTTGCCCTTCAAGGGGCCATGACAAAGGATTTAAAGTTTTATGTATTTGATGTGAGTCCTCGCGTTCCTGGTTGTCCTTGCGTTGAGCCTACTTCACCCTATATGAAATATAAGTATGGAAAGGAAGTGGGTCCTGGAAGAAGAGTTGCTATGGAGATAAGGAGAGCGGTTAAGGAGGATAGGCTTGGAGAAATTGTGACATGATAACCAGAGAAGAGATAGCAGAAATCCTGAAAACCTATGATTTAGGAAAATTAGCTATAGGAACGTTAGGCTCCCACTCTGCATTAAACATTTTCAAGGGTGCAAAAGAAGAAGGCTTCAAGACGGTAAGTATTTGCAAGAAAAGCGATGCTATAATATACAAAAAATTTCCTCTAGCTGATGAAATAGTATTTGTTGAAGATTTCAGCGAACTGTTAAATGATAATGTTCAAGAAAAACTGCGAGAATTAAATGTCGTATTGGTTCCCCATGGTTCCTTCACTGCCTATTTAAGCACAGAAGAAATAACGAATAAACTCTATGTGCCTATGCTGGGGAACAGACAGCTTCTCCATTGGGAAGCAGATCGCAAAAAACAGAAAAAATGGCTATCTAAAGCGGGTCTAAAACTTCCGAGAACATTTGAAAAACCTGAAGAAATAAACAGGCTTATAATCGCTAAACTTCCAGGAGCAAAAGGTGGGAAAGGATATTTCTTGGCAAATTCTCGAGAATCTTTCCATAAAAAAGTTAAAGAAATAATTAAGCGGGGCCTTCTAAGCGAAAAGGATGTAGCCCATATTCATTTGCAAGAATACATCCTAGGTGTGAACGTTTATCCTCATTATTTTTCTTCCATAATAGACGATGACGTGGAATTTCTGGGAGTGGATAAACGATACGAATCTGCAGTGGATGCTATTGGAAGAATACCGGCAGAGGAGCAGTTAGAAATAGGAATCAGCCCAACCTATACTATAGTAGGCAACATGCCCATTACCCTTCGAGAATCTCTTCTTCCGGAACTTATACGAATGGGGGACAACGTGGTAAAAGCCTCAAGGGAAATAGCTCCTCCTGGAATTATAGGCCCTTTCTGTTTGGAAACTGTAGTAACCGATAATTTGGAAATATATACTTTTGAAATTTCAGCGAGGATAGTGGCTGGCACAAATGTGGGTTTAGGAACTTCTCCTTATGCGTATTTGAAGTATGGCGAGAATATGTATATGGGAAGAAGGATAAGTTTAGAGGTGAAAAATGCTATAAAACAAAAGAGAGTTAACGAGATTATTACATAATCTTATAGAGTTTTCTTCTATCGTGTTTTTACATATACTATTATAAACTGCAAAGTTTAGATTTCATACAGGGAGAAGGGAGTTGGCAGAGACTTACGGATGGTTGTTTGTTAATTTTGTTCCTTTACTTTATGAAGAAAAAAGAGTTGCAAAACAGCTCCAAATTGAAACTTGGCTGAACCTTTGGCAGCTCGTTAAGACATTGAAAATCGAGAAGCATATAAATAAAGATAAAGAAAATCGAAAACCAGGATACATTGTTTAAACGTTGCAGGCCTGCAACACTTTTTCAAAATTTTCTCGTGTCCTAAATGCCTTATAAGTCCGTAAAGATTCAATAATCATTTTTTTATCTTTTAGTCCAAGTTTTTCATTCACTTTTTCAGCCACCTGTCCGCTTATAAAAAGAAATTGACATATGGAAGTTACATTAGAGGGCCTGCGGTTTATGCTTGCAGTTTCGAAATCTAATATGAAGGGGTTATCTTTACAATCGATGATTACATGTTTTGGTGCATGACTTAGCTCTCCATGATCTAATCCAACCTTGTCTAAGCGCCAACATTGTTCTAAAATTCTATGCAATACAGTTTTTATACGTGTAGTTTCTGGGGTTTTTTCGAGCCATAGAGGAAGCAAATCTCCCTCTACATATTGCATTAATAGAAAGTTCTTGCTAAAATCTAAAAGCTTAGGTCCTACACCCACAGAGTTTGCTTTTTTAAGCATTTCTGCTTCCATCTCCATTTTAGCACGGTCAGCATCAACTCTACGAATTTTTAACGCTACCTTTTCTCCATTAACATAGGCTATAGTAACTATGCCAACACATCCTTTGCCCAAAATTGAAATATTGAAGACTTCCTTGTCCCCAGAGAACTCAATTAGCCGAACCTTCAGTCTTTGCAGTTCTTTTAAACGCTTTCTAAGTTCTACATTATTAGGCTTGGGATAGCATATTATCGAGGCATAGGGTTCTTCAGCTAAATTATCGAAACTTATTTTTTGTCCCATCTTCAATTCACATAGCCTTCTCTAAACAAGTAGTAGCTTTAATCTATAAAATAAAAGCTGAAGTATCGTAAGATTAATAGGAGAGGCAACTTTCTTGAGTGGGTGGAGTTAGAAAATGCCGAAGTTCAAACAGACTACTGAAATACTCAAACTCATGGGGAAAAAAGAAAACATACGTAACATTGGAATAATAGCTCACATAGATCATGGAAAAACTACAATGACAGATTCTCTGCTAGCTGAAGCTGGACTACTGTCTCCTCGCATAGCTGGCGAAGCCAGGGCCCTTGACTATTTAGAAGAGGAACAAAAAAGAGGCATTACAATAAAGACAGCCAACATTTCACTGCTTCATGAGATGGAAGGAACACCACATGTAATTAACCTCATCGACACGCCAGGACACGTAGATTTTACAGGAAAGGTTACTAGGGCCCTCCGTGCGATAGACGGAGCAGTGGTAGTAGTAGACGCGGTAGAAGAAGTTATGGTTCAAACAGAGACTGTTACACGTCAAGCTCTTGAGGAAAGAGTGCGCCCGGTTCTTTTTATAAATAAGGTTGATAGGCTTATTAGAGAGTTGAAGCTTAATCCAGACGAGATTCAAAAGAAACTTCTCCGTATAATCCGGGATTTTAACAATTTAATCGACATTTATGGAGAACCAGAGTTTAAGAATAAGTGGAGAGTTGATCCGGCAAAAGAAACAGTTGCTTTTGGTTCTGCACTTCATAAGTGGGGATTCACTTTAGGAATAGCGCAACAAAAAGGAATTAAGTTTAAGGATATAGTAGATGCCTACAAAAAAGAGGAGTATCAAGCTTTACCTCAGCTACTTCCATTGCATACGGCCATATTGGATATGGTAGTTAAGAATATGCCAAATCCCATAGAGGCGCAGAAGTATAGATTACCAAAAATTTGGAAGGGAGACATTGATTCGGAAATAGGTCAAGCGATGCTAAACTGTGAAGATGATGGACCAACAGTAATGGGGATAACCCTTGCTCAAATGGATCCGCAGGCTGGTTTGGTGGCCACTGGTAGACTTTTTTCTGGTTCAGTTAAAGCAGGCGATCAGGTCTATCTTGTTGGTGCAAGGAAGGATCATCGAATACAACAGGTTTCTATGTATATGGGCGCATTTCGTGAAGTTGTTGACCAAATAACCGCTGGGAACATAGCCGCGTTATTAGGGTTAGATTTGGCTAGAGCAGGGGAAACTCTTGTAGACATTGCCCATAAGGATATGATTCCTTTTGAACGTATAAAATATGTTTCAGAGCCTGTGGTAACATTAGCAATTGAACCGAAACACCCCAAGGATCTGCCGCGGTTAGTGGATGCCATGAATAGACTTTCCATTGAAGATCCAAACCTAGTGACTACCATAAACAAGGAGACAGGGGAATACCTGTTAAGCGGCATGGGCGAGCTTCATCTAGAGATTGCAGTAAAATTTCTACGAGACTATGGCGGCGGCATAGAAATAATTACGTCTCGTCCAATAGTGATGTATAGAGAAAGCGTTTCAAGCCAAGGCATCATAGCTATGGCCAAAAGCCCAAACAAGCACAACAGATTCTGGGTTCAGGTGGAACCCTTAGAAGAGAAAGTTATAGAGATGATTGAAAAGGGCGATTTGGCTGAGGAAATGGGACGCAAGAGAATGGGTAATGTGCTTTACGAGCAGGCGAAATGGCCAACAGAAGAGGCAAGGAACATCTGGGCTTTAGATGAACATAGAAACATAATGATAGATTTAACAAAGGGCATTCAGTATCTTCGCGAAGCCAGAGAAATGATTATTGCAGGTTTCCGTTGGGCTTGCCAAGCAGGACCATTATGCGAAGAACCAATAAGAGGTTTGAAAGTGAAGTTAATGGACGCTCAGCTTCACGAAGACCCTGTACACCGGGGACCAGCTCAAATAATGCCAGCCATAAGACGTGCCATACTAGGCTCTTTCTTAATGGCAAAACCTGTACTCTTGGAACCGATTTATAAAATCGGCATATCTGTTCCAGCACAATGGGTAGGCGAATGTTCCAGCATAATAACACGGAAACGCGGACGAATACTCAGTTCAGGACAAAAAGGTGCCTTAACAATGATTACTGGATACATTCCAGTAGCGGAAACCTTCGGTTTATCCGCTGAAATGCGTTCTGCAACATCAGGCCATGCTTTCTGGCAATGCACCTTTGACCACTGGGAAAAGACACCTGAAAACGTGGCCGCTGAAGTTATAAAGCAGATTCGGGAAAGAAGAGGTTTGCCGCCTGAAATTCCAAAGCCAAGCCGGTTCATCGATGAAGCATAGCTGAGAAAATCACATGAAGATTCGTCTAGACTCTTCTAACCCTTTTAATTTGGATGTTACCCTTTGTTGCGGTCAGGCTTTCAGATGGGATAAACTGGAAGAATGGTGGTATGGTGTTGTTTCGGATAAAATTGTGAAAATACGGCAATTGAGCGATAAACTTGAATTTGAAAATGTAAGTAAGGCTTTTATAGAAAATTATTTTGGGTTAAAAGAAGATTTAGGAGAAATTCTAAAGCAGATTAAAAAGGATAAAATTATTGAGCAAGCTATTGAAGAATCTAGAGGTTTAAGAATTCTACGGCAAGATCCATGGGAATGTTTAATCTCCTACATTTGTGCAACCTACAAAAACATTGGTGCTATTAAACACATGCTATACAATCTTTGCAGAAAATTTGGTGACAAACTAGAATTTGATGGTTACTTGTTTTATACTTTCCCACCACCAGAAAAATTAGCCAGTACATCTACAAAGGAATTGGCAAAGTGCGGTCTTGGTTACCGAGCCAAATATGTATCTAAAACAGCTAGGGAAGTATATGACGCTGGTTTTAACGTTGAAAGTTTGAGGAAGTTGCCCTATAAAGAAGCGAGAAAAAAGCTATTGGCTTTTCCTGGGGTAGGTTTGAAAGTTGCAGATTGTGTCTTGCTTTTTTCTCTTGAGAAACTGGACGCTTTTCCTGTTGACGTTTGGATAAAACGGGCTATCCTGAGACATTATGCAGAAAGTTTTCCTCCCGATTTTGTAAATAGAGTTTCGTTTAAAAAAGGTATTACAAGACAAGAATATGAAATGATAAATTCTTTTGGACGAAACTATTTTGGCAAATATGCTGGATACGCGCAAGAATATCTTTACCATTACGAACGAAAACGCAGTTTAAATTAAGTCTTTATCTTTCAGTATTTCTGCTGCTTGGCTTCCGTTTGTTGTTGTCAATGAGATTGCATCAGAAACAAGTTTAATCGCATTGCTATAGTTGTGCTGTTTTATCTGTTCTGAAGCTTCTTCAAGTTTATCTCTTACTTTGCTAAAGTTCTGAGCCTTAGAAGCATTAATTGCAATGTTAACTTCACGGATTAGGGCATTAAAGTATGCTTCCATAAGTCTTTCTCCGCCGGAAATTTCAGCGTTGTCAAGCGTTTCTAAGACTTCTAGCATGCTTATGGCAATTATAAGATTGGATTTTATTTTCTCAGCATAATGAAAAATTAAAATGGCTTTTTTGATTTCCTGCAAAGGTTTTCTCTCAAAGACACATAAGTTTAAGGTCGAATAAGTCTTATGCTTCCTCTTTAAAATTGTGCACTTGAAGCTCTCTTTTTCCATTTTTCTAGTCTTTTTTTAACCTCTTCTTCTAATCTTTCCAGAGAAATAAGTCTGCCCATGACTATAACTTCGTCGTCTATAACTATGCTGGGGGTACTCTGAATGCCATGGCTTAAACCTTCCTTTAAACCTTCTTTAGTAGCCATATTTACCTCTTTAAAGGCGACGCCAAACTTCTCGGCAATCTGAGAAGTCAATTTTTTGGCTATAGGGCATGTGGGACATGTTGGAAGCGTAAAAACCTTCAATTCCATAGATTTCTCCTCAAAACCAGTTATTAGACCGAGAATGGCCTTTAAAATTTTCCATAAATAGAGCAGAAAACGTTTAAATTAAAACTTTGAATAGCATATTAATTGAACGTATCTGAAAGGGGCCCGTAGCTCAGCTAGGTTAGAGCGACAGGCTCATAACCTGTTGGTCGCCGGTTCAAATCCGGCCGGGCCCATTACCGTATTATTTAATTGCTTTTTACAGCTATTTTTTGTAAATCTTTTTCAACATTAAATAGCTTAATACACCATTGAGAATTCGGCATTTGAGAGATAAAATGTTAGAATTTCCTTAACAAGAAACATAGAAGATTTTTCCATAAGCTATAAGTAGTAAAAAAGCAAAAATGTTCGTGAGGAGAATGGCGGATACGTTTACGAGGGGAGAAAGGAGAGAAGGGAGAAAATTTAACCCACCATTCTCCTCACACATTCTTCACTAATGGATAACATGTTGCTTTTAAACTTTTCCTTTAAGTTTAAATTTAACCTCTGAAAAAATGTGAAAATAGGAGTTTTTTAGCGGTTTTAGCCTATTGCCTGTCTTATTTCTTCCTTGAATTTCTCTGTTTGCATAAAGAAAGTATGTATGGGTTTGGCGTTTACTATTAGCCATGATTTTTTGCGTTTTATGGATTCTTGTGGTTTTTCCCACTCGTTTATTATTTCGATTTTGATGTGGGGTGCTACTTCTTTTATTAGTTTCTCTATCTTTTTTGCGAAAGGATAACCGAATTGGCAGGAAGACCCATAAAAAATTATTGCTTTGTTTTTATCTTCGGGTAAAGGCTCATAACTTCCTATCGAAGGTAGAGACTCGTAGTTTCCTTCTATGGGTAGGTAAAGCATGTCTCCCTCGGGTGTAGGAATAAAACCATTTTTCTTGTAAAACTCTGGCATTGGGAAAAATTCGCCGGTGTTAAAGGCCCTTGCGACAAGGAAATTGCATGGTTTATTGCCCAGACATGTTTTTCTGTGTTTCGCGTCTTGGATTAGGCTATGCAAGAGTTTGGTGCCTATTCCTTTTTTCTGAGCCTCAATCGTTGGATTGTATATGCAGCTTATTATGAGAACGTTTTTTCGTGTGTATGGTTTGGTTATGTCTGCTTCTTCCGGATAGTAAAGGATTTGGGCGACAGGTTTCTCATTGAAAAATGCGATTTTAGCGCACGGTCCATATTTTTCGAGCATAGTACAAAGCCATTGTTTTTTCAATTTGATTCCTTGTTGATGGATTGGGTCATCTAGCCTTTTTGAAGAGCAGACGTAGATTAAGTCTTCTATGTTTGAGTTTGAGAGATTTTCGATTCTTACTTTCTGCTGCATTTTAGGCACTAACGCGGTTTTGTGCCCATTTCTTCTATGATTTCGTCTACAGTCATTAATTTTGCGTCGTAAACATTTTCTAAATATTTCAATCCCTGCTCGTGATCTTCTTGTCTGAAGGTTTCAACACCGTCTTTTGCGATTATTATTCTGTATCCTCGGAAAAAGGCGTCTGCAGCAGTATGTCTGACACATATATGAGTATGTAGTCCGCCTAAAATCACGGTTTTTACGCCTTCGCCCTTGTATAGGCTTCTTAGTAAAGAGTCTAGTCCAGTATCGTAGAAGCCGCTGTATGTCCGTTTTTCAACGATGAAATCTTTTTCTGTGGGTTTTAGTTCTGGGATTACTTCTGCTCCTTTTGTTCCTTTTATGGCGTGTTTTCCCCATTTACGAACAACTTCAATGTCCTGTGGGTAATGGGCATCGTTACTGTAGATTACTGGAATGCTATGTTTGCGGGCAGCTTCAATTAGCTTTTTGAGATTAGGAATTATGTGTTGAGCCCTTTCACATTTTAAATCGCCAGTAACAAAGTCGTTAAGCATGTCGATAATTACAACAGCTGCATTTTTCAAAATAGCACCCCTCCAGAATTATTTATGTTACAAACTATATTTAAACTGGTTTACAATTGAGTGTGTAACACATATGGTCCTTTTGTTAGTTTTTCAGCTTTGCCTTTTTGCACTAGCACCGTGTCTTCTATGCGAACACCTCCGAAACCTGGCAAATATATACCAGGCTCAATTGTTACTACATTCCCGACAACCAATTTATCGTTGCTTTCTTGATTTAATGTTGGCGGTTCATGAACTTCTAAACCTACTCCATGACCTAAACCATGAACATAAAATTTGCCATACCCAGCATCCTCTATAATTTTTCTCGCTATTCCATCCAAGTATTTGGCTGTCACCTCTGCCATTACAGCCTCATAAGCCCTTGCCTGCGCCTCCCTAACAATCTCAAAGATTTTCTGCTGTTTCTCCGATGGCCTTCCAGCAACAACAGTTCGAGTCATATCAGAACGATAGTAACGATATACCGCTCCCACGTCGACAACCACAAGATCGCCTTCTTGAATTTCCCTATCTGTACATCCTCCATGGGGGAAAGCAGAACGTGAACCAGAAGCTACTATGGTATCAAAAGCTGTCCCACAAGAACCACATTTACGCATTGCATACTCGATTTCAGCCGCCACCTCATATTCCCTCACACCAGGCCTTATTGTCTCATAAGCCGTCTTTATTCCTTTGCTAGTGAGTTCCCCAGCTTTTCGCATAAGCTCGATTTCTGCTTTATCCTTAACCTTTCGAAGCTCCCACAAAAGTTTACCTTGCATTTTTAACATTGCCCTACTTCTAAGGGAATCTGCCAAACTTCGATAGTTCTCATAGCTAAGAACATCCACAGCTACTTTCCCAATTCTTAAATTGGTGATGCATGATGCCACTTCTTTCATCAAATCCTCGCTTCTTTTCACCAACACAACATGAAAATCCTTCACTTCTTCTTTTGCTCGCTCATAATTAACATTGTAAACATAGAGCATATCATCGCCATTTCTATGAAGGAGTAAACATGCAGCTCCTGGAAAACCAGATAGATATAACATATTAATCTGGTCAGTAATTAAGAATGCATCAAAACCTTTCTCTTTGAAAGCCAACTGTTTTAATTTCTCAACTTTACTCAAGATTTTCACCGAGAAGAAGAAGTTTCTATCTTTCTCGCCCTAAAACTTTTGCCTTATCCACCGCTCACAATAGGTAATAAAGTTACATGATCCCCATGTTTTAGCTTAGTCTTGATTCCTTTCAACTGATTAAGCAGATAACCATTAACAGTAATTATATAATTTGACTTTACATCCGTTTCTCTCGGCTCATAAACAGCCTTTTGAAAAGGCTCCCCATATCTTTGAGAAAGAGTATTTAACAAATCAGCTATGGAGGCTTCCTCTTTTAACTCGATTTCCTCTTCTCTTTGACTCCCAATTATGTTTTTTATATGCCCAAGATATTCCACTTTAACCCTCAAAATGGGGTAGCCTCCTAAGACTTAAGCATCCAATATAGTTTAGATTTAGCTTCGTTATTTATTTTGTTCGTTTTAATCTTCCGATAATTCTTTATCTTCCTCGAACAGTTTAGTTTTTAGGTGGCTCCAAGGTGTTTGAAACAAAAAAAATTGAAGAAATCCGGAGCTCTAAGAAAAAATGGGAGAGGGAAACTGTATCTAAAAGTCTTGAAAGAATCCCTGAAAGAAACGAATTTTCCACTAGCTCCGGCATTCCCGTTTCCCGTGTCTACACACCTCTTGATATTCGTAACTTTGACTATTTGCAAGATTTGAACTTTCCAGGAGAATATCCCTTCACCCGAGGCGTTTATCCCACCATGTATAGAGCAAGATTTTGGACCATGAGACAATATGCTGGTTTCGGAACAGCAGAACAAACAAATCAACGTTTCAAGTACCTGCTGGAACAAGGCCAGATGGGCTTAAGCGTAGCATTCGATTTTCCAACACAAGTAGGCTACGATTGCGACCACCCCATGGCAAAAGGCGAAGTAGGCAAAGTGGGTGTAAGCGCAAGCACCTTACAAGACATGGAAATCCTCTTTAACGGGATACCGCTAGACAAAGTTACAACATCCATGACCATCAATGCTCCCGCCATGGTCCTACTTGCCATGTATATCGCGGTGGGAAACAGACAGGGAGTCGAACAGCTTAATCTAAGAGGAACTGTTCAAAACGACGTCCTAAAAGAATACGTAGCACGAGGCATGTACATCTTTCCACCTAAACCCTCCATGAGACTTGTCACCGACATTTTCGAATATTGCTCTAAAAAAATGCCTAAATGGAACACTATAAGCATAAGCGGCTACCACATTCGCGAAGCCGGTGCCACAGCTGTTCAGGAAATCGCCTTCACCCTTGCAAACGCCATTGCCTATGTACAAGCTGCCATAGAAAGAGGTTTAGATTTAGACAGATTTGCAGGAAGACTCTCATTTTTTTTCGCTTCCCATAATAACTTTTTTGAAGAAATAGCCAAATTCAGAGCAGCCCGAAGATTATGGGCAAAGATCATGCGAGAACGCTTCGGGGCCAAAAAACCTACATCTTGGACATTAAGGTTTCATACTCAAACTTCAGGAGTCTCCCTCACAGCTCAACAGCCCTACAACAACATCGTACGTGTAGCCCTCCAAGCACTAGCAGCGGTTCTAGGAGGAACCCAATCCCTACATACAAACTCTTTTGATGAAGCCTACGCCTTGCCAAGTAAAGACGCCGTCACCGTAGCCCTTAGAACTCAACAAATAATCGCATATGAAAGCGGAGTAGCAGACACTGTAGACCCCCTCGGAGGTTCCTACTACATCGAGTATCTGACAAAGGAAATCGAAGAAAAAGCTTTGAAATACATAGAAAAAATTGATGACCTAGGAGGAGCTGTAGCAGCCATCGAAAAAGGCTTCATGCAAAAAGAAATCACAGAAAGCGCTTACCGCTTCCAAAAAGCTATGGAAGCAAAAAAACAAATAATAGTGGGTGTAAATGAATTTGTTTCTGGAGAAAAAGTTCCAATAAAAATTCTACGGATAAATCCAGAAATAGAAAAGATGCTTGTTAAACGCATAAATCATATAAGAAAACAAAGAAATCAAACCAGAGTCAAAGAAGCCATAAATAAATTGCAAGATGCTGCAGAAAAGGAAAATGTAAACCTCATGCCCTTCGTAATAGAGGCAGTAAAAGAATACGCTACATTAGGAGAGATATGCAACACCCTACGAGAAGTTTTCGGCGAGTATAAGCCACCATCCATTTTCTAATCTACCAGAAAAAGCGGTTCCCCTTCACTTACCGAGGAACCCTCAGAAACATAAACTTCACGAACCATCCCAGCTTTCACAGCTGCAATTTCGTTCTCCATTTTCATTGCTTCCAAGATACACAAAATTTGTCCAGATTTTACAGTCTCTCCCTTTTTAACTTTAACAGAGAGAATTTTCCCCGTCATAGGCGCTGTAATAATGCCCTCTGCAACTTGCTGTTTAGTGCCTTGGGCTTTTCTTATAGGCAAAGTAACAACTGGTGTATAAGTTGCTGCGGCAGCCTTTCTTGCCAGCGGCTTTATTTCTGCCTTAAACGTTGCTTCTTCAACCTTTACAAACAAGATTTTTCCCTTTTCAATTTTCGGAAGGGACACTGAGTATTTTTTTCCATTGATATTTATATAAAAAGTATCTCCCTCTACGTCAGGCTTATCTGGTGGAAGCTTTGCTTTAACAGTTCTTCCATCTAATTTAACAGCAAAAGTATTCTCTCCAGTTTTTGTTAACTCTATTCTATGAGGCTTTCCATCAATGAAAATCTCGAAAAAAGCCAATTTTTCGCACCATTTTCTATTCAATCAGACCTTGTCTGCCAGCCAAAACCCAGGGAGAGAGCACACCTTTTACCCTTGCAGGTATCAAAGCCTTGATCCCACGTGAACTTGTTAGATAAGCTGCGATGGCAACTGAAATAGCGGCAGCTTCTTCTAGTTCCCCGATTTTTTCTGGAGGAATTCCAGTTTTTGCTTCTTTCTTTTTTGCTTGTCTTTTCTTGAAAAATTCTAATGCTACCTGTGGAAAAAGTGCGTATGTTAGCTTATCTTCTTCATTTTCGATATATGGTTTCACTTCCTCAGGGATTTTATCTAATGTTGGTTCCAAAAGATCTGCTGGACGACACGTTATAGGTTCTTCATCGCCAATAATTAGCTTTTTCACTTTCTCATCTATAGGTGCCGGAGGTTTACCATAAAAGCCTTTCACATAATCCTTCACTTCTTTTGGAACTATGCTGTAGCGTTTCTCAGAAAGCACATTAAAAACCGCTTGGATTCCCACAAGCTGGCTTGTCGGCGTCACGAGGGGTGGATAACCAAGTTCTTTTCTCACTTTGGGAACTTCTTCCAGTACTTCCTTTAATCTGTGGATAGCGTTTTGCTCTTTAAGTTGTTCCAAGAGATTAGAGAACATTCCGCCAGGAATTTGATGAAGAAGGATTGAAGCGTCAACCCGTTCAGATTTTCTATTGATAAGCTTAAGCGAATCATAATATTTCTCACGTAATTCTTGGAAATATTCTGCGATTTCATGAAGAAGCTCCAAGTCTAAACCTGTGTCGTATGGTGTTCCTCTTAGAGCAGCCACAACAGATTCCACAGGCGGCTGGGAGGTCCCCCATGCAAGGGGGGAAAAGGCCGTGTCAAGTATATCTACACCCGCGTCGCATGCACGAAGATAAGTCATCATCACCATACCACTAGTACTGTGACAGTGCAAATGCACTGGCAAACCTATCTCCTTCTTAAGAGCAACAATTAGCTCGTAAGCAGGCTGAGGAGCAAGCATACCCGCCATATCTTTTATGCATATAGAGTCACATTCCAGTTCAGCCAGTTTTTTGGCAACATCCAAATAATACTCAATTGTGTGAACTGGACTTATAGTGTAACAAATAGTGCCTTGTGCATGTTTGCCACATTTCTTGATGGTTTTTATGGCTACTTCCATGTTGCGTACATCGTTTAAAGCATCGAAAACTCGGAAAATGTCTATACCGTTTTCAGCTGCCTTCTCCACAAATTTTATGACAACATCATCCGGATAGTTGCGATATCCTACCACGTTTTGTCCACGAAGCAACATCTGAAAAGCAGTATTTTTTATGTGTCGTTTTAAAGTGCGGATGCGTTCCCAAGGATCTTCTGTGAGATAGCGTATACATACGTCAAAGGTGGCTCCGCCCCACATTTCAATGGAGAAAAAGCCTACTTGATCTATTTTTTCAGCTATTGGCAACATAGCTTCTGTGCGCATCCTAGTTGCCATAAGGCTTTGATGCGCATCCCTGAATGTAGTATCTGTAATTTTAACCGATTTGGAAGCCATGAATTGACTATCCTCAAGAGGTTACAATTCTTATTGCCGCTTTGCTTGAAAAAAGGAAACGCTCTTATTAATTTATATGGTTATTTTACGTTCTTTTAACCCTTCAATTTCGGTATTTCTCTTCAAGCCACTTAACCGCAAATTTGACAAATTCTGCAGCGTCAAAGAGATAGGATTCCGCCATTCCAACTTTTCCACATCGCATTTTACCAGAAGCCAGAAATTCGCTAGGAATAGCTTCAAAATACTCTTCAACCTCTGGAAGAACATTCCCACACGTGTCAAATTCCTCAATCTCTATCCATACTTTTTCATCTTCCCGTAAAATCGGAACTTTGTAACGCACTATACGCTTGTTAGGTATTCTCGCCAAGTGCTCAGCATAATGCAATAGGGTTATAGAGCTGAAAGGCGCTCCAAGAAGCAAAACCTTGCCCTTAACCTCACACAACTTTGCTAAGGGAGAACGGGGACCATATCCATATTGGAGAGGATGGTTTTCGGTTAGCCACCGAGCTTTAGCACCGACAGCGGCACATGAACTTCAGGATTAGCACTTCTGTAGGCTCCAGGATAGGTACGCAAATATTCAGTTAGTATGCCCCATTTCCTATTTGCCCTTGAAGTAGCAGGATTAAAAGGAGGAAACTCTTTCAAGTATGCTTTCTGCCAATCCTTTGGCCATCCAGCAAAATTGTTAGGAGCTTCCCATGGAGAATCTTCCCAGCCCACATACATCATCAAAGTTCCTTCTTCGCCCAATACATCTAACAAAGCTTGAAGAACAACGTCTGGACCCCCTACAACCCATCCAAGGGCTTTTACAGAAGCATGAAGCATTAAAGTGTCGCCAAAAGCAACTCCAAGCTTCTTTAGATCTGTAATCAAGCGATTCTTTGTTATGGGAGCACTTATTCTTTTTTCCATACTAGCTGCTCAGCTCGAAGCTTACTGTCTCTATAGCGGTATGTTCCCATGCTTTCTAGAAGGCCTCGGCTCCCGCTTTGTGCTCAAACTTTCTAAGGCACTTATAAGTTTGGGTCTGGTTTCCGCTGGTTGTATCACCTCGTCTATGTAGCCTTTTTGAGCAGCCACATAAGGATTCGCAAATTTCTCACGGTACTCACTAACAAGCTCCAAACGCTTCTGTTCAGGATCTCCAGACTGAGCAATTTCCTTCCGGAAAATTATGTTTATAGCTCCATGAGGCCCCATAACAGCGATTTCAGCCGTCGGCCAAGCATAGTTTATATCCGCCCCTGAATGTTTGCTCCCCATAACATCGTAAGCTCCTCCATAGGCTTTACGCAAAATAACAGTTACTTTAGGCACCGTAGCCTCACAATAAGCATACAAAAGCTTAGAGCCATGACGAATTATTCCACCATGCTCCTGATCTAAGCCTGGAAGAAACCCTGGAACATCAACAAAAGTAATTATAGGTATATTGAAGCAATCACAGAATCTTATGAATCTCCCTGCTTTCATACTGCTGTTTATATCTAATGTACCAGCATAGTGGGCTGGCTGGTTAGCTACTATGCCAACAGGTTTGCCATTTAAACGTGCAAAACCCACCACGATATTTGGAGCCCATAACGATTGAACTTCAAAGAAATCTTCGTTATCAACCACACAACTTATGATTTCCTTGACATTGTAAGGCTTATCTGGATCGTCAGGAAGAATTTCCGCAAGAGATTCATCAGCCCTATTCGGGTCGTCTGTAGGCTCTATTACAGGCGGATCTTCCAAATAGTTGCTGGGCAAATAGCTCAACAACTTCTTGATAATCTGGATGCAGTGCTCTTCATCCTTAGCAATAAAATGGGCAACGCCACTGGTTGAACTGTGCACCATAGCGCCACCAAGCTCTTCAAAAGTAACCTCCTGTCCCAAGGCAGCCTTCACAACATCTGGACCAGTAATAAACATGTGGGCCGTTTTATCCACCATTACTATAAAGTCCGTCAAAGCAGGAGAATAAACAGCTCCACCTGCACAAGGCCCCATAATAGCGCTTATCTGAGGAATCACACCAGAGCTTATAACATTGCGGAAAAATATGTCACCATAACCTGCAAGACTCGCAACACCCTCTTGGATGCGTGCCCCCCCACTATCGTTAAGACCTATAACCGGTGCCCCTGTTTTTAAGGCTAGATCCATAAGCTTACAAACTTTTTTGGCAAACATCTCACCAAGAGAACCTCCGAAAACTGTAAAGTCTTGGCTGAAAACGTAGACCAATCTACCGTCAATCGTCCCATAGCCAGTCACTACACCGTCGCCTAAAATCTTGCGCTCTTGCATACCGAACTCAGTACATTGATGAACAACAAACATGTCTAATTCGTTGAAACTTCCAGGATCAAGCAAAAGTTCAATACGCTCTCTGGCTGTTAACTTGCCTTTTGCATGTTGTGCTTCAATACGTTTTGGACCGCCACCGAGTTTTGCCTGCTCCCGCAATTCACTTAACCGTTTAATCTTATCCTTAACAGTAGGTTCTTTACGCGTTGCCATCTGAATAACCCCAAATCGTTCCTATATTTCTTAAACAGATATATAAAACGAAAGCTGAAATTTAGAAAAAATGAAACCTTAAGTGCAGGTGTTTTTGTTAGTGGGTAGATAGCGGCTTTATGCTTCTAAAAGCAATTGCCAACGTGATACTGTGAAACAGAAACTACATAGTCAATTTTTCTTTTTTCTCTTTTCTTTTATAAGTTCAAATATTTTCTTTTGAATTTTTTCTGGATCAGGGATTGCTGCGAGATGGCATTCTGCCCCCATTCTGCCATACGACAGTTGTCCGGCTAAGCTCTGAATTAGAATACTTCCAAAACCAAAGTATCTTTCAAGGAAACTTCTTGATATTGTAACGTCTGAAATTCTTTCAAGAGGAATGGATTTAACTTTGTAACCATTGATTCCGCTCTTAGAAATAATTCTTTTATCGGTAATCCAATAATGTCGGTGATCGTATCGCCTAACAGCGACCCACCTACCCAACATTAGAAGCAGGATATACAGGAAGAATATAGAAGTGTAAATCCACAACGGAATGAATGGGCCCCTTTGAAATGGGGAATGGCTAATAGTCACATCGATTAACAGGAACGGAAAATCAGAAGTGCAATGGCAAAAGTAATGAGTGCATAATTGATGAAGGCAAAATACTTTCTTAGGCCTATTAACGGTTTAATATCTTCAATTATCTTTTCGCCTTCTAAAAGTTCAAAGTACTTCATGTAAAAAAGATATGTAACAAAAGTTTTCTAAATACTTTGTGATTTTAAAACTAAAACTACCAGTATTTTCATTAAGTTCATCTAGATTAAACAACACACTGATCATAGATTTAATGACGCCAAGTTAGATCCAAACCTTGGTTTAAATCCTTGTTTTCCCTCAACACAAAGGCAGTTAAAATTGCCAATTTAATAAAGCATTGGAACACTCTCCCAAGGCTACAAAATTTGGCACCTTGACGCTGACCTTTTTTGAACTAACCGAGTTTCTCAGCTAGTCGGTCTTTCTCAGATATTTCATGAAATTTCGATTTGAACTCATAATTTTTCAAATCAAATTCCTTAGAATATTTCTCTAACATTCTGGTATTTGGAAGCTGTGCTTTTCCATAAACTATTTTCTCAAGATTATATTTTGAGGCGATCAAGTCAAAGATTCCATAGTTTGGGTGAATTTCTATTATTGCAGGCGCATCAAATTCCCTGATGACTGTGAAATCAACTTTGCCTAAACCCATCCCAACAGCCATATTGTAAAGGTAACCTGTGATGTCTGAGATGTGGAAAGCTCTTATTCTATCCCAGAAACTCAATAAGTGCTTCCTTATGGTTCCCTTGACTAATCCGTAGTGATAGACCTCAGGCAAATCGACAAGAACACCAACACTTTCTCCTACTTTATCTAGAAGGTGCATAAGATATTGCTTGTTCTCTGCATTGTCTTCGGGATACTCTATGAGAAGTTTATACCTTCCTGAGAGTTCGGAAATTCGTTGAAGGTCAATTCTATTTACGTGAACTGAAATTGTTGAGCATCCTAATTTATCTGCTATATGCTCTAATCTATTGTCCGTAAGATTTCCGTGCACCCCGACAATTTCCACCTCGCCTTTATCCACCTTTTCTTGGAGAAACTTGATATTTGGTTCGGTCACATCAGACTCGAAGAATAAGTGATATTCTATTTTCCTCATTTCCAAATCACAAAAGGCTTGAATTCTCTTTTTAAATGGAAGCGGCCAATAGCAACAATTACGAGAGCTAACAGCAACTTTCATTGAATATTATCCTCCAAATCAGATCTGACACCAATTTCTATAATAAAAGTTAAAGTCTTATTGAAATATTAAGTAAACCAACAAACCATAATTAAACCGATATTTGAACCTATCGCAGGATACAAACAAACTTGTGCAAATTTGGCGCCGGGAGTGGGATTTGAACCCACGCGGCCCCGAAAGGCCACAGGCTCTCAAGGCCTGCGCGTTATCCACTCCGCCATCCCGGCGCTTTTTTAGAAGATGTTTGCAGTTTCTAAAACTTTTCCTTTTTGCAAAAGGCTTAATTAAATTTAGGAAGTAAAAGTTTACTTCTCATTTGAAGAGGTTAGTGTGTTGAAGGATATTTATAAGAGATTGCTTATTGAGATGGTTGCCAACTGTAAGCGAAGCGATAGGGAGCTTGCTAAGGCTTTAGGTGTTTCGCAGCCTACTATTACTCGTGCTCGGGGTTGGTTGGAGAAAAACGGTTTTATAAGAGAATATACGGTAATACCAGAATTTTCAAAAATAGGTTTGGAAATTATAGCTTTTACTTTAATTAAGCTTCGTCCTGAAACTACTAAGAATAGTATTGCCCAAATTCAGAGAAACGCGGAATCTTTCCTTAAGAGAAATCCAAACGTTGTTACTGCTGTGAGAGGGGAAGGGTTCGGATGCGACTACTTGATGATCTCTTTCCATAAAGACTATGCTGAATTCATCCAATTCAGCAGAAACCTCAAACTGGAAACCGCTAACACCGAAGTGGTAGGAAGTTTTGTAGCCAGCTTAAAAGACCCTATACAATACAGATATTTTACCTTTAGAACTTTAAAAGAATACCTAGCTAAACAATAGTTAAGAAACAAAATACTAAGCCGAAGCAAAACTGAAATCATCTTTTAAAAATATCAACAGAAATAAACGATCCTAACATTTTTGTAAAATACCATTGACCTAAATCTTAATAATTTAAGCTGTAATAACAGAAATAGAAGGGCCGGTAGTCTAGCTCGGTTAGGACATCCGCTTGACGTGCGGAAGGTCGTCGGTTCAAATCCGGCCCGGCCCACCATCTAAAGACGGTTAACACTTTTCACCAGAAGAAATGAAAATGCTTTTAACTTCTTTCTATATAAACTTACTTTCAAACCTTCACAGTCATCTAAGTTTACTAAACCTATACGCATATTGTCGCTACCAAAACAGATAAAAGCATGCTTCTGATCAAAAAGTTATCCAAAGTGATTTAAAAAATGCCATCGGAAATCCATGATGTGGAAGAATTTATTGCCATAAGTGAACGAGCAGAGTATTGTGACGTAAAACGAACTAGAGGTGTAGTAAAGCTGAAATTGCGTACACCCAGACGACTTTACACTCTGAAGGTAGAACCTGTAAAAGCTGAAGAGGTTATCAAAAAGCTTCAATGTGAAATTCGCGAAATCTAAAATTTATTGTGCGTTCATAACGATTTTTGCCAAGTGAATAGAATCCTCGAGACTTTTCATAATGGTATCGGCTACTGTAACTTTTATACCTATAGCTTCTATGCGTTTCTTCTGGTGTTTGTCAACTTCATCGATGATTATATGGTCAAGAAAATCCTTGTAGAATTCAGCAACTCCATAAGCTGAAACTTCTAAGCCCATACTGGCCATTATTCTGTCAGCAGGCCCTTTCAGGGCTTTTCCACCTACAATGGGGCTGACAGCTACAATATACGCGTCAGTTTTTTTTAAAGCAGCATTTATCTTGGGAATCGAAAGCATGGGTGATACACTCAAAATCGGGTTACTCGGACAAATTATTACTTTTTCAGCTTCCTCCAATGCTTCAACAACCATAGGGGCCGGCTGAGCCTTATCCGCTCCTTCAAACACCACTTCTGTTACTGTGTCCTCGGTTTTCCTCTTCACAAAATATTCTTGAAAATCCAACCAAAGATTACCTGAAATAATTTTGGTACTAACGCGGTCATTAGTCATGGGCACAAGTTTAGCTTTAACTCCTAACCTCTGACAAAGTTTACATGTAACTTCGGAAAGAGTTATACCTTCATTTAGAAATTTTGTTCTAGCAATGTGAATTGCAAGATCTCTGTCACCAAGCTTAAACCATATTTCAAAACCTAACTTGCCGAGCATTTCAAGACAGTTAAAAGTATCGCCAGAAACTCCCCAACCTTTGGTTTCATCTACAATGCCAGCTAAAGTATACATCAGAATGTCTAGGTCAGGGGATATGTGAAGGCCGTAAAATTCAACATCATCTCCTGTATTGCCTATAATAACCAGTCTTTCTGGAGGAATAACATGGACCAAGCCTTTTAATAGGCGAGCTGCTCCTACTCCTCCGGCTAAGGCTGTGACAAGGCTCATAAAGACATCTCGAAAACAACATATTCGCTTGAAACTACTCAACCTTTTGCTTTCTTTTTTTAGCTGAAAGCTTAACAAGCAAATTTAAGGCAAACTCATCCTTCTCTAATGGTCTAGTTTTTAGAGCCCCAGCTTTTTGAGCAGATTCAAAAAGTTTTTCGCCTGTCTCTGTACGTAGAATCACAAACGTCCACTCATTTAAGCCCAAACCACCTAAGGAGATATCAGCCAACTCAGAGCTAAAGTCATCGCACAATTTGCAACTGTTTCGTACATACTTCTTTATTTCCTTTAAGGGGACAGCCTTAACCTCTGAAGGTAATGTTACCAACATTTTACCTTTAATGTTCATTTTCCTTATTTTATGTAAGTTGATGCCCAAAGTTTGTTGCAGATGAGTCTCCATCAGACCTTTATAAGTGAAGCTTTCAGAACACATAAGCCCGATCAAAAACTTTAACGGGGCAACATACTTCTTCAATCCAGCCATTTGCATTTTTCTTATGGCGTGGATTTGGCAAGGAGTTCCAACGAAAGCTAGATTTGTCTTTTTCTCCTTTAAAGCATCTGTAATTGCAAGAATATTGGGAGAATAAGAGTATTTAGTTCCAGCACATTCTAAAACATCTTCTCTACTTTTTGCCAGTTTCGGAATCGGAGAGAAGGGTTTCTCTCGGTTTTTTCCAGAAAGAATTGCACCATCAATCAACCCTTCTTCCAAAGCAAAGGCTACTAAAGCAGTTGCAACGCCCCCATCTTGACAGATCTTCAATATCTCATCATCTGTCGCCTTAGCAACCACCATTTTCCGATATATACCAAAATTTTCATCATTCTTTTTCTCTCGACCAAAAACAAAATTTTCAGCCTTAGACCATGACCATTCATATCTTGGACAAGCACCTGCACAAATGCCGCAAACTTTGCATTCTTTCACCAGTTTAGGGTTACCATCAACATATTCTAAACAAGCAAAGGGGCAGACAACAACACAAGTGCCACAACCCACACATTTTCCTGTTGCTATAACACTCTTTTCTAGAGATTCCTCATAGCTTATTTTTGCAAAGCCCATGAATTCAACACGCCCTTTAAAGAATAACGTATAAGTTTAAGTTTTAAAGTTTTGGAATAAAGTTAAAGCTTTAAAGAGGAAGAATCCTTTGAAAGAAATCGTCTTAACAATTCCAGACAATCTGTATAACTATCTTACTTTTCTTGAAAAATCTAAATTTATTAAAAGTAAAGAAGAAGCTCTAACCACAGCCTTAGAGTTTTATAGGAGACTCGCCATGCATGATTGGCTTCCATATACATACCGCATGGGAGGAGGCAGAGTCATCTTAATGGATACGACCATGATATCCGATCTGTTTCATGGATTATCAAACCAGAAAATACTCAACGCCGCAAAAGCTACAGCCTTCAAAAGAAAACTTACAAATCCCTTTTTCAAAGATGTAGATTTTTCTGACCCGCAGAACTGGTCTATAGTGCTTAGAGAGTTAGAAATTATGGGATGGGGTAGATTTTCTCGTGTAAAAAACGAAATAAAAATAGAATCTTGTCCTCTCCCTACACCGTATTTAAGAGGTTATTTTGAAGGGATGTTTGGCTTCAAATTTGAAAAACATCCGTCAAAAATTAAAGGTGTAAATGTTTTTATAGCAACCAAAAAAGAAAGCATGGAATTTTAAGAATTAAGATATTATGCCACTTCTTTCAATTATTTTCGGTACAATCCATTCAAAACCTATAGCCATCATGTGAATCCCCGCAGCATTAGTTGTCTTTCGAATCTCCCTAATTATCTCACCAAAAATTTCGATGTTCTCTTCCTGAAAAGCCTCCTTGCCTTTCTCTCTAGCTCTCCGAAGACGCTGCTCAACTTCCTCAGGAACCTTTATCCCTGGAACAAATTTTATCATCCAGTCCATCATAGCTCGAGATTTAAAAGGTGCAATACCAATCAGAATCGGAGTTTTAAGGTAGGATGCTGCTTCTAGAAAACGTTTAGCCTGCTCTACGCTGTAAACACATTGTGTTTGGATGAAATCGACTCCAAGCTTCACTTTTCTCTCAATCTTAAGGATTTCCGGTTCTAAAGGATCCGCATTAGGCGCTGCAGCAATCCCTATGTTCATCTTTGGAGGATTCTCTATTTTATTTCCAGACAGATCCACACCCTCATCTATTACTTTCCTAAGCATATACGTAAAAGTTGCAGAATCAAGATCAAATACAGGTTTTGATTGAGGCGTATCACCCACAGTTGTATAATCGCCAGTCAAAACTAAAATGTTCTTTATTCCTAAAGTGCCTGCTGCCAGAACATCGGAAAGAAGAGCCAGACGGTTTCTATCCCTAGCAGTCATCTGGTAAACAGCTTCAACCCCAGCCTCTTTTTGAATTAGATATGAGGGGACAAGTGCGTTCATATATCCGAAAGCTGTAGGGTTATCAGTTATGTTGATTGCTACAACATGCCCCTTTAACGTTTTAGCGCCTTCGATAACTTCGTGAAGACTTGTTGTTTTTACAGGTTCAAGTTCTCCTGTAAAAACAAATTTGCCTTCTTTTATCTGCTTCATAAGCTCACTATAAGCTTCACCCTTCCACTGAGTGATTACCTCTTCGATCTCCACTTTTTTTTCTAAAACATATTCGCCGCCAATCTCTCTTGGATGTTCCGAAATCCTATAATCTCTTGGAATTCTGAATTTTTTGAAAAGATCTAATCTATTCCTTTCTTTTAAACGATTGTAAATAAGTACCCAAGCACAATCCTTCTTCCAGCCACCAACCTCACACTTTCCTTTGGCTTGGCCTCCGCAAGGACCATTAAGAAGGCCTTTAGCGCATCTCGTTATTGGGCATACTCCACCAGTTTCAAAAAGAATACAATCTCCACATGCTCTACACATTTCATAAAACTTGTCCTCCTTTAAGTCATGCATTCCGATAAATTCAGTATTATTGGCTGGTATAACAGGCATATTTGGGTATAACTCGGCAATTGTTTGCACACCTACACCACAAGCCAAACTGACAACCGCATCATAATCCTCTACTAAGGCACGAAGGGAACTGGCGACTATTTGTCTATCACATTGCCTTAAAACCGAAAACGCTTTGACCTTTAACCCATCATTGCCTTTTAGTTTTCTATTCATTTCCAGTAGCATCTTCAGTATTTCAGCTTGTTTTTCTCCTCCAACTTGGATTATAGCAGCACATCCATCACAACCAGCTACCAGAATCTTTTGAAAATCTTTAGTCATTTCAAAAATTTCTTCTAACGGTTTCTGTTGTACTATTATCAAGTATGAACTTGCCTCCTTGAAGAAGCACATATGAGCCAAAACGGAAAATATAAGAATTGCTCTATAAGATGGCGGTTGTTTATAACGTAAGTTTAATATTCTCGCTATGTATTCCTTTTACCCTCTTCACCCAGTTGAGCATAAAAATTAGAGGCTCAAGAATGACATCCGTTAAAAATGCTGAAGAATGCTATCCTCCTTGTCGTAAAGCTTGCCCCGCCCACATCAACATCCAAGCCTATATAGCTTTAATAAGTCAAGGAAAACTGAAAGAAGCCTTAGAAATTATAAGAAAAGATATTCCCCTTCCAGCCGTTTGTGGAAGAGTATGCTTCAGCCCCTGTGAAGATGTTTGCACAAGAAAAGACATTGACGAGGCTCTAAGCATCCGAGCATTAAAAAGACTTGTAGCAGACTATGAGCTTAAAGACGGAAAATATGAAAAGCCAAAACCAGCACCAAGAAAATATAAAGAAAAAATAGCGATAATTGGTTCTGGTCCAGCAGGAATTGCCGCAGCTTACGAGCTCGTTAGAATAGGCTATCCAGTAACCATTTTTGAAAAATCTTCTAAAGCTGGAGGTATGCTTCGAGAATGTATTCCTTCGTATCGTTTGCCCAAAGATGTGCTTGACGCAGAGTTACAGTATATTATGGATTTAGGTGTAGAAATAAAAACGAACTCTGCCCTTGGTAAAGATTTCACTATAGAAAGTCTATCTGATGCAGGTTATAAAGCTATTTTTATAGCTACAGGCGCCCCAAAAAGCCTAAATCTTAATTGCGAAGGAGAAAACCTTCACGGAGTGCTTCACTCTATCGAATTTCTAAAAAAAGTTAATGCTGGAGAAAAGATTGAACTGGGAGAAAAAGTAGCTGTTATAGGAGGAGGGAACGTTGCCATCGACTCAGCCAGAACAGCAAAACGCCTAGGAGTGGATGAAGTAACAATAATCTATAGACGATCAGAAATGGAGATGCCAGCGCATCATAAAGAAGTTGAAGAAGCGAAGGCCGAAGGAGTAAAGTTCCTTTTTCTAGCTTCACCGAAAAGGTTCATTGGCGACAATGGAAAATTAGTCGCAGTAGAATGTCTTAAAATGAGATTGGGTCCACCAGATGAAAGTGGCAGAAGACGGCCAATTCCCATCGAAGGTTCTGAGTTCTTGGTTCAGGTTAATACAGCCATATTGGCAATAGGAGAAAAACCAGATGTTTCCTTCTTACCAAAAACAATTGAAATTTCTAAAAGGAACACAATAATCGTTGATCCCCTCACGCTAGAGACAAAAATGCCGGGAGTTTTTGCTGGCGGAGATGTTGTCACAGGACCCGCATCAGTTATAGATGCCATTGCGGCTGGTAAAAAGGCAGCAGTTTCCATAAATCGTTACCTAAGAGGAATGGACCTAAAAGCTGGAAGAGAAAAGGAAATACCAGAAACTACTTGGGTTCCAAGCGAAGAAGTTTTTGAAAAAAGACCCAGACAGTTAATGCCAGTTCTAGCAGCTTCTGAACGTTCTACTAACTTTCAAGAAGTAGAACTTGGTTATGATGTAGAGACGGGTATAAGGGAAGCATATAGATGTTTCTTCTGTGCCCCATGTGTGCAATGCTTAGAAATGGAAGAGTTATGTGAACCTGATGATGTTATAGTGGATGAAGATAAATGCATTGCCTGCGCCAACTGCGAAAAAATATGCGAGTTTGGAGCCATAAAAGTTGAAAAATTCGTGGCTAAAGTCAATCAAAATTTGTGCAAGGGATGTGGAACCTGTGCGGTTGAATGCCCGGCTTTAGCAATTTCTATGACTAACTTCACAAATGAGAAACTCTCCAATTTAGTAATGGAAGCAAAAAAAATCTGGAGAGACAATGAACCCCGTATTGTTGCCTTTATATGCAACTGGTCTCACCGTGAAGATATAAACCAGCTTAAAGAAAAAGCAGGCTTTCAGATAATTCCAGTTAAGTGCACTGGCAGAGTTGACCCTTATCACATACTTCAAGCATTCCAAACTGGAGCTGACGGTGTACTAATTATAGGCTGTTCAGAAAATGACTGCCATTACGGTTTTGGAGCTCTAACCACTGCCAAAAGAATAAAAGAAACGAAAATTTGGCTTAAAGCCGTTGGAATAAATCCTGAAAAACTACATATGGGAAAAGCATCCGCTGCGGAAAAGGACGCGATCATCAGAATCGCTGCAAATTTTGCGTCTCATCTGAAAGAAATAGATGCGGGTCAACTTCAGAGACTTTAAAGTCCTGTCCATGGGCACTTTTTATAGGGTCCAATAACAATAGTGACTATTGTTCCTAAAATTCCATCTATTCCTAATTCTTTTTCAAGAAATTCTTTCAGATCCTCCATTTTTTCAAAGATAACTTCAGCAAATATATCTGTATCTCCGCTTGTCCGATATAGTACTTGGATGTCAGGATGTCTCGAAAGGTGATCAACAATTTCTTTAAGTTTAGCTGGCTGTACTTTAAGTCCAATGAAAGCTTTTATAATACGTCCAAGTTTGTGATAATCCAAAACCACAGTAAATCTCTCAATGATACCCTGTTCTATGAGTTTATTTATGCGTCTCCTAACGGTAGCTTCATTGGCTCCTACTTCCCTAGCTATTTGGATTACAGGTTTTCTAGCATCCACTTGAAGCGCCTTAAGTATCTTCATATCAAGCATGTCGATAAACGCCATTTTTTGTTCACCAGATTCTGAAAATAATTAATTATATGTTAATCTTTATACATTTTTCGTACGTCTAATGACTTTTAATATGCAAAAACATATAGCATAAACAACGATAAACAATCAAATCGTTTATAATTTACAAACAATAAACAAAGTAATTTAGATTGTTTATGCATTATCTCGAACATTACAGTGACGTTTTCCATTACAATAAACCTTATTTTTTAACTATAGTATATATTAAAAGTAGATATGCAATTGGAGTGTTATGTTAATGGCCATGGAAAAAATAGCACGGAAAATTCCTACTTCCCTATGGAACGAAGCCTCTGAAAAGTTGATAGATATTATTTTAAACTCTCCCAACGCCAGTAACATGCCCAGTGATCTTGCAAAAACAATTCTTTATTATTGGCAAAGAGATCAGCTCGCCACTGAAATTGGGCTACAACGCCTTCTTGAAGCTGCCATGATTTTGGAACATGAGAAAACCATCAATCTTATGGAAGAATTAGGTGTTCATGAAATCGCAGTAATGCTGAAAGAAACAATGAAATAAGGTTAAACAATTCTCTATTTTCCCTTTTTTATAAAACATTTTAAAACAAAATAAAACTATTCCTAAAGGGATTGGAGAAACGACTTCCATGATCGAATTTGGAATAGAATTTGTCCCGAGAGACCTTTACTGGAAAACCACCTTTTATGCAATACAAGCCGAAAAAATCGGATTCGATTACCTTTGGATTACGGACCATTTTAATAATAGAAATGTGTACGTCTCCCTCGCCATAATATCAGCCTATACTGAAAGAATAAAATTCGGCCCAGGAGTTACCAATCCATATCTGTCGCATCCCGTGGTTACGGCTCAAGCTGTGGCTACTCTTAACGAAATAGCCCCAGGAAGAGTTGTATGCGGCCTTGGTGTTGGAGATAAAACAACGCTACAGATAGTCAATGTAGAACCTAAAAAACCCTTAGGCACTATAAGAGAATCTGTAAGAATTATCCGCGAATTTGTTTCTGGGAAAACTGTGGAAATGGAAGGGAAAATTTTCAAAGTTTCAGGAGCTAAACTGAACTTTAAAGTGGCTAATCAGGTTCCAATTTTCATTGGAGCTCAAGGTCCAAAGATGTTAGCTCTGGCGGCAGAAATCGGGGACGGTGTACTAATAAATGCTTCACACCCACAAGACGTAGAAAATGCTGTAAAATTCATTCGAGAAGGGGCAGAAAGGGCGAGTAAAAAAACCAGCGATTTAGAGATTAGTGCTTACACCTCTTTTTCTATAGCCTCTACTTATGAAAAAGCATTAAAAGCTGTGCTCCCCGTTGTAGCATACATAGTTGCTGGTTCACCAAGCATAATATTAGAAAAACATAGAATTTCTATGGAACAGGCTTATAGAATTCGCGAATCTATAGTCCATGGCAAATGGAAAGAAGCATTCTCTCTAGTTGACGAACATATGGTAGAAACGTTTTCTATTTGTGGAAACCCAGAAAAATGCGTAGAGAAAATCAATAAACTTGTTAAAGTAGGTGTTAACCAAGTAGTTGCTGGTTCACCTATAGGTCCGAATATGCGAAAATCTATTAACATGATAGCTACACAAGTATTCCCACATTTTAAAGAATCAACGGAGAAAATAAAGAAATGATTGGTGCTTACGTTTTGCTGAGAATTAAGCCTGGAATGGACAGAAAAGTATTGCACACGGTAGAAAAATTTCCTCAAGTGAAAGTAGCAGAAACCCTTTATGGAGAATATGATCTACTTCTCAAAGTTGAAATGGAAACCCTAGACGACCTAGATTCCTTCATTTTTGATACTGTGCGAACAATCAAAGGAGTGGAAGGATCCACTACTCTCATTATCATAAAGGTTCCTGGTGAAAAAAGTGAGAGAAGATAAAGAACCGCCTTCCCTTGTGAAAAATGTGATGGCGAGGCCTGTAGTAACTGTAGATAAAGAATGCTCTGTCTATGAAGCTGCTAAAATTATGGGTAAAAAGAATATTGGTTGCATCGTGGTGACAGACAAAGGCACACCCGTGGGAATTGCTACCGAAAGAGACCTGCTTCAAAGAGTTGTAGCCAAAGGGATGGATGCTTCTAAAATCAAAATGAAAGAGATTATGAGCAAACCTTTAGTAACAATAAAAGAAAACATGCCAATAATTAATGCCATAAGAGTTATGGAAAAGAAAAAGGTAAGACATCTTCCAATAATAGACGATGGAAAGCTTGTTGGAATAGTAACTCAAAGAGACCTATTACGTGCCTTAGCCTTTCATGTTATAATTTCTTTCAGGCCCCTCCTCTAAAATCAAGGAAGAATTTCTCATGGTCGTTACTGCGTATACTCTTGTTCGAACAGATCGTTCAAAACTTGGAAAACTAATCAGCAAAATCAGTAAACTGCGCTTTGTAGAGGAGGTTACCCCAGTATACGGCGAATATGACATTGTAATAAAAACAGAAACAAACTCAATAGAAGAACTCAACTTTTTCATTTACAACGAATTAAGGAAAATATCTGGACTCACCGCTACCACAACGATGATCACTTTCCGCAAGAGATAAGCAGTCTATTGCTTCAAAGAAGGGAAAATTTTGAACAGTATAAAAATAATTGGAATTAAAGGATTGCCAATTGTGAAAGAAGGAAACAATTTAGCTGAACTTTTATGTAAAGCAGCTGAAAAACAAGGCACCCCTATCCAAGATGGAGACATAATTGTAATTACTCATGTCATTGTTTCACGGGCAGAAGGAAGAATCTTGAACCTTGATAAGATTAAGCCATCAGAATTTGCCAAGAAGATAGCTGAGCCTTATGAAAAAGATCCAGCTTTAGTAGAAATTGTCCTCCGCGAGGCTGTAAATATTGTGCGTATGGGTGATGGTAAATTAATTACAGAAACCAAACAAGGTTTTGTTTGTGCTAATTCTGGTGTGGATAAATCTAATGTACCTGGTGAGAGAGTTGTTGCATTGTTACCTGCAAATCCTGACATTTCAGCTCAAAAAATTAGGGAAGAAATAAAAAATCTTACCGGCTGCGATGTCGCGGTTATAATTTCTGACACGCACGGACGCCCTCTAAGAGAGGGCGAAATAAATATCGCCATAGGTGTAGCTGGCTTAAAACCCATAAGAGATAGAAGAAACGAAAAGGATTTGTTTGGTTATGTTTTGCGAGTGAAACAAACGGCAATTGCCGATGAGCTGGCTTCTGCTGCTGAGCTTGTGATAGGACAGGCAGATGAAGGCATCCCAGTTGCGATAATTAGAGGCTACAACTATCCAAAATCTGAAGATGCTAAAGCAACAGAGCTTATAAGACCGAAGGAAAAGGATTTATTTCGATAAGCCTTGTGAAAACACGATCCTCTGCACATTCTTGAATGCTAAAATTGGGGAACATGAAACTTGAAAATCGCAGTATCTGGTAAGGGTGGCGTGGGTAAAACGCTCATTGCAGGAGGTTTGGCCTATTCTCTTGTCTCTAGGGGAATAAAAACGGTGGCTATTGACGCTGATCCCTCACCCAATCTCGCTCTTACATTAGGCTTACCTATAGAAGAAGCAAGACAAATATTGCCTATATCAGAAAATAAAGAACTTATTGAATCCAAAACTGGCACAGGATACGCTGGTGTTTTCCGTTTATCATTTACAGTAGATGATATAGTCCGCGATTTTTCTGTAATAACACCTTTCGGTGTTAATTTAATTGTAATGGGAACCGTACAGTCCATGGGATCTGGATGTACTTGTCCAGCTAATGCAGTTATTCGTGCCTTACTTCGTCATCTTATAGTTGAACGAAACGAAGCAATAATTATGGACATGGAAGCAGGCATAGAACATATTGGCCGAGGAACAGCTCAACATGTCGATCTCATGCTTATAGTGGCCGATGCAAACATGAAGTCCCTTGAAACAGCCCATTCAATTTACAAATTAGCGAACCAAGCTGGAATCAGACAGATTTTTCTAGTAGGAAACAAGATTAGAAAGAGCCTTGAAGAAAAAACAATTGAATCTTTCGCCGACAAAAACAGCATAAAAGTTTTAGATTTCGTACCATATGATCAAACCATTTTAGATGCAGAAATGCAAGGGGAAACACCGTTAAGACATAAAAATTCAGTAGCCATATGTGCTATAGAAAGAATATGCGATAAACTAGTGGCTATGGCAAAGAACAACTAATAAGTTTGAAAAGCTTTACCTATGCACAAAGGCGAAAAATATGAAGATCTTGGTCACTATTGGAAGAGGAGGAACTGGAAAAACAAGCTTTGTATCCCTTATGACAAAATACTTCATCGAAAAAGGCATAACGCCACTACTTTTAGTAGATGCGGATCCAGACCAAAATCTAGGAGAAATGGTGGGTGTAGACCTAAAAGAAAAAGGAAAAATGACAGTTTCAGAACTGCTTGTTCAAACTTTCTTGGAAGAGGGAGGTACAACTGTAGGCGTTCCGCCCACCGAACGTATTGAAAGTAGGATCTGGACTTACGGCATGTACGAAAGTGATCATTTTGATTTTATTGCCCTCGGCACAAAATGGGTGGAAGGGTGTTATTGCCTACCAAACGCCGCTTTAAAAGGAGCATTAGAGTCACTGACAAAAAACTACAAGTATGTGCTTATAGATTCGCCAGCAGGTTTAGAACACCTAAACAGGCGGATAACGTCAAAGGTAGATGACATATTTGACATTATAGATCCTTCAAAAAAATCCTTTAGTCATATTGAAAGAGCCTATCGCATAGCGAAAGAAGTGAAAATGGATTTCAAAAACTTTTACATTGTAGGTGGTTTTAGATTTCCAGAAGAATTAAAGGAAAAGGCCGGAAAAAATTTAGAACTGCAATATTTAGGAAAGATATCACGGGATGAGAAGGTAGAAGAGTATGTTCTTGCTGGTAAGTCCTTACTAGATCTTCCTTCGAATTCTCCAGCTTATGTTTCCGTGAAGAACGTACTGAAAAATGCTGGTTACACGTAACATAATTTGTTCTTAATCATGCTAAACTCTCTTCTTGTAAAATAGAAAAAGTTTCTAGAAAAACTTAAAATAATTCAGTGATTATGTTAAATCTTCAAAACCTTTCGGTGTTATAGTTGAGCAGAAAAAACGTTCATTTAAAAGTTGACGAATTCAAAGGGAACATCGGACTCATAAAAAACCTTGAAATTTCCATCGGCAAAATCATCGAAGAAAAATGGGAAGAACCCATGGGACCAACGCCCTTTCCATCTTTGACAACGCTTAGAGACTGGGACTTTAAACTTCTTCAACGTTTCAAACCATTTTATTTACCTTTCTGCGATGTTTGCTGCTTGTGCACTTTTGGAAAATGCGATCTAACTGGAAACAAACGTGGGGCATGCGGACTAAACATGTCAGCTCAACAATCACGAATAGTGCTCTTAGCTTGCTGCATCGGAGCAGCAACCCATATTGGACATGCCCGCCACTTGGTTGAACATCTAATAGAAGAATTCGGTCGCAGACACCCTGTTGATGTAGGTGGAGTAAATGTCGAAGTAGAGGCTCCGGTTACTCGTTTAGTTTGTGGTATAAAACCTGAAACACTCGGCGACTTGGAAGCTGCACTTGACTACTGTGAAAACCAGCTTACACACTTGCTTTCCATAACTCACACGGGTCAAGAAGGAAGCAATCTTGACTTTGAGTCAAAAGTTTTCCATGCAGGAATGATTGACCAGGTTGGAATGGAAATAGCCGACCTAGCTCAGATTTCTGCTTACGGATTTCCAAAAGCTAACCCTGAAGCTCCTTTAGTAGAGCTTGGCTTCGGAGCAATAGACATACAAAAACCAGTTATTCTATGCATAGGCCACAACGTGCCTCCAGCCATAGGAATAGTAGACTACCTAACTGAAAACGGTCTACAAGGCGAAGTTGAAGTTTGCGGTTTGTGCTGCACGGCACACGACATAACAAGATACAATCCAAAAGCAAAAATTGTAGGACCCATTTCCTGGCAGCTCCGTTTCGTTAGAAGCGGAGTTCCGGACGTTGTAATTGTTGATGAGCAATGTATACGTACAGATATACTTATAGAGGCTCAAAAAGTTAAAGCCCCCTTTATTGCAACAAGCGAAAAGAACTGTCAAGGCCTTGAAGACAGAACCCATGACTCCCCAGACAAGATAGTGGAAGATCTAGTCACTGGAAAAGTTCCAGGCGTTCTTATCTTAGATCCAGAGAAAGCAGGTGAAGTAGCTGTTAGAGTTGCCATAGAAGTTATGCCCAGAAGAGGAAAATTCAAGGTTATTCCTAACGTTGAAAATGTAATTGAAGAAGCAAAACGTTGCAGACAATGCGATAAGTGTAGAAGAGCATGCCCCAATGACCTGCCGATTCCAGAGGCAATGAAAGCAGCGGTTGAAGGAAACCTAGAGAAACTTAACGAGTTATACGATGCGTGTATAGGTTGTGCAAGATGTGAGCATGCTTGCCCAGAAAACATACCCGTCCACAATTTTATAGTGAAAGCTGCTGAGAAAAAGATGAAAGCAGAAACTTTTAAAGTTAGAGCTGGAAGAGGCCCGATTCAGGATGTTGAAATAAGAAATGTGGGTGGTCCAATAGTTTTAGGTGAAATTCCAGGCGTAGTAGCCTTTGTTGGATGTGCCAACTATCCAAAGGGAGGAAAGGAGATAGCTGAAATGGTCATGGAATTTGCAAAGAGAAGGTTCATTGTCGTGACTTCGGGTTGTGCTGCTATGTCAGCTGGCATGTACAAGAACGAAGAAGGAAAGACGCCTTACGAAATTTATTCCGGCGATTTCGACGCTGGTGGTATTCTAAACGTGGGTTCTTGCGTTTCAAACCCGCACATAGCAGGAGCAGCCATAAAAATCGCAAGCATATTTGCAAAACGTAAATTACGCGCCAATTATGAGGAAATTGCCGACTATGTGCTTAATCGTGTAGGTGCGGTAGGTGTAGCTTGGGGTGCAATGTCACAAAAGGCTGCATCAATCGCAAGCGGTTTCTGGCGTTTGGGCGTACCTGTAATTGTCGGGCCGCATGGAATAAAATATCGGCGGATGCTTCTCGGAAGAGCAGACAAGCAGGAAGATTGGTATGTGTATGATGCTAGAACAGGTGAAAAAGTGTATGTAGGACCTACGCCAGAACATTTGTTCTATGCGGCTGAAACAAAGGAGGAAGCCATGGTTATGATAGCTAAGCTTTGTATGAGACCTAATGACACAACAAAGGGAAGAGCTATAAAACTTACGCATTATATAGACTTACATAAACGATTATATGGCATTATGCCTGAAGACATTCACTTGTTTGTGAGAACAATTGCTGATGTCCCGGTAACTATGAAAGATGAAATAATAAAGATTCTAGAAAAGAAGGATTGGAAAGAAACAGTAATTCCGGATCCAACACTTTTGCCTCGACTAATAAGAAAAAAGAAGGAGTGAAAGAAAAATGGCTGTAGAACCTTGGCAAACCGCAGAAATCCCAGGGCCAAAAAAAGCTTTAGTCATAACTAAACCCGAAGTAGTAGTAGCGATGATGAAAAGAGCCCAACGACCAGTTCTCATAGTAGGCCATAAAGCTGTAGAAATCGAGCTTGGAAACAAAAAAGTAGTAGATTATATGATTGAACTCGCTGAAAAAGCTAAAATTCCAATCGTAGCTACTGCTCATATGATCAACGAGTTTTTAAAAAGAAATTACAAGCCAGCAGGATTCATGCCTGCAGTAGACATCGGCAACAGGCTCACTGATCCAGAATGGAACGGCCTTGACGGAAAAGGCCCTTACGACATGGCTTTGTTCGTTGGATTACCCTACTACATGGAGTGGACCATACTTTCAGGTTTAAAACATTTTGCCCAAAATCTTAAAACCATAACATTAGACAACGTTTATCATCCTAACGCAAGCTGGTCTTTCCCAAACATTTCTATAAAAGATTGGATAGAAAATCTTAAAGTAATAATTGAAAAAATAGAAGGAGGCGCATGAAATGTCCATGTTTGAAGGTATACCGGTTGATGTAGGCGTTATCTATGAAGGAGAAAGAATCCGTAGAAAAGATATGTATGTGGAACTTGGCGGACCAAACATAAAAGAAAAATTTGAACTCACAAGAGTAAAAAAACCAGAAGAAGTTGAAGACGGAAAAGTATCCATCATCGGGTCAGACATAAAAGACATGGAAGAAGGAAAAAGCTATCCTCTAGGAATACTTATCGAAGTTGCTGGACCAAAGCTTGAACCAGAACTTGAAGGAGTAATAGAAAGACGCATCCATGAATACTGCAACTTCATTGAAGGATTCATGCATCTTAACCAACGCTATGACATTTGGCTTAGACTAAGCAAGAAATCATTCCAAAAAGGTTTAAACTCCTTTCAATACATCGGCAAAGTTCTGCACACACTATTCAAAAGCGAACTGCCTATAATCGAAAAAATGCAAGTCACCTTTATTACAGACCCAGAAAAAGTGAAGGAACTTTACAACGAGGCATTACAGATTTACGAGGCGCGAGATGCTAGAGCAAGGGGACTTAAAGATGAAGAAGTGGACAAGTTCTATGGCTGTGTTCTATGTCAGTCCTTTGCCCCAACCCATGTGTGTGTAATAACACCACAAAGATATTCAAACTGTGGAGCTATAAGCTGGTTTGATGGAAGAGCTGCAGCTAGCATAGATCCTAAAGGACCCGTTTTCCCCATAGAAAAAGGAGAACTCCTCGACCCTGTTAAAGGAGAATTTTCAGGAGTAAACGAGACCGCAAAAAAGAGAACCTTAGGCGAAATAACGAAAGTATGGCTTTATACAGCTTTTGGCTATCCTCATACATCCTGCGGTTGTTTTGAAGGCGTTGCCTTCTACATTCCGGAAGTAGACGGTTTTGGAATAATCCACAGAGGATACAAAGACATAGCAGTTAACGGTTTACCTTTCTCTACCTTAGCAGACTCCACCGCAGGCGGACGTCAAGTAGACGGATTTCATGGAATATCCATTGAATACATGCGATCTCCAAAATTCTTGCAAGCTGACGGGGGATGGAAACGAGTAGTCTGGATTCCCAAAGAAGTTAAAGAAAGAGTTAAGGATTTTATTCCTACTGAACTTGTCGGCAAAATTGCCACAGAGGAGGACGCAAAAACTATAGACGAACTAAAAGCTTTCCTAAAAGAACGTAACCATCCAATTGTAGAGCAGTGGAAAGAAGAAGTAGTTGCCGTAGAAGAAGCAGTTCCAGCTGAAGCAGTTGAAGAAATGGCACCTGGACCTATTATTACAGCCCCAACCTTGCCCATAACCGCTGGTGGCTTCAAAATAATTTTAAAAGATGCTAAAATCTACGCCAAAAAAGTCATAATTCGCCAGATAAAAACCGAGAAATCAAAGAAAAGGTGAAATTTTTGCCTGAAAAGGAGAAGAAAGGGGATCTTTTAGGGCTGAAGCTTAACCCTCGCCTACTTGAACTTCTAGCTCAACTTCAGGAAGTGGAACTTGAAGATTTTGAAATGGAAGTGGGAGACTTAGAAATATGGCTACAACCAGGTGCTGTC
>MTLU01000026.1 GCA_002010975.1 Candidatus Bathyarchaeota archaeon JdFR-07 | reverse complement strand
TCTACGGAAACCTTTAGCTCAGGAGAGTTTATGAATGCTCTATGGAATGCCCTTTTAAAGCTTTATGGGGAATATGGTGCAAGCAAAACAGGTTTGGCACTAATTGATTATGATGCGGAAAAACGGTTTGCATTGATACGCGTAGTTCATACAGCTGTTGAAAATATTCGGGCAGCAATTGCATCGATAACAGAAATAGCTGAAAAACCTGTTGCAATACATGTTTTGAATGTTTCGGGGACAATAAAGGCATTATATAAGAAGCTAAAGCAATAGTTTCGCGCAGAAATCTTATTCTAGGTCTTCTCTATTTATTTCTTGGGGGATGATGTAGCCGTCCCAGTCTGATTTATGCAGATGAGGAACTCATGACGGACAGACCCCTTTTCCTCCAAAATTTTTTAACTAAAAACCAAGCTGTGAATCCCCGGTTTTCTTTCTTCCACGACCAAAAACTAACGCAAAAATCATCCCAGCTATAAATCCGCCTATATGAGCCCAATAAGCAACCCCGCCAGTAATATCAAAAAATACGAGAAGCCATTGCATTAGAAACCAAAAGCCCAAAAAGAAAATTGCAGGCAATGGCACTATTATCACCCACCCATAAAAAACAGCAGTCAGGATTCTTGCAGTTGGATAGAACACGAGATAGGCGCCTAGCACAGCTGAAATTGCACCAGAAGCTCCCACAACACCTATTGTTAAGTCTGATACTTGAGGAACACCTATTAAATTATCTATTTCAGGAGCAAACAAGACGCTTATTATATGTGTTAAAGAAGCAACCAGCCCCGAAATTATATAAAAAATCAAATAACCACCATGGCCAAAAACGTCTTCAACATTGTCTCCAAAAATGTATAAGTAAAGTATATTACCCAAAAGGTGAAGCCATCCAGCATGCATAAACATGGACGTAAACAAAGTGTAAAGTTGCCGTCCTTGCATAATATTTTCTGGTATCATCACAAAATTTTCTTCAATATTCGAAGCAAACCGTCTACTTAAGAAAATATTTTCACTGGAAAGCCAATAAACGGCAAAAATTACAATGTTTACCACTAAAAGCAAACGATTCACATGCGGCGTTTTCAAGGGCCTATTCAAGTCTTTTATTGGAAACATCTAATCCTTCACTATGAAAGCAAATAATGACTTACAAAGCGGTTTCTAATTAATTTTTAGTCTTATAAACCTAGACATTTAATCAATTCAATCTTTAAAATCCAAAAAGCGCATTTTTTGATAAAAAATAAAAATATATGAATAATGGGCCCGGCCGGATTTGAACCGGCGACCTTCGCCGCGTGAGGGCGACGTCCTAGCCAAGCTAGACTACAGGCCCTACTTCTAGAGACACTAATATAGATTTGAAGGTAGAAGCTGAATAAGTATTTCGTTTTCATAAAATCTTTCCTTATCAAGCTCTAAATGAAACACGGAGAACAAATTTGAAAAACCCAGAAGATTTGGAAAATCTTGAACACAAGAAGGTAAAGAAGGTTTACCTAGCTTTGTGCTTGCTAGCCTTTGCTTCAGTCGGCTACTTTTTAACCTATTTCTTACGTGTTAACGCTAGTTTCATTCTGCATTAACCCCCTCCATCAATAACTTAACACGGATCATAGTGAAGAGCATAATTTAAACTAAAACAATGTTTCATAAAATTTTTCTAGTACCTCCGCCTAACAACTTTGGGTGCAAGTGGAAATTCAAGTTACTTTTTCCTTCTCCCTTCTCCCCAAAGGAAGAAATAACTAAAACTTGCACCTTGTCCCTATATTTCATTCGGAAAACTTAAAAATGGTTTCGCTATTTTGAGTTGATAATATGCCAGGTAAATATGAGTGATTTTTTGTCGAATGCGACAAGTAACAACAGTGTGTCGTTATTCCCAGTGTAAAGCGATCTGCTGGAAAGGCGTAATTTGCCATTTTAAAACAGAAACCCTCAGATTTAGATAAATTAAAGCTTGTAGTTAAACCAGTAGTATCCATAATATTCTGTTGAGCTATGAAAAAGCTTAAAAGTCCTTTCCCGATTTATACAGACCGCCGTGAACAATCTGTTAAAAAAGAAAATTTTGCTTCTATACATTCTGCTTTTGATTTTAATGCCAGTATGCTTCTCAATTTCCATTGTTAAAGCAAGTCCAGCCATTGGCTCTACAACCACGACGCTCTATTCGGTGGCAGATTCTTACGTAAACTCTTCCAGTCCAGACACAAACTATGGCGCCGAAGGTAATATGTATGTAGGTGCCAATTCAGAACAAAACTTTGTATACGTCATGTTCGACTTGTCCAGCATACCTTCAGAGGCCAACATAATATCGGCTAAGCTCAGTCTATATCTTTCATCAACAGGCGGAGACATATACTGGTATCCAGCCGACACTATTGGTGCATATTACTGTTCAAATAATTCTTGGACAGAGCTTGGAATTACATGGAACAGCAAGCCAAGTTTCGATACAGAAGTAACAGACAGTTGGTCTTTTTCTATCATTTACTACGTAGATGTGTACAAGTCATGGAATGTAACGGAAGATGTAAGAAAGGCATTCTCAGCGGGAAAGCTAACTGAAGTGATAAAGTTTGAAAGTAAGACAGGAGACGGGTACGCTGTTTTCAACTCTAAAGATGGAGGTAACAAGCCAAAATTGGAAGTTGAATACTCTACAGAACCAGTTTTTATGGTTCACCTTGAATCTGTCCAGGACACAGGAGCTACATCCAATCTAGGGCTTATAACCTTTGCAGGTTACACTTTCTCGCTTCCTACTGATGTGGATGTCGTTAACGGCAGTTACACCGTTACATATAGCAGCGGCTACACGTTTGTTCGATGGGAAACAACTGGTGACATCGCCGTCTCAGATGAAAACACACCTTCAACCACAGTGACCGTTTCGGGTAATGGAGTTTTAAGAGCCGTAGGAAGTGCAAAAACAATAGAGTACACTTACGATCACGGAACACCTCAATGGCATTCAGAAAGTGCAGGGTATATAGACGCGGTAAGGTTTACGCCACTCCTTTCAGGTGTGCTCCTCACTGCCCGCTATTACATATATGACCTTTATTTTTCCCCATCAGACACTTTCAAAGTCCATGTGATGGACATAAACCGAAACGGTCTGATAGTCCCCTTTAATGTGACACCAACCTCTGAAGGATGGTTTGATGTTGACCTTTCTTCATATGGCATAAGCATAGAAGAAGGCATTGATTTCTATCTTGGAATGGAGTGGATCAATGGATACAATCCAGATCTCGGAGAGGATAGAACCAGTCCGTCCGGTCGAAGCTGGCGGTATAACGGAACAGTTTGGAGCCAAGAGACATACAGCGACTTTATGATCAGAGCAGTTGTAGGCACAGCGCCTCCAGTCAAAGTGGGTGTTAAAGCCGGTGACTGGGCTGGATACGGTGAAGTTTCTTTCGAGTATGCGTCAAACATGCCTGGATATGAAGAACCACCCTCAGAAATGAACATGTCTTGGTCCGATATGAAGATTCTTAGCGTTTCAGACGGCAATCTTACAGTTCGATCAACCACCATCTATGCAAATGGAACAGAACGAACAGATGTGATGTGGGGAAATATAGCGACAGGTGAAGGAAACCTCAGCGTTGGAATAATCCCTTCAAACCTCAGTTCGGGTGATAAAATTCCAGGAAATCTAACGTGGTATACTGAGGAGCCCTTAAGGCTCACCATAAATGGCACTATCATAAGGCGTTACGCAGGAGCAAATAGAGAAGTTAATTATGTAAACATTACATATCCCATAATAATTGGCAACGTTACGTACGGCACTATGAACATGAGTTTCTACTGGGACAAAAAGACAGGAGTTATATGCGAAGAGATCATGTCCTTTGCGATGTCGTACACGGTTAACATGACGCATTATTATATGAACATGTCGATGCTATGGAGAATTACGGCGACTAACATGTGGCCAGCCGTTTTCACCGCTAAGGATGGATATGCATTCAACATCACCGTAGCGAGCAACTCTACGATAACTAGTTTCAATTTCAGCGAGCCCCTGAAGCAAATAAGTTTCAATGTGACAGGACCCGCTGGCAAGACGGGGTATTGCAATGTTACAATTCCTAAGGATCTTCTGCGAGGCGAACCATGGGCTATATATCTCAACAGTACTGAATATACTGCATCATGCAGCATAACTGGAAACAAGACACATACATTCATATACATTCCCTACACTCACAGCACTAACACACTCCAAATAAAGGGTACATGGGCAATACCAGAATTTCCGTACATTCTGACCCTATCAGTATTCATGGTTTTCTCAATAATTGCTGCCATCTTATCAAAGAAAACGCATCGTTGATGCTTTCACACATGTTTCCCTCCTTTTTTGAAATCTGAAGTTCACTATTTTGCCATGTGACCTTCGGAGAGTCCGTAACCACAACCTACGGAACTGGATAAAGCAAGCATTGAAAAGCTTGCACACTTAAGAAAAGGCTAGGAAGACTCATCATGGAAAGATATGCTGATCGCTTATTTTATAAGCCTTTTTCCTTCAGCCGGAATTGAGCTTCGAAGGAGGTTAAAGGAATATAAAAAGAGCTCTGCATGTGAGTAAACATAGTGCTCGTATTATTATATAAGCCCATAATCAAGCCTATAGCGAGCTATAAGTTTGTTTCCGCTAAGTTTAGGAATCTTTGATATCTCCGTAGAAAATAGAAAAAATAATTATTTTGAAGGAGTGAATGAAGCTGTAAACGAAATCTCATTTATTTAACAATTGCTTTTTACTACAAGTTCCAGCATCACTCAGAACCTTAATTGCCTTTTTAAAACTTAAAACTCTTTTCAACCTAAAATTCTTTCTGATTTCAACTAAAATCATCTTTTCTATAACTTTACATCCTTCCTTCCCGAAAATTGATATTAAGGCTCTTTCAAAAACTTCAGGTTTTCTCGGTATTTCAAATTTTTCCAACATAAAATCCTTTTTTAGATAGTAATAAATGGATTGTCGAACGTTCTCCCCAAGCTTTCCTAGAGCAGAGTCAACACATTCAAGTATCCTTGAATCAATGTCGAGAGATATCCCTATCACTCCTAAAGGGTAGAACATAGTTCTGTAAGACAATTTCATATAAGTTTTTTGCTTTCCATCTCAATATTCTATTTTGTTGATGAAAAATAAAAAGGAGGTGAAGTGATGAACTTGAAAGTTGTGTTGTTGCTGTTCCTAGTCTTCTTTGCTACTGCTACCACCATAGTCTTAATAAATGCAATCATTGTACCGAATCATCTTAAGATAACATTGTCAACATCTCTATTCAATGCTATCGAGCCGACCGGTGGAGGAGCAGTGGACGATCCTACTGGTGTTTAATAAGTAGATTTTTAAAGTAGATATGACCAACAATTTACAGCTACGGGTAGTTAATTATGCATAAAATGCTTGACCTGGTTGATCTAAAAGCAATCGAGGCCTTAGCGACCTATGGTCCAAGAAATGTAAGCGGGGTTTCGAGAAAACTACAAATTCCAGCTGAAACATTGCGCAAAAGGATCAAACGCATCCACCTCAAAACTTTTTTAAGATTTCATATAAACGTTTGCCACTCAAACTTAGGACTCGTTACGGGGGTTGTGTTTGCTGAGGCGGTTCCAGGATATGAAAATGCCTTACTTGATGCATTAAAAATTAACGATTTTTGGATTTTTCTCTGTAGAGGTTATGGCATGTTTGAAGGTTGCTTTGGAATATTTCCAATACCCAAGGAAAGGCTCGGGCAATTTGAGCAATTCATTAATGAAATAAAAAGATTAGGTTTAGCAAGAAGAATACAAGTTTTTTGGACGTCCTTTTTTCATCCTACCCTTTCATTGTGTAAATGGTTTGACGAGAAAACAAAAACATGGATTTTCGATTGGGAAAGATGGGTTCAAGAAGTCAAAAGCGCGAATGTAACCTCGCTTCACTTTCTCGAAACACCTGAGATTTCAATTAAAGCTGATGAAACAGATGTGCTTTTAATAAAAGAACTTGAAAAGGATGCTACGATCAGCCTCAAAAAGCTGGCAGAAAAAATAGGCATATCCGCTCAATTAGTAAGTTATCATTTTTATAAACACGTTTTAGGTAGAAAACTTTTAGAAAGCTTTAGGATAACTATTTTTTATTTCGGTGAGAACTCTGAGTTTTCCTATTTTATATTCAGATTTACTGAGTCAGAAAAATTAGCGAACTTCACCTCTACACTGCTGGACAAACCTTTTGTAAAGACATTTGGCAAAATCATGGGTGAGAACAAACTCTATGCATGTCTATATCTTCCGAGAACCGAGTTCAGACCATTCCTAGAAGTTTTGTCTAAGCTTATCAGGGATGGCTTCCTTGAAAGCTATCAGTACATAATTCAAGACCTAAACAACTCAGCAAGAGAAATTATTCCATTTCAATACTTTAAAGAGGGAAAATGGATGTATAACCATGAAAGATATGTCAACATTCTCCAAAAATTCGTAACAGAAAAACAGTTGATCGATAAACTAACCCTCCATAAGGCCCATACCATAATAAATCAATCTTCTACAAAGATTCTAATGAAAAGATCCGCTACCACGAATTAACAGAATTTCATGTATCAATACACTTAGTTTCTCCATGTTAGAGTTGCTTAAAACAATGTCTCTGTATGTGTGAATAAGGGGGGTATTCTTTAAGAAACGCAAATAAATCCAGAAAAGCTATAAATTATCCGATGTCATTCCAAAACTAGCCGAGGTAGCTCAGCCTGGGAGAGCGCCCGGCTGAAGACCGGGTTGTCGCCGGTTCAAACCCGGCCCTCGGCATTTCTGTGAATTTTTACTCATTGCTATATAGCCAATAAAAGCTGTTACAGTGGTAAATTTATTCCAAATAGCTAATAACTTTGCCCTCTTGAGTCAGTCTGTAATATGTTTTCCCTTGTTTAATTTCTTTCTCTATACAAAAGTCGTGGTTTAATACATCTAAATGCCATTTTAATATGTTACTTTTTAAGCTGGTTTTTGATAGTAGCTCTTCGAAGGTTAGACATTCTTCTTTGAGAGCATTTAGGATTTTTCTTCTCAAAGGATTGTTTAAGGCTCTTAGGTAGCGGCAATGAGACTTTCTTGTTTCCTCTATTGAGTCACTGGTAGTTTTGGATGTTTTGCGTGTCATGATTGACCATTAAAAGGACATGTTAAACAGGTATAATTTCCTTTCTAAACAATGATGATCGTTGTGTTTGGTTGCCCTAGTGTGCTCTGGTAATTTGCCTTTGATTTTTTCACAATTCTCAACCCTTTAATATACTTAAAAGGATGAATATGTATCCTTTAATTATTCATTTTCAAAGGATAATTAATGGTTTTATAACATATGAGCAAGTTCCGCAACTTTCTCTTTAATTTGTCTGAAAACTTTCTCGGCATAACCATAAGGTAAAAAGTATGGATCTTCAATGTTCCAAACAACGATTTTGTTCGCGCAGTCTGGACACTTACTCAAAACAATGTGCTTGTGTCTAGGCTCCATGACTATAATCAGATCATACTCTCTAAGGTTTTTCCTATTCACCTCTTCTGGAGCATGTTTGAGAAATGTAAGAGCGTTTTCCCTTGCAAGAAATTCTTTAGCAGCATTAGAAATAGGGATCATAGGATTGGTTCCTGCAGAATCCACCTTTAAGTCTGGCTTTAGCTTTTTCAGCAATGCTTCTGCAACAGGACTACGGTATGCATTGCCAGAACAAACAAATAATACCTTCATGTTTAAACAACCTGGCTGTATTTGATGTGAACACTACACTTAGATCTTACTCTAAGACCATCTATAAATAAAATGAAAGTTAAATTTAATCTGCTACCCACTTATATGAGAATATTATACTTAGAACATACTCTCGCGAAAGAAGCAAGAGTTAACAAAAGAAAACAAGGTTACCCATGCTTCCCTTAATTATGTGCTTTTAGTTCGGGTTTCCTTTAAGAGAAGTAAGGGTAAGGCAGACAATACTATGGCCAATGAAGAGACATAAAATGGCATTAGCATACCCAAAGTGTCCCAAAGTATACCGCTGATGGCATTCCCTGTTAACATTCCTATCCAGAAAGTTGTTGCTGAAACTCCATTAACAAGACCCCACTTCGAAGGAGGTGTAGCATCCATCATAAGGGTCTGAAATGGAGACCATGAAAGATTCAATATGGCGTTTGAAAAGAACATGAAAAGAATTAATTCAAGTAGGTTTTGAGAGAAAGCAAATAACAAGAAAAAAGGTGAGGAAGCAACAAAGGTTACAAACATGATTTTCCTTCTGTCAAACATATCACTGCACTTGCTGCCTGGAATTTGCACGATTATGGAGGCAACTCCGAAACCCACGGCGTATAGTATACCTATAAAGGTGTAGTCTACATGAAAGTTTGATACGACGAAAACTGGAATCACAGGTATTGTAACACCTATGCCTAATCCTTGAATTATATTAATTAGCGAAAACAGAACTATTGTCAATAAAAATCCTTTAATCCGATCAGTTTCTTCGTTCTTGGTAATTATGCCTTTCGATTGCGATTTTCTCCTAGTCTCTTGCATAAGAAGTGTAAGAGGAAAAACAGCTAATCTCAACATGAAACAAGCAAAGAATGGAAAACGTATTCCGAACAAATCTGCAGTTATACCGCCAACAAAGGGAGCTACTGTTGAACCTACCAGCCACGAAATGTTTGTCCAACTATAAGCTGAAGCCATGGTTTCTGTTGAGGTAACGTCTGCTACCATTGCCCATCGAATAGGCAAGTATAAACCTGTTGCAAAGCCTGAAAGCATAACCCACGGCACTAAATCTGTCCAATTATTAGCAAAAGCATACATCAGTGGCGGGAAAGCAGCTAGCAATGTGCCAATCACGTGGAGTCGTTTTCTGCCGTATTTATCTGACAAAAATCCTGTGAGAATTTGCATTACCGCCGCAACAGCATTAGAAACAGAAAACACCAATCCAAGTTCTGTCATGGATGCGTTAAGAGAGTTTTTTATGTAGATTGGCCATATGGGGCTGATCAAATCAATCGCTAGGGAACTTACTAGGAAGATTATGGAAAGTATTAGGATGTTTTTTCCATAGGCCATAAATCGCGTCAATCTTACTGCCCCTAACCAAACCGATCAACCACTTTTTGGAGATAGTAATCCTCTATTTAAAATTATGGATCAACGATTTTCCACAAAATTCTTCTATCTATGTTAGAACATTTGCATTTTAAAATATTTCACGTCCACTCTTCAAGGCTGAACTTTGGCGTCGACTTTTTAAGTAAACTGAGATTTTTATTTTTTTAGATCTGTCTTTCTTCTTAAGTTCACTATTTATGTAGCAAACCTTTTTATATTACGCTACTCACTGTAGAGAAGTCACAACGGTTCATAATTGAATTTGAAGCTTCTGAGGCTTTTGAAGGTTCATTTGAATTTTTGTGACAGGAGATGTTGAAAAATGCAAGTTAAAAGCTTTGAGGATCTTCCGTTAAGCTCGGAAATTATGAATGGTATCGAAGAACTTGGCTTTGAGGATCTTTTTCCTATTCAGGCTCAAGCTATCATTCCGTTACTTGAAGGTAAAGACGTTATCGGACAAGCTCAAACAGGAACAGGGAAGACGGCTGCCTTTGGTGTTCCCATAGTTGAACGTATAGATGTCAAAAACCCAAAGGTTCAAGGTTTAGTTTTAGAGCCAACGCGTGAACTAGCAGTTCAAGTTGCAGAACATATCAGCAGGATATGCAAGTATACATCTTTCAAAATTTTACCGATATATGGTGGAACTTCCATTCAAAAACAAATATACGCCCTAAAAAAGGCAGTTCATATCGTTGTAGGCACACCTGGCCGCATAATCGATCACCTTAAACGAGGAACGCTGAATCTTGGATCGGTAAAGGTTGTCGTTCTCGATGAAGCTGATCGAATGCTTGATATGGGATTTGTAGATGACGTTGAATTCATACTATCAAAGGTTCCTGTAGACCGGCAAACAAGTTTGTTTTCAGCAACCATAGATCAAGCAGTAATGGGTATATGCAATAAATACATGAAAGACCCTGAAAAAATACTGGTGAGCAAAGATGAAATAGCCCTTAAACAAATAAGCCAATATTATATGCTTGTAAATCCTAGAAACAAATTTCGGGTTTTATGTAATATCCTAGAAGAAAATCACATTGAACGAGCCATAATCTTTTGCAAAACGCGGAGAGGAACAAGCATGCTAGCAGATAAGCTGAGACGGCATGGATATGATGCGCGACCCATTCATGGTGGTTACACCCAATCTCAGAGAGACGTTGTTATTAATTCTTTTAGAAAAGGAAAGCTCCAGCTGCTTGTTGCAACTGACGTTGCTGCCCGAGGTTTAGATATTCAAGGAATAACCCATATAATAAACTATGACATTCCATTAGATGCATTAGTATATTTTCATAGAATTGGAAGAACTGCAAGAATGGGACGTAAAGGAACAGCTATAACCCTTGTAAGCTATGGAGAAACAGCGGAACTGAATAAGATAAGAGCACTAACAAACACATCGATAGAAGAAATGGAAAACAATATTCAAACATCTTCCAACGATTTTCGAGAGAAATATAAAACTATTTGTACGGATTGCGGAAAAGAATGCGAGGTTCCCTTTAAACCAGACTCAGATAGACCTGTTTACTGTTATGAATGCTGGTCAAAAAGGCGACCTCCAATAAAGAAGTTGATGTAATGGTGGGAGGTTTTTGTTTTGGGTAGAAGAAAAGTAATCAGTGAAGACGAACTTAGTAACATGATGTTACCTGAAGGCAGCGACGTTCTAGGAATCGCTGAGAAAATGTTAGGTTTTGACAGAATTCTGGTGAAATGTCAAGACGGTTACACACGCACTTGCAGGATACGTGGAAAAATGAAGAGAAGGGCATGGATAAGGCAAGGCGACGTGGTTCTGGTGTCTCCTTGGGATTTCCAATTTGAAAAACGTGGAGATATTATTTGGCGTTACAAGAAGAATCAGATTCCCTTTCTAAAAAGGAAAGGATATTTCACCGAATAATCTTTTGTTGATTGTTGAATTTAGTCGTTAGCTTTAATGCAATCTATAAAAGAAAATACACTATTATCGCTATTGTATAGCAAATTATTAGTGATGGAATAAGATATTTGTAGAGTTTTCCCAAGGAGCATTTAAAATATTCTGCTGTTAAAACTAGGCAAAGGTGTGTTGGCGCTGCAACATATCCAAGATAACTACTTATGTAAAGAAGTGATGCGCTGTCGGGCGCGAAGTTTACTATGCCCGCTAAGATCGAAACGCTTATTGCTATTCCTCCTGATGGCGAACCTGTTATTATGCTAAGAAAGGCTGGTATAACAAGCAACAAGATGAAAGTATCTACATTACTTGTAGTCACGAAGGATCCAAAAACCTGAGAAATTCCCACGGCCTCTGCAACATTTCTGAAGAGAAAGGCTCCGTACGCCGCAAAGGTTATTCCCCAAATACTCCATTCTTTTAACGGTTTCATAATAGTCTTAAAATCAGATTTTGCGATAACAAAAAGGGTTGCAATGCCTAAGAAAGGCGCGATAGAGACGTCGATTCCGAAGACAACAACGGGAACTATCGTCGCTAGGATTGGCAAAAAAGCTATAACTAAACGTCTCATTTCTGCCTTACGATCTATTTCCACACTAAGGCCTTCTCTCGTTTTCACACTTGTTCGTAGCCCAATGAGATATCCAGCAATGACCATGCCAATAACTACGGGAATCTGACGAAATATAAGTGATGAAATGCTTGTTCCAGTAAGCAAGGCAGTAAGTATAAGAAGTTGACTTATAGGATAAACAGGAAAAATTGTGTGTCTAAACCATAAATTCACATAAGTTTTTTTATCTGCACTTAATCCAAGTTTTTCAGTTTCTGCCTCCACCAGCGGAGCGGACATAAGGGCACCTCCAGCAACTGGCAAAAGCCCAATAACAGCTGGAAGAATGCTGACCAAAAGTTTTGAATTATTAACTATCCTGCTTAAGCTTTCACTTAAAGATTCGATTACCCTTGTTTCTTTATATAGTGTACTTAGGAACATTATTCCAAAAGATGCAGTTACTAGCGAAATTGTAAGCCAGCTTGTTGAAGTGACGACAAATACGTTTAAGACTTGTTGCAGGTCTAGAGCAAGTAGAGCTAACAGTAAGGCAGCGGCGTTCAAAATGATCCCGAGATTCATCCGCTTATAAATCATAAACGCTAGAAAACAAAAAGAAGTCACGATAGCAGTTAATGGGTCAACGAATGCCAAGACCAACCCTTTTTAAGTAATGTTTAGAAAACCAGAATAAACCGTCTAACACTTAATTCTTTCTATATGCAATTTAACATTGCAATTTAGTTATGCTAGATAAAAAAAGGAGAATTATTTGTGTTGGCGTTTATCATTTTCAAGTTTTGGTTTGCTCTACTAGGTTCCTTATTAGTGATGAAGAGTTGAATTCTTCTATTAATTTTAGTCCTTTTTCTGTGGTTTGATACAGAGTATCATGTTTTTCAATAAAACCTTGAGCTTTCAGAAATTTGGAATACCTGATGATTTGCTCATAACTTAAAGAAACTGAGCTAAGTATATGTGTTTTCTTTATGCCATTCTTTGCAGCTTTCAGAATGGCAACAGAAATAGTCAAAAAATCCCTTCTCCTTGACCTAAAATTCATAAATTCCCCAAATAATACATAGATGTCTTTTCTAGAAGATAAATCTATTCATCAAAGTGGGTTATCAAGACATCAATCCATATTATCCTCTTCAAGTAAAACCTATTCACTTATTGTTTTATCTTATTTTGTATTCGAGAAAAAGAAGTATTAATTCAATTTACCAAAACATTGACCTAAAGCTTAATAAAACAAGCCTTTCATGTGAAAATAATGGCGGTCGTAGTCTAGCTTGGTTTAGGACGTCAGCCTGCCACGCTGAGGACCCGGGTTCAAATCCCGGCGACCGCACCATTGTTTGTTTTCATGGTTTGGTTTTTTATTAGAGCTGTTGCAACTAAGAACAAAGGTTATCAACCATCAAAGGAATACATTTATGTAAACTTCACCTATTTTAATACGAGAAAATGAAATTTAACGACATTCTCGATTTAATTCTGCAAATCTTGTTCGTCACCATAGCAGTGGGGATAGTTCTCAAAATTCATTTTTTCCATATAATTTGGTTACCAATGTTTTTGCTTTCACTATTACTTTATTCTTCATGGAAATCTTCAGAAGTTTGAAAAATTCTGTTAGATGGTTTAAAAACATAGTCAAAAAGTAAACACCTAAAAATCATGTATTAAACTTTCCAAAAACTACTATCTGCTCGTGATACTCTTAAAAGGCGCCATTTCAGATCAGTGTTGCTATGAGTGTAATTGTGAATGGTGCAATTAAGCTTAGTATAAAGCCGCTTAAGAAGGCTGTTATCAAAGCATCTGATCCGCAGTAACGAACTATCACTGGCAGCGTAGTGTCCATAGCTGTAGCTCCTCCCATAGCAATAGGCGCATATTTGTCAATTTTAATGCTAAGCGATACTGTAGCTATTGTTAAAAGTTCTCTAAGAAAGTTTACCGTAAATCCCAAGGCACCCCATTCCATTCCAAATAATTGTCCATTTAAGGGACCTGCTAAAGTATACCATCCGTACCCTGCACACACTGCCATAGAAGCTACAGGATTTATGCTTAATAAGAATCCACTGATTAATCCGCCCGTGATGCTTCCCAAAGCTATGGCAAAAGGAACTACTAAAATTCTGAAACCTGCTTTCTTGAACCTTTCTGTTGACTCCTTATCTACCCCAAAGATTATGCCCATAACGAACAGTAAAGCAACGAGGGCAAAGTTAAACAAGTAATCCGATACGAAAACCTCTATGACATGAAAACCCCAGCAATTGTTTAGGTAGCCTATGATTCCTCCAAGCAATAGCGACAATAAAATGTATCTTATCATTGTAAATTTACAACCTTTCTCGCAATTTTCACGAAAATAATACTAAAAAACAGTGTCAAAAACAACATGACTATGGTTTTTAATCCCACATGGGGAAATGAAATAAGCAACTTGTTGTTTGAGCCCATACTGAATCCCAAAGAAAAAATCAAGATGATGATGATCCAAAAAGTAGCCTTGTTGAGACTTAGCTTTCTTCTTTTCCTTAGAAAATAACCTAGCGCAACACCTGCAACCAAAGGAGTTAGTATTGTAAGCAGATCCACATTAAGCACCTCATCAAATGTTCTATAACATTGTCATAGACACTATAAACTTTAATTCATAATCGCTAATAAGAAGAACACATAAAGGCGATCTCTTAATTTTCATTGATTGTTTACAGGATATCCAATCCTTATGGACATCAAGTTTTTATCAGCAGACAACCCATTTACCAATAATGTCTAACAAAAAATTTTTCGAGGAGCGATATGCAAAGCTTGGATGGAAATTTAAATACGTAAAACCCAAACAAGCCATCAGAATAAACACAATGAATATTGCTGAAGAAAAAGTTGTCAACAGACTTGAAGCCTTGAAGATAAAGCTTGAGAAAGTTCCATTTCTCGAACACGGATACTGGGTGCACCATTCAGAATTTTCGTTAGGTGCAACATCCGAATACCTTTTAGGCTTATACTCTATTCAAGAAGCAGCAGCACAAATCCCAGCAACCCTATTCACAGAATTAAAAAATAAAGTCGTGCTAGACGCTTGCGCAGCCCCAGGAGGAAAAACGGTTCAATTAGCTGATTTAATGCAAAACACAGGCGTCATAATTGCCTTAGATGTCAAAAAAGAAAGGCTAACAGCTATGGCAAATCATCTGGAAAGATGTCATGTGAAAAACACTATTATATACAATTTAGATGCACGTCATGCTTCTAAGCTAAAATTAAAGTTCGACTGCATCCTTCTGGACGTTCCATGCTCTGGAAACTTCTCAACTGATAAACAATGGTTCAGAAAACGCACAATTAAGGATATAGAGAGAAATGCAAAACTTCAAAGAGAGATAATGACTGAAGCAGCAAAAATTCTAAAGGATGACGGTGAAATGATTTATTCCACTTGTTCTCTAGAACCAGAAGAAAACGAATTAAACATTAACTGGGCAATAGAAAACCTAAATCTGAAAGTAGCAAAAATAGACTGTTACGGCGAAAATACCTCCACTAAAATTTTTGGGAAGCAGCTGGACAATCAAATAGAAAATTGTAGGAGAATATGGCCTGGGAAAACTCAAGGTTTCTTTGTCTGTAAACTTAAAAAGGTGGCATAAAAGATGATGAAACCTCTAGAGGATTTTTTAAGTCACTTTAATGCAAAAATATTCCTTGACGAAACTTTTTTGGTGAAAAAAAGAAATAGGTATTTTCTGTGGAATGAAGCTTTAAAAAATGTGATTGCGAGAAATTTCTTTTATGCTGGGTTGTATCTAGGAAAAATGAGAAAAGGCAGATTTTTTCCAAGTTTTAACCTGCTGAAAATGATTGGAAAGACGAAAGCCAATAAGGTAGTTGTAGACAAGAAAACTGAATGGCTTTTTATCTGCGGTAGAGATATTTTCAAAAGAGGAATAAAGAAGGTGAAGGGATCAAGGGAGAAGGGCAGCTACGTTCTAATTTTAAATATGAAAGACGAATGTTTAGGATACGGCAAGATATTACATAATTTAAACAAAACAAGTGAAAGAGTGGTTATAAAAAACATTCTGGATATAGGAGACTTCCTAAGAAGAGAAAGCAAATGATTCCCTATTAAATAAGCTCATTTCTTATAGAGTTTACAATATTTTCCATTTTAATAGTTGATTGTTCACGTTTCTTTAAGTCCCGGACGACGACAGCATTTTCTTTTAATTCTCTTTCTCCAACTATCACGGCATAGTCCATACCTCTTCTATCGGCATCTTCTAAAGCCTTGGATACTTTTCTGCCCATAACCTCAACTTCAGCGGTTATACCTTCTTTTCTGAGAATATGTGAGATTTTCAGAGCAACATTTTTCAACTCTTTTTTTGTAGGAATTATCATAACCTTTTTCTCCGCTTTTAACTCTAAACCAACTTTTTGTTTTTGCATTGCAAGCATTATCCTATCCAGTCCATGGGCAACTCCTACTGCGGGAGTTGATTCTCCTCCAAACAATTCAATAAGCTTGTCGTATCTTCCACCACCACCCAAGGCTATGTCCATCTCTGGAATGTAAGCTTCGAAAACCATTCCTGTATAATATTCTAAACCTCTTGCAAAGCTTGCCTCAAGATTAATGCCTATTTTGCAGCCGCTATCCAAAAACAACGTAAGAATTTCTTCCAGATTCTCTACGGCATTTAAAGCTTCTTCATAGTCTTTAACGTGTCCTCTTATTTTCTTTAATACTTCCGAAAAATTGCCGCTTTTAAGCTTTATCAACCTTTTAAACGTGTTTAAGCATTTTTGAGAAGCCTTAGCCTTTCCGATAACCTCTAAAGCATCTTGATACTGTTTCTTATCCATCAATTGCATAACACTGTTTTGCATCTTTTCGTCTATTCCTTCGCTCGCCATAATTCTCCTTAAAACTCCAACATGACCTACCTTAAAAAAGACATTTTTCAATCCAACACTTTTCATCAAATCGCCTGTCAACATGAGTATCTCTGCGTCAGCTTCAGGCTTTTGGGTGCCCATTAGCTCAAAGTTTGACTGCCAAAACTCTCTATATCGTCCCTGTTGGGGCTCGTCGTAACGGTAAAGACTTCCAACACAGAACAATCTGAATGGTTTAGGTTCGTTTTTTAAAGTGGTAGCTACAAGCCGCGCTATAGATGGAGTAAATTCCGGTCTTAAAGCGACCATGCGACCTCCTAAATCCTTGAAGGTGTACATTCGTAGGCGGACTTCTTCACCTGCCTTTGCAGCCAAAAGTTTGTAGGATTCTACTACAGGTGTAATTATTTCTTTGTAACCATAAAGACCCGCTATTTTTCTAGCTTTGCTTTCTATATACCTCATCATATTTGCTTCTTTGGGCAAGAAATCCCTCATTCCCCGAACGGTCTGGAAAGGCGACATTTCATTCACCTTCTATGCTAATGTTAATTGGGATACAGAATAGTAAACAATTTCTCCCCTACGATTCATAACCGCCAAAACAAGCTCTTTCTTAAGACTTTGACACTGTTTCATAACATGTGCTAGCCTCTCTAACGTGACGGGCTTCCCCTCTTGTATAGTTAAAATCAGGTATTTTGCGGTATCCTTGCCATACTCCCCTCTTTGGTAAACTCTAAAATCAACACCTAAGCCAAAACCTTCGCGAACCACGTATCCACGGCTTCTCAAATCTCTAAAAACTAAATATTTGGACCAAGCATCCTCCTCTACATTTTCATAACATTTTAAAAGTTCTTGAAAATCTATCCTTCCTCCTTTTTCGTCTTCTACCTCTAACTGATTCCTATCCACAAGATAAAGTGCTTCATAAAAACTTAGCATAAGTCCCCCATCTTCAGCTATACCATATCCTCTTGAAGAAAGCTCATCAATCTTTTGCTTTTTAGGAATTTTAACGCCTTTTTCGGCTAGGACACCTTTAATTTTAAGTTCTAAAATTTTTTGGTTTCGTTTCATTTGACTCATCATTCACATTTATGCTAGGCTTTAAACTTATCAAAATCTTCCTTATATAAAATGCCGCTTTCACAAATGATAGCCGTTACATACTTCAGCGGAGTTATGTCAAAGGCTGAATTTAGAACCTTGACGCCTTCGGCAGCAACGCGTATTGAGCCTATATGTGTTACCTCTTTAGGGCTTCTATTTTCTATAATAACGTCTTCTGACGTGATTTTCAGGTCAAAAGTTGACTTTGGAGCTGCCACATAAAAAGGTATGTCATGCTCTTTAGCTAAAACAGCAACAGTAAAAGTTCCAATTTTGTTAATAACCGCGTCCTTGACAATTCTATCTGCTCCGACCACAACCTCATTTACCAGTCCTTTCTGCATAACATAACCCACCATATTATCGGTGATCAAAGTTACCCCTATACCATCTCTGACAAGCTCATAAGCTGTTAATCTTGCGCCTTGCAGTTTTGGACGCGTTTCAGTAGCAATAACCCTGATCATTTTCCCCTGTTCCCATGCGGCTCTTATAACCCCCAACGCAGTGCCATATTCTACAGTAGCTAAAGCACCAGCATTACAATGTGTTAAGATGGTGTCACCATCGTGGATTAGTTCGGCACCGTATTTGCCAATGCGCCTATTTGCAGCAGCATCTTCATCTGCTATTTTCTGAGCTTCACTCACTATAAACGCGGTTAAGGCATTAACGTTTCCAGAAAAATTCTTAGCTCCCTTTAATATTCTTTCAATTGCCCAGAAAAGATTTACAGCAGTAGGTCTCGTGTTTTTTAAAATTTCAGCTGCACTCTCTAACTCTTTTACAAGCTGCTCCTTATTGCCAGCCCTAGAATGGTAGGCTGTCAAAGCTAAGGCAAAAGCTGCTGCTGCTCCTAGAAGAGGTGCCCCCCTTATCTTCATAGATTTTATAGCCTCAGCAACTTCTTTACAACTTTTCATCTCAAGAATAACTGTTTCGAAGGGAAGTTTTGCCTGGTCTATTGTCACAACTATGCCATTTTCCCATTCAATGGTTCGTGTTTTTTCATACATAAATTAGCCCTCAGTAAACCGTTTATGAGGGTTAACTCTATAAAATTTTGTAGAAAAGGAAGAACACAACTGTGAAAAAAGAAGGCTTAAAACTGCTTATTGAAAGTTTAGGTAAACCTTACTCCGAGGTTTTAGACATAAACCTCTCCTGTAGAAAAGACAAAGAAATTTTCAAATGGTTTTTAGCTTCGATCCTTTTTGGAGCTCCAATAACAGAAACATCCGTCATCAAGACTTACAGATGCTTTCAAAAATATAATCTTCTAACACCAGACAAGATCCTAAGTACAGGATGGAAAGGACTTGTTAAGATATTAGACGAGGGAAGCTACACTCGTTATGACTTTAAAACAGCGGATAAACTTCTCGGAGTAATGCAAAACCTCAAACAACAATATGAAGGAAGCATAAACAACCTTTACAACAAAGCTTCCAATAGTCTTGATTTAGAGGAAAGACTGAAAAGGCTAGGAAAAGGCATAGGGAACGTTACAATAAGTATTTTCTTAAGAGATCTGCGGGATGTTTGGAAGAAAGCCGATCCTAAACCCACAAGTCTAGTTATACTAGCTGCTCAGAATCTTGGAATTGTAGAAAAACAGGCAACAATAGAAAATGCATCGAAACAGCTTAATGAGTTTTGGCTTAAAAACGGAGTTTCCGGACAATCTTTCATAAAATTTGAAACAGCTTTACTAAGGCTTGGAAAGGATTTTTGCAGAAAACAAAAATGTGCTGCTTGTGCTTTTAAGAATGAGTGTCAAGCTATTGGGGTGCCTTAATATAGGTGACAACTTCTACCGGACAATCACTTGAAAGTTTTAGTTTCTTCTTCCACTCTTCTCCTACCGATATAAGGGAAAAGACTCCTGAGATTTCTGCCCTGGCTTTTCGAACTAAATTAACAAGTGCTGCTTGGGTTTCTCCGCTCTTAATCATGTCATCTACTATCAAAACACTGTCTCGCCTTTTTATTGCATCCTTTGGAATGTAAAGCGTCATTGTAACTCCGGAATCCCTTCCCAAAACATAGGTTTCTTCCAGAAAAGCTTTAACACCCACCTCTTTGCTTCTTTTTGCTATTACAAGGTTGACTCCTAAAGCATTAGCCACCATAGTCGCTAAAGGAATTCCATCAACGGCTGCGGTTAAAACTTTTGTCACACGTTTTCCAGCAAAATTAGCTAATGCATGATTAGCTGCCTGCTGAAGAATGTTATAATCTCCTATAATATCCGTATTATCAAAATATCCTTGCTCATCAAACTTTATTCTGTTGCGAATCTCTACTTTCAAACCAACAATTTTTGATAAAATCTTCCAAAGCTGCCTTGCTCTAGCCGTATTTGGCAACACATGGCCCTTTGCGTACCTGCTTAAAACCGTAACAGGCAAGCCTGTTTTGGAAGCTAATTCTCGATAAGTAATATTCCGTTTATACTTAGCAGTTCTAAGCAGTTCAATAGTCATTAACCTAAGTTTTAATTCATCTGCATGCGTACTCATAACAATCCCTTATACACTGACAAAGCAAATATTAACTTCTCTTCCTTTTATTATTGTATTACACATTTATAATTTCCGCTCCTAAACTGAAGCTAAAGCTCAAGACGATTAAAATGGCGGGTCCGCTGGGATTTGAACCCAGGATCTCCGGCTTAGAAGGCCGACGCGCTCTCTGGCACTTTCGTATCCAAGCTGCGCCACGGACCCTTTAAAAATTGGATATGGTTTGTGAAATATAGTTTTATCTGTTATTTGTGGAAGATTTTTACTCAAACTTTTTAAATGCCCCTCTCTTATAATATACGGGGGAGGCGAAGTTGTCTGAAATTCCTAAAGATCTTCCCATCCCTCTAGCAAATTATGTACGTTTGATCATGGATCGTAAATCACCCTATTATGATGTTATCCAGTTTCTGTTAAAGGATATGGAGATGCACTACGAAAAAAGAGGAGGTTCTGAGGTTGTCTATGCAATTAACCCTAGAACCTTACATGAAGAGATTGACAAGAAGGTTAGAAACAAAAAATTAACTACAGTGAATATTTGTCGTACCATCTTAGCGTTGTTATATGGAAGTGATCTTAAAGAAGAAGAAGACTTCTATGTTACAACGACTAGTGGTGGAAGACGAAATTACCATATAAAAGTGAATCCTAGAACGCTAAATATTCTGTCAAGATTTTTGTGACACTGAAGTTATTCGATGTAGATAGCAGGTCGAAGTGGCATGGCCATTGCCGCCTTTCGTTTGGGGTCATATATTCCCCTATCTCTTTCGACGTAAACTGTGATATCCGCCTGCAACCTCCCCCTCAAAAATTCTTTTGCATCTCCAATTATCTTCCTTTCGTCTACTCCTCTAATTTTTATGAGGTTTCGTTTTTTCTTTTCAGGAATGGTTTTTATTTGTTCTATAACCTTTTTAGCAAATTTTACAACCTCTTTTGGTTTTCTCCCTACTTTTAAAGCGTTCTGGATAAGTTCTTTTAGTTCTATCTTACCTTGCATGGACTTTTCCAATGCCTTTAAGTAAACCTTCCATTTCCAAGCAGAAGCTACATAAAAAAAGATCTTCCGTGGTTTTGTCTTCGTAACTTTTATAATGTTTTCCGTATCTTCTAAGAGATTTATCAGCAACTCTTCGCTTTCTTCAGCTTTTATATCTATTTTTTCCAGGTTAGGTTTCGGCCACGGACTTATCGAGATAAAGCCCTTTTTACCTATTATTTCCCATATTTCTTCACATATGTGAGGTGCTACTGGAGCCAACATTAAAATCTGTGTTTCTAAAACCTGCCTTAGCACATCTTTCTTCACAGAATCTTTCTTATGCTTTCTAGCAGTACGTTTCTGATACCATCGAAGATCTTGATCTAACTCGTAGAGAATGCAATGAATGGCTTTTCGAACAGACATTTTTTCCATGGCTTCCGTTGCATCTGTAATACGTCTTTGCAGTCGACTTAACATCCACTTGTCTACTAAATCAAAGGCTTCAACTTGTCTCTTTTCGTTTTCTTTATTCCTGATTTTTGTAATTTGAATAGCGAATCTATACAATTTTTCAAGCTTGTCTATCATAGATTTAGCTATATGAGGGTTAAATTCAGCATCTTGTAATAGCTCAGCTGTGGATAACACACTTAATCTTACGGGGTCTGCCCCAAACTTTTCTAGCCCCTCTTGTAGGGGGATTATGTTGCCGAAGGATTTACTCATCTTTACGCCTTCCATCATTACACTTCCGTTGGTAACTATCTGTCTTGGCCATAGTTTTTCTGGAAATATGGCTATGTGATTGAATATCATGAATGTTAAATGGTTGTGGATCAAGTCACGACCTGAATGACGACTGTCTAAAGGATAAAAGTACAAAAATTCTTGACGCATCCTTTCTAGAATTTCGGTATTTAAATCAACTTTCTCTGCTACTTTATAGATGTTTCCTTCTCCTAAAAATATGTAGTCAAAAACTTCGTCTGTCATTTGTTCTGGTCGTATCTGGCATTTTTTAAGATGTCTGGCTATGGTGTAGTAAGCCATGTAAATGGTGGAGTCTGACAAGGATTCGATAATCCACTCTTTATCCCATGGTAGTTTTGTTCCCATTCCAGATTTTCTTGCACATGCCTTTTCGTGTAGCCAGTCAATAACGTATTCGAATTCTGTGCGTAGTTCTTCAGGAAGTATCTCCATTTTGTTTAGACACTTGTGGGCTAGGGTTTTCCATTCAGGTTTTCCATAGTCTATGAACCATTGATCCTGCAATATTTTTACTATACATTCTTCTCCGCAGCGGCACTTTACTGGTCTGTTGACAAGTTCATACATTGTTGTGGCTTTGCCTTCGGCTACTAGGTCCTGTTTAACTTCTTCTCTTGCTTGGGCCACTGACATACCATAGTATTTTCCAGTATTTGTCTTCATTTTGCCATTATGAAATTCTTGTCTGTAAACTTCTTTTGTAGCATCTTCTAGTTTCGGGTCTAACTGTTCTGTTATCTTCATTTTTTTAACTACATCAGCTGCAGGGATATCAGAATACCCTGGAACAGCAATGAGCGAAATGGGTTTGATTTGTTCTATTTTCTCTGGTTTGAAACCGTATTCTTTCAGTTTTTCATGTTCTTTTTTAATGTTTTCTAATGCAACATAGTCGTAAGGAGCATGGCCAGGTACAGACATTACTATGCCTGTAGCATTTTTGGGATCTACGAAGTCCGCTGGTAAAATAACTATCTTGGCTTGGTTTACAAGGCTTTCTACAAATGTTCCAATAAGCCTTTTTCCCAGAAAAGTTTCTAACACTTGGACTTTACGGTTTTGATTTAGAAGTTTTTCTGTGCTTTCCTGGCTGATAATCCATTCCTCATTATCAACTTTTGCCTTTACATATCTAGCTTGAGGATTTACCCACAAGTTTGTTACTCCAAACACGGTCTCTGGACGTAAAGTTGCTGTGGGGAAAATGGTTTTTCCTTGTTTGAATTTTATCAGTATAAACTCGCCTATTTCTGGTTCCACGTCGCCTATAGTATCATGTTGTCCTACGGGATTTCCATCTTTTAGGCACCATCCTACTGGATGGCTTCCGCATGTTATGTAACCTTTTTGGCGGAGTTTGTTAAATTGCCACTCAATAAATCTATTGTAGTAAGAATCAATTGTTGTGAATTCTCGTCTCCAATCTATTGAATAGCCTATTTTCCTCATTCCTTCCTTTATTTCTTCATGAAAGTATCGCGCCATGATTAAGGGGTCTGTGAATTCCTTCAGTTTTTCCTTGGGAACTTTGTAGACATTTACAAAATCATTTATGAGCTCCTCGTCGTTTTCTGCAAGACGTTTAGACATGGCTAAAACTGGTGTGCCCGTATAGTGAAATGCCATCGGTAAAAGCACGTTGTAGCCACGCATTCTCATGTATCTAGCGTGTACGTCTGCTAGCGTATAGGTTCTAGCATGTCCTATATGTTGAGGAGAGTTAGGATAGGGGTAAGCCACTGTGATAAAATATTTTGGTTTTTCAGGGTTCGGATCAGCTTCAAAGATTTTCGCCTCTTCCCAGCGTTTTTGCCATTTTTCCTCGATTTTCTTTAAAAATTCCATAAAGTTTTCTGAACTGCTCTGAGGGGTATTAAAGGTTTTGTCTTCACGAGTAGAGAACGTAGTCCCTCACTTTTCACACCACAGTGTAGTAAAATACAAACTTGCTTTAAACCTTTACTACTTTTTAGTAATTTCCTTGCTTTCCTACATACCTCTCTTTTACACAATAAAGCAAGATGACCTCGTTTCTTAAAAGTTTATTAGAAGTCTTAAGAATTCTGTTCTAGAGTTTGCAATGAAGAAGAGTTGGCGCGAAAAATTAGAGAATAGCAAAGACTTGCCTAGATTGGAGAAAATTAGCGAGAAAATGAGTAAAAGATGGGGAACTGGAACAATAGTAATTCCTGCACCTATGGAAGTTAATGAAATTATGCGAAAAGTGCCTAAAGGAAAACTCATCACGATTAATGAGATTCGCTTAGCGTTGGCGAAAAAACATGGAGCAACTACTTGTTGCCCCATGACAACAGGAATTTTTGCTTGGATTGCAGCAAATGCTGTTGAAGAACAAAAACGGAAGGGCGAAAAGGAAATTACGCCCTATTGGTGCACTCTAAAAAGTGGTGGTGTGATAAATGAGAAATATCCAGGAGGGGTAGAAGGTCAAGAACTTCTTTTAGAAAAGGAAAGGGCACAAAGTAGTTCAAAAAGGTCGAAAGTATGTAGTTGTTGACTATGAAAAACCATTAGCCAAAATATAAAGGTATAATCTGGAATTATTTTCCCTGTGGTTCTTTCCATTTTTCGATAGTTAACTTGTTGTCTCCAATTTTGAAGCTTATCTTCAATGGAATGGCTTCTGCGCCCCTCTTAGTTTTCTTGAAGTCTTTGAAAGGGAACATACTGTCCTCGGCTAAGTCTACTGGGACGTAGATTAAATATTTGCCGTCTTTCCTTCTAAACAGATTTCCTTTTCCTTCATTTACCATTTTTAATTCCTCATGATACAGAGCTTAGCAATAATGTAAGCTATATTTTTAAGGTTTACCTTATTTAAGCAATTTTTCCACTAACTTTTTGGCTTTTTCTACAGCGTCTGTCAATTTTTCAGTTCGCGTTCCTCCACCTTGAGCGAAGCTGGGTTTTCCTCCTCCTCCACCACCTAGGACGGTTGATACCTCTCTAACTATTTCGTTGGCATTTACTCCTTTTGCCACAGCTTTCTCTCCAGCCATAACCATTATTCTCGCACTTTTTCCGTCGGTCCCATAAAATATCGCAACAACAGAATCGTCTCTCTTGATTATTTCGTTTGCGGTTTTCACCATACGATCAACATCAATGTCTTCTTTAAAATCGCGTATTACAAGCTTCACATTCCTTATTTCGCTGACCGTTTCAATTTTACCCTTTTCGCCTACACTGATACTCTCATGCTTTGCTATTTCTTTAATCAGTTTTCTCTTCTCTGCTTTGGCTTCTTTTAATTCTTTAACAAGTTTTTCTGCAGTCCTGTCAAGTTTCTCTACTGGAGAATTCAGTATTTCAGAAAGTTTCCATAGAAGTTTCTCTTTTTGCTGAACAGCTTTCAGTGCAGAAAGACCAACAGAATAAACAAGTCTTTCCACACCATCTTGAACTTTTTCCGAATGTATTATTTTAATGAAACCTATTTCTCCTGTACTTTTCAAATGGGTGCCGCCGCAAGCTTCAACATCCCAATTTCCTGTCTTCACGACACGGATTTCCTTACCAGGAACTGCTCCGCCTTGATATAGCCTAAATCCATAAAGACTTTCTGCCTTGCTTCTAAGCATCCATTTTGTTTCAACTTTCATGTTTTTGAGAATAGCCTCGTTTGCCAATTTTTCTATTTTATGGATTTCCTCTTGGGTTAGCCTCTTATAATGAGAAATATCCAGTCTTGAGCTTTCTATGCTTTTTTGGGTTCCAAACTGCCAAACATGTTGCCCCAGCACTCTTCTGGCTGCTCCATTAATCAAGTGAGTTGCAGTATGGGCTTTCATGAGACCATAACGCTTCTTCCAATTTATAACCCCCCTGACTATTACACCTTCCTTTGGAACGGTGCTGTCTTCTACTTTATGAACTATTACTTTGCCAACTTTCCTAACGTCTATCACTCTCACTTTTTTCCCACCAAAAATGAAATAGCCCGTGTCTGCTGGTTGCCCTCCCCCCTCTGGATAGAAACATGTCCTGTCGAGAACAACAAACTCTTTGTTTATGACTTTAAGGGTTTTTGCTTCAAATTCTTTCATATATTGATCTTTGTAGTAGAGCGGCTCAGTTTCGGGAAGATGTGAAACTGCAATTTCCAACCTTTTTTCAGGTTTAACTTCTTCCTTCATTGCTTTCTGGATTTGCATGTGTCTTTGAGCAACTAAAGCGTAGAAGTTTTCTGGAACATCTACTTTCAATTCTTCCTTTTCTGCAAATTCTTTGACGATTTCAGGTGGAAGTCCATGAGAATCGTAGAGCTCCGTTAAGGTATCCACAGGGATTTTTCCAATTTTCTTTACTTTTAGTTCGCTGGAAATCCGTTTAACTAGTCCTTCTCCTCTCCTAATAGTGTCTTCAAATTTTTCTTCTTCAACTTTCAGCATTTCCATAATTTCATTTCGCATCTCTGCAAGATGTGGGTAATCCTTAGACCAGAAATTAATTTGCAATTCCATGATATCGTAGAGCTTGTCGAGGATGTTTAGCATTCTTAGTAGGCGGTAAATTCTGCGAAAAATTAGTCTAGCTAAATATCCTTCTTGAATATTTGAGGGAACTACGCCTTCAGAGAGTAGAAAGCTTAAACATTTGGTGTGGTCAGCTACTGTGAAAACATTTTCAATAGGCAAAAGAAAACTGTCTAGTTCATCTACATCCATATCAACTAGTTTAGCTATTTTTCTTCTTACATTAAGTCTGTTAACAATTTTATCTAAGCTTACCAAACCAGAGTTTTCTGCTATTCTCGCCAAAAGCTTGTTATCTATCTTTGTTATTCCAGCCATTTCGAAAATTTTATCTAGCAACCTTCCATAAACGGCTTGGAAAGCACTTGGCACTCCCTGAGAAAGCCATGTGTAACGGTCTATGCCATAACCTGTATCCACTGTTCTTATAGGTAGTTGGACAAATTTGTCATCTATTACTTTGAACTGCATAAACACTAGAGTGGCGACCTCTAAACCACGGACTATGCACTCTACATCTGGACCTGCGTTTCCACCGCCAATCCAAACGTCTTCTTTATAAATAACCTCTTCAGACTTCACACCCAGTTCTTTCGTTATGAACTCGTGGTGATATCTTACAGTTTGATCTTTCCAGTAAATCTCCTTGTCAGGATAGTTAAAAGCATGATGTCCACCCATTTCAAAAATTGTTAGATGTCTGCCAAATGTGGGTCCAGTATTTGCTATGTCCACCATCCTTATACAAGGCTGAACAATTACAAGAGGGTTAGCTGGTGGTGGAGCGATTCCTTCTGTCACATAAGGCTGGAAGTCTATAATGCTGGCATGAGTTAGGTAAATATCGTCTCTCCATCTTGCAACCACAGGATATGGTTTTACGCGTGTATGTCCATGCTTTTCGAAAAAGGATAGGAAACTCTCTCTCATTTCTTGGAAAGTGTAGGGTTTCTTTGTAGGTGGATTATTTATAAAAGTGTAAAAAGCACATCCGTCTGCTGTGGCTTCTCCACAAGTTTCTTGGTCTGGATTTTGCGTCCAAAAAAATTCTCCACATTTTGGGCAACGCTTTCTGATATAGCCTACTTCTTTAAAGAATGGGAGACTATATTCTTCCACTGGAAATTTTTTCTTCACATTTAAACGCTCCAAGGCACGCTGGCTCAAATGCTTAAAGGATTAGAGAACCACATAAATTTAAACTGTATTGCTATCCAAGTTTAAAGCCAAGCAGAAATCCTGCTATGAAGCTCCCCGCAAATGGTAGCACAGAAATTAAACCTACGATCCATGAGGCGGCTTGTCCCAAGAAAACTAGAAAGTTAGACAATGCCTCCCACAGTTTGCCGTAGTTTATGCTTATCACTCCACTTATCCCTAAATAAAGAAGCGCCAGTATAGCTAAACCCGTTAAAACAATTATCAACTTACTGATTTTTTTGACAGCATACCCTACTATAAAACCACCTATGCCGCCTATACCAATCTGATAAGCGAAAGGTGAAATCAACTCGTTCATAGACTCCCTTTTATAACCTTAACATAGCCATTTAAATGCCTATTGCTCATAAGATAAACATTCAAAAAGATGGAGGTGTGAAACCACGGATATAATAGACATATACCTACTAAATCTTGTGTTAACCCTGGGAATGTTTGCGGTTCTAGTTTTTAGAGCGTGGATCGAATTAAAAAACTATCGCATGATGTGGAAAGAGTTGGAATGGAGACAAACTTATCAAGCTGTGGGACGAATACTAAAAGCTGAAAAAGATCTTTTTTCAAGAATGGAAGGCGGCAACGAACTTTATCGACTGCTTTGCGAGATCTTCAAGGTTCACGAAGACTAAAATTATGGAAAATGCCACCCGTTCACAAGTTTTACGATCGACTTGCGATGCTTTTCCAAACCGTAACGCCTTAATGGTTTAGTTAAATGTCTCTGAGACCTAGGAGATGTAATATATAAACTTCGTTTCAAGGTTCTTTTTAGTCTAATTTCAACTTTTTGAATATTTCGATCTTTCAAACCGCATTTTTCACATCGAAATCCCTTTTCTTTACCCATTGATTTCATTCTCTTACCACACTTTGGGCATGGGGGATTTCTGTACATGATTTTAGGTGCAAATTTTAAGACTCTAATTTTTTCTAGATTTACAGTTAATGGATGAGCCGATGAAGGAGCTCGTACGCCACCATAAACCTCTATATAATCTCCAATAATCAGTTTTCTTGCGGCATGGCGCAGAAATCCTGTAGGCTCATATGCTGCACAGTCCACTTTTCCTTCTTCATCTTTTAAGGAGAATAGTATGTGTCTTCTTGGAATTGTTTTAGACTCAGAGGCTACAAATCCTCGAACAATAACTGGATGGTACGGTTTAACTTCCCTAAGATTCCTGACTCGCTTAAGATGCGCGTCTGTTCCTTGATTTGTTCGAAAAATAACCCATCTCTCAATAGGTTCAAAGGTTTTAACCATTCTAAAGGCTTTCTTCACAATTTCAGCGTTTTCACCTCTAATACCAAAAAGAATGGGATCAGGTCCCCTTGGTGTGATTATAATCCTTCCTTTTTTCCAGTCTACATTGTTAAACGTATAAGGAGCTGTTGCTTTATCCATCTCAAAAATTGAGTTTTCATCTACCTGTCTTCTTAATCCATAATTTTCCGGAAGGCGATATGCAATAAGCTCGTAAGTATGATCTCCTTCAAGAGTCTCACCTACCGCCGCCAAACCACCAATTATTCCTCTACCATTTTTGAAACCTAATGCTTCAGCTTCAAACTTTTTTAAAAGCTTTAACGCGTCTTTCAAACTTACAATTCCCGTTATGGTATTTCTTGCGAAAGCCTTAACCTCTTTTGGAATGCTATTACTTTTTAAAAAAACTATTCCTGGATTTGTACCTCTTGCTTTCAGGTCCGCTTTTTCCTCCACACAGGCTATCACATTTTCTTTTATTATCTCCTCTTTTTTCTCAGGATACTTTATTCTTAGACATAAGGCTCCGTTTCCTCTGGTCTTCCAGGGTATATTGGGATTTAACCTGACAAGGCATGGATAGTCTATGAATTTTACTTCATTTCTTAACAGTTTTTCAACTAAAAGAGCTGCAATGTAGGTTGTGCATCCTTTTCTTGTTGAATCTGTATCGTCAAACCCAATGTGCATTGTTTTCATTTACTAGCAACCTGTTCTGGTTAAGTTTAAACTATAGAAGAAAACAAGTAAAAGGGTTGATGCTGAATAAAAAAGAGAAGGGGTTTGCTACTTTGATTGTTCTTCTACAACTATCATTGTTAATGTTGACCTGACTTTATCAAGTCTTCTAATTTTCCAGGTTACAATCTCTTTAAGTTTATCCATTGTTGGCGCTCTCACTCTGGCAATTATATCATAGACTCCATAAACAGCAAATGCTTCGTCAACACCCTCAACTTTTTTCAATTCTTTTAGCACATCTGCTTCTGAACCTATTTCCGTGTTTATTAATACAAACGCTGTTGGCATTTAATTTTCCTCACTTTATGTTTCAATCTTATGCATTAAAATATTTTGCTACATAAAAAAGCAAAGAGCATTGCCTTTGGTGGGAATAGGCTTATCTTGCTTCGTCTACCATAAAATATTAGGTTCAAAGAAATGCTGAAGAGAGGTGAAACAAAGGTTTTTGTTACTAGCCGCCAGATGCAGGCTTTAGAGTTGAACGCTGAATATTTTGGTGTTTCTAGGCTTCAGTTGATGGAGAATGCTGGAGCGGGAATTGCTGCAGAAATTGTTTCAAGATTTAGACCAAAAAATTCTGTTACAGTTTTCTGTGGTCTAGGTGGAAATGGAGGCGATGGTTTCGTAGCGGCTCGCCATTTGTCCTCCATGGGCTTCAAGGTTAGGGTTATTCTTGCTGGAAAAGCTAAAGAAATAGGTGATAAAACTGCTTTAGAAAACTGGAATGCGCTACAATTTTTAAGAAAAACTGTCATTCTTCGCGAAATTTACGACAGCTCTCTTATTCCTGAAATAGAAACAGAGATTGTAGTTGACGCCTTATTAGGAGTAGGCACCAAGGGCAAGTTAAGACCTCCAATTCTTCAGCTAGTGCAAAAAATCAACTCCATAAATGCCTTTAAAATAGCAGTTGACGTGCCCACAGGCATAAATTCAGATACTGGCGAAGTTTTGGGCGAAGCAGTTAAAGCCGATCTCACAATAACTTTTCATAAACCAAAGAAAGGTTTAGAAAGCGCTAGAAGATATGTTGGTGAATTGGTCGTAAAAAGCATAGGGTTACCCAAAGAATTAGAAAACTATGCTGGCCCTGGAGATGTAATGCTTGCTACTAAAACACGTTCGCCTACAGCTCATAAAGGAGATTTTGGGCGCTTACTTGTTATTGGTGGGAGTGAAATCTTTTCTGGAGCCCCTGCATTGGTAGCATTGGCTGCCTTGCGAACTGGGGCAGATCTAGCTTATGTTGCTGCTCCCAAAAAAGCTGCCTTTGCCATATCTTCTATGTCGCCTAACTTGATCGCCATAAAACTTGAAGGAAAACACCTAAACGTCGACAACCTAGCAATTTTAGAAATGTATATAGAAAAAGTGGATGCTGTTGTCCTTGGACCAGGACTTGGTTTACATGCAGATACGAAAAGAAGTGTTAAAGCCGTAATTGAAGCTGTTGAAGATTATGGTAAACCTCTGCTTTTAGATGCTGATGGATTAAAGGCTTTTGCAGAGTTCAAAAGGAGACTTAAAGTGCCTTTAGTTTTGACACCGCACGCTGGAGAATATGCCATATTAAGTGGTAAGAGTATTCCCGAGAAGTTGGACGAAAAAATCAAAGAAGTGCAGAGAACAGCAGCTGAGCTAGGTGCGGTGATTCTTTTGAAAGGACCCATAGACATAATCTGTGATGGAAGACAGCATAAATTGAATTTTACTGGAAATGCTGGCATGACCGTGGGTGGGACAGGAGATGTGCTATCTGGAATTGTAGGTACTTTTCTAGCTCAGAAAACAGATTCTTTTGAAGCTGCTGTTGCAGGTGCCTTTGTTAATGGTGCTGTGGGAGACATGGTCTTTGAAGAGAAAGGTTATCACATGGTTGCAACAGACCTTATTGATATGATCCCACATATTTTAAATGATCCTATGGGTCACTTAAAGGTGAAAAAAAGGATTGCACAAACTAGTTAAAATCGTTGTTTATCATGCTGGGCAATGCGATCCCAAAAAATGTACAGCTTTGAAGCTAAAACGTCATGGTTTAGTTCGCTTGGTACGGCAACTAAAGCTTTTGCCAAAAAGAGCTATCGTGCTTAATCCTTTTTCTGAAATTGCTTTTTCTGCGGCTGATAAGCTACGTGTAGAAAGATTTGGATTAGTTGCTTTAGATTGTAGTTGGGAGCATGCCGAAAAAGTTATGATGAAACATGTTAGGGGAACCTCTAGATGTCTACCCGTTTTGCTAGCTGGGAACCCTGTGAATTTTGGCAAATTAACAAAGCTTACAACCGCGGAAGCTCTAGCCGCAGCCCTTTACATTATTGGTTTAAAAAAGGAAGCGTATAAACTGCTTTCCATTTTCAAATGGGGACATACTTTTTTTGAAATAAATCAGGAAAGACTGGAAATTTATGGAAAAGCAAGGAATAGCACAGAAATGGTGAAACTGCAGCAAGCTTTCATGGAAAACTTTGAAATAAGCTAGATAATGTGCAAAGCATGGCGCCTATCACCGACTTCTATTTTTTCCTGGTTTCAGTAATATTCATATCTTTATCAGGTGTTATGATGCCTGGACCCCTTTTCGCTGTCACAGTGGAAAAAGGTTACAAAAATAAAGCTGCTGGGGCTTTAATAACCCTTGGTCATGGAGCAATAGAATTCCCTCTTATTTTTCTTCTATACCTTGGTCTTTCAAACTTTTTTACTTCTGCTTCAATTCAAAAAGTAATAAGCCTTGTAGGCGGCGCCATTCTAATTTACATGGGAGTTCATGCGTTCATAACCCGGAAAAGGAAAGTGCACATAGAATATGAAGAGTCTAAACACACTTCTTCCTTTATCGCTGGGATTCTCGCGACCGGTGCGAATCCCTACTTCTTTCTGTGGTGGGCAACCATAGGCACTATGTTAATTATGAATGCTTATCTTTTTGGTTTTATAGGATTTTTGATATTCATAGTAATCCATTGGTCATGCGACTTTCTTTGGAACACTTTTGTCACTTTTACAATTTTTAAGTTGCACCGTTTCTGGGGCGAGAAAATGTACAATTTAATATTCCTTTTCTGTTTCGTGCTGTTAGTAGGCTTTGGCATATGGTTTATTGTTTCTGCATTTTTATAGAGTTCACAGACTGCTAACTTTCTTCATTGTATACCGCTCATAAATCAATTCAACTTTTTGATCCTTAACAATGAATTCTACAGGAAGTTTTCCCCCACTTTGGATCGTGTAAAACTTTTTCACTTCGCCTTCAACCTGTTCTGGAATCAATGGTATTATCATATCCACATACTTGTCCTTGATTTCCAGCTGAAGTATACCATTCTTAGTTGTAACTGTTGCACTCATCGTTCCTTTATAAGTCTCGTAAACCCCGCTTAACAACTCGTAGGTCTTTTCCATTCTAATGAAGGGAAGCTTCTCAGGATTTTTGCCTAGTAAAAGAGCTAGTCCATATAGACCTATTTGGGACATGGGATATCCGCTTCCGTTAGCTAGGAGAGCTATGCCAACTCTTTTTTCTGGGATGTAACCCATATAAGCCGTGTAGACAAGCACTGAGCCACCGTGACCCACAAGTTTGTGACCTAAAAAGTTTGGAATTATGCTTAACCCATAACCATATGCGTCATCACCGAAAACTTGAAGGGGAAGTTTGATCCTTGGTTTTTCCATTTCTTCTATAAGCTCCGGTGAAAGCAAAGTATTTTCGCCATGTTTCCCACGGTTCAAATACATAATGATATAGTTGGCTAGATCAATGACATTACTTATCAGACCTCCATCAGCTTGCACTCCATAAGGGTGAACAGACTTTTTGCATTCCCCATCTCTGGTGATTATGTAGGGTGTAGCCACATTCCCATCTGTTTCTACATCCTCTTTGCGGAAAAAGCTTCTTTTCATGTTTAGGGGTTCAAGAATATTTTTCTTCACATAGTCGTCATATTTAACGCCTGAAACTTTTTCGATAATATGTCCTAGAATCACATATCCCTCGTTTAAATAGAACCATCTTTGGCCAGGTTTTGTTAAAGCCCACTGGTTCGCGTCCCGCATAAAAGTGTAAAGGTCTTCCGGACTTGCTATGGGAATCCATTTTCCTCCAGCCCCAGTAATATAGCGGATGAATGCTTCAGCATAGGCTAATGCAGGTATGCCTGAACAGTGACACATTAAATGCCATATTTTAACAGTCTTTTCTTCAGAGCTAAGCTCTAGAGGAACATACTTATTGATGGGATCGTCTAAATCCAGTTTTCCTTGTTCTTTCAACTGCATTATAGACAGTGCCGTGAAGGATTTTGTAACAGAGCCTACACCGTAAAGTGTTTCTGGAGTGGCTCTAAGGCCATATTCTAAATCTCTGAAACAGAAACCTCTTTTATAGATCGTTTTGTTGTCTTTAATAAGTGCTAGACTCAGTCCTGGCAGATGGGTTTCGGAAATTTTCTCGAAAATGAAGTTTTCTAATCTTGTTAAATCCAATTTCAACTTAACTCCTAATTCTTTAGAATAGTACGGATTCAGTTGATAAATCTTAAACTATTAAACAGATATCAAAATTTAAAAAAGAATTATCCTGTAATTTCTTACATAACAAGGCGGAGTATGAAATGGCTTTAAACGAATATACGGTAGGAAAAGCGAAAATCATACTGGTTCAAGGCGACATAACAGAAATGGATACGGATGTTATAGTTAACGCTGCTAACTCCTCTTTGATGGGCGGGGGAGGAGTTGACGGGGCCATCCATAGAAAAGGTGGACCTAAGATTCTTGAAGAATGTAAGCGTATAAGAGCCATAGAATGGCCTGAGGGTCTTCCCACAGGGAAAGCTGTTATAACCACGGGTGGAAATTTGAAAGCTAAACACGTTATTCACACTGTGGGTCCTGTTTGGCATGGAGGAGACAAGGGTGAACCAGAACTTTTGGCAGAAGCTTACCGTAACTCGCTGAAATTAGCAGTTTCTAAAGGTCTAAAAACTATTTCTTTTCCGTCTATAAGCACTGGTGCTTACAGGTATCCCATCGAGCAAGCCTGTAAGATAGCATTAACAACGGTTAAGGCGTTTTTGGAGGAAGAAGACAAAATTGACAAGGTAGTATTTGTTCTATTTACCAAACATGATTTAGAAGTTTACAAAGATGTGGCTAATGAAATTTTAAAATTGATAACTTAATTTTGATCACAGGAAAGATTACCAGTCAACGTTGACTGTTTTTCCGTTTCTAACAAACTCGTTAATATTTCTTAGTTTTCAAGTTTTATTATTGCTAACTTTGCTGAAAGTAAAATTTTTTCGGTTATTTCTCCTATCTTAGACTAATTCAAGTTTAAACTCAGTTTTTTCAAAGCATCTACCTAGTCCAGTTCGATCCTTGTCGTCTCACACTAGGTTAATAAAGCTTTGCGATTATGTATAGAAAATTGGTGTTAACCCTGTCAGATTTCAAATTGAAATTTGATCAAAAACTTTGTGAAACGTGTCCGACTTACGATTGTCTAGTAAGATGTCAGTATATGAATTTGGACAAAGAGGTAGCGAAAATTGAGATGCAAAAAATGGTCAGAGGGGAAAACTCTTTTGTTTTATATCGTTGTGTAACGTGCTATGCGTGTGAGGAATATTGCAAAAGGGGAAATCATCCTTTTTACTTGATTTCAGATCTTCAGGAGAAGAACAGCATATTACCCATGCCTAAACCGCTTATTACTCAATGGATAAACACTGGTATTCCCACCAAGAAAGATATTCGCGAGTTCTGGGGCGCCGTGGAACCAGTTATCTCTTTATGTCTTTTCCCTGAGTATATTAACTCGATTGAAGGGAAACTCTTCGAAGGATTTTCCATAGTAGTGGGGAGATACTTTTTTTGTCAGCTTGCATATCTGCATTTTGGGAGGCCATCTATTATACGGGAGAGGCTTTCAAGTATAATAGAAAACATTGCCAACCATGGCTTCCAGGAGATCGTCTTCTTTCATGATGAGTGTTACTCTACTTTTACTTCATATACGCAAGCTTATGGGATTCAAGTTCCGTTTAGAAGTGTGCATTTGTTTGAATATCTCTATGGACGACTAAGAGAGCTTGAGGACGAGATAAGTCCATTAAATGTGAAGGTAGCGTATCAGCGTCCTTGTTCCTCTCGTCTTGCTCCTGAAAAGGAGCATTTTGTAGATGATATTTTTAATTTGATAGGAGTAGAGAGGGTTGAAAGGGAGTATGACAGAGAGAACTCTTTGTGCTGTGGAGGCATTATTAGGGGGCAGCAAAGATATGATTTATTTGTTGATGTGCAAAGAAGGAATGTAGTCGATATGGTGAACGCTGAAGCTGAATACTGTGTTTTTAACTGTCCTATGTGTTTTGCTTCGCTCTCAGAAGCTGTAGTAAAGAGGGATATAAAACCGATAATGATGCATGAGTTATGCAGGCTTGCTTTAGGCGAAGTTATCAAAAGTTAGGTGGTTTTATGGATAGGGTATGTGAACGTCTAGCCAGGATAGTGGGCGAAAACTATGTTTCGAACATGAAGGAAGAGCTTTACATATATTCTCAAGATCCTGGGATGATGGAGCCCCGCGAGCCTGACTATGTTGTGATGCCGAAAACCACTGTAGAGGTTCAAAAAATAGTTAAGCTTGCCAATGAGGAGAAAATTCCTGTTATTCCTGTGGGCGGTTCTTTAAGTTTATCTGGTTTAGTTATTCCCCATAAGGGCGGTATAGTGTTAGATCTAAAGAGGATGGATAAAATAATAGAGGTAAATGAGAGATGTAGATATGTTGTTATTGAAGCTGGAGTAACGACTGGTCGATTGAAGGCTTATCTAGAGAAGCATTATCCCAGGCTTAGGTTTTCGATTCCTGATGCTCCTCCTTCGGCTACGGTTGTTGGAAATATTGTAATCCATGGGCAAGGACATCTTTCTCAGCAATATGGATTTAATTCTGATATGGTTACGGGGCTTGAAGTTGTATTACCGACAGGAGAAATATGCAAAATAGGATCATGTTCTGTGAGCCCCTACTGGTTTTCGCTTGCACCATTACCCGACATAGCTGGACTTTTTCTGGGATGGTTCGGAACAACGGGCATAATCACAAAGCTAGGGCTTAGACTTTACCCGAGGAAAAAGCTTAGAGACATTGAGGTGTTCATAGTTGAGGATCCACACCTTGTTCCGGATGTGGTTTACAGGGTTACTCATACGGAAATGGCGGAAGACATCTTCGTCAATGCTCAACCCTATCCGCCAATATTTAAAGATATAATAATGATGGGAATCTGCATCACTGGAGATTCTGAGGAGGAACTTGAATTCAAAAGAAGAATGATTTGGAATGTTCTTCGAACTTATATAGATAGTAAGGAAGGTGGATTTATGATGACGACGCCTGATGTTAAACGGGCTCTTTTAGAAATGCCTATCACTGGCACGACACGGTTCGCTGATGTAATGAAAGGTGGAGGATTCGAATATTGTGGTCCAATAATTCCTGTGGAAAAGTATCCAGAAGCCTACAAGAAACTGCTTGAGCTTTCTTCTGAATATGGGGTAACATATGGCAATACATGTCGAGTCATTGGAAGGGGTCATTGTATGATGTTTGCTTTTGGATATCCCTTTAACCGTGCTGATCCTGACAATATGGAAAGAACTAAGAAAGCTCTACATGAATCAAATGTAGCAAGTTTAGACATTGGGGGTGTTCCTTGGAAGCCTGAAGTTCCAGCGCAAAAAATGATCATGGCGAGGATGGATAAAAACACGCTTGAGCTCATGAAGCGCATTAAAAGGTTTTTGGATCCTAATGGAATCATGAATCCTGGAAATTGGGAGGGCTGAATAATGTCCTCATACACTAAGCAGATACATAGATGCTTTAGATGTGGTTATTGTAAATTTCCAAGCGACTATGCAGAGTATAACTGTCCATCCTTTAGCAGGTTTCGATTTGAAACTTATTCTACTGGTGGAAGGTTATGGCTCTTATGGGCTTGGGTAAAGAAAGAAGTTGAATGGTCTGAAAATCTTGCAAAAATAATGTTTTCTTGTGTAACGTGCAAGAACTGTGTTGAACATTGTCCAATGAAGTTTAAAGATGACATTGTTGACTGGATTGTTTCAGCAAGAAAGGATATTATCGAAAAAGGTGCTGTTCTTTCAAGTGTCAGGGATTTTCTCAATAATATTCATAAATATGGGAACCCGTGGGGTGAAGCAAGAGGTAAGAGGGCTGTCTGGGCAGAAGATGTGAAGCGGTACAAACCTGGTGACGAATTTCTTTTCTACGTTGGATGTGTAGGATCCTATGATGAACGTGGCCAAAGAATGGCTAGAAGTTTCGCCGAGTTACTGGAAAAGGCTGATGTTTCCTATGGCATCCTAGGGTCAGAAGAGGAATGTGACGGAAATGAGGTTTATGTGCTTGGTGAAATGGGGTTATTCCAGGAACTAGCCAGGAAGAATACTGGAAAATTTAAGGAGCTTAATGTCAAGAAAGTTGTTACACTTTCACCGCATGCATACAATGTTATGAAAAACAAGTATCCGCGATATGGGACATTTGAGGTTTTCCATTATACGGAGGTTCTTCTGAAAATAATTCAGGAAGCTAAGCTAAAACTATCTGAATTAAACGTTGAAGTCACCTATCACGATCCCTGTTTCTTAGGTAGATATAACAATATTTACGAGGTGCCACGAAAAATCTTGAAGAATATTCCAGGGATCAAATTAGTAGAGATGGATAGAAATCGAGAAAACTCTTTCTGCTGTGGTGGAGGAAGCGGAAACTTTGTTATGGACCTCTTAGGAGGTTCAGAAGAAAGTCCCAGTAGAATTAGAGTCAAGGAAGCCTATGAAACAGGCGCTGAAATTCTTGCTGTGGCTTGTCCAAGCTGCTTAACAATGTTTGAAGATGCTGTTAAAAATGAAGGACTAGAAAAGGAACTCTTTGTTAAAGATATTAGTGAGCTTTTGAAGGAAGTCTCCAAATAGTCCAAGGAGAAGACTGGGATTAATTTTGCTGTTCAGGTTTATTCTGCAGTGGGAAATTTTTCTTTAATCTCCTAAAGCATTGAAATACAAATTAACACTAAAAGTTGATAGTGTAATAGGGACTGGCGTGTTGGCTGTAACCCGCCTTCTGTTTAATGTGGCATTCGACTAATCGGGCTACCCACGCCTCTGGGTAGACTCCTCACAGGCGTCTATTTGCCCTTTCCACTTGCAGGACGGCCGTTTCACCGTTTCCACCCAGCATTCTCAACAACTTAGCATGTATCATGGGCACATGCTGGATGGACGTTTCGTTTCTGCTCCGTTGCCAAGGCTCTCGCCTTACGCCCTTGCGGGCGTTGCAATTCTACGTGTGGGCGGAGTTTCCTCAAGTCTCGGGTAGGAGGCTCGAAAGCCACACACCAACTCGCCAGCCCTCATGGATATGTGGGTAAGGGTATGAGATAAGAATTTTGGAAGCCTTTTTTATTGTCCGGCCCTTTATAGTTGAGAGATGAGTATACATGAGTAAAGGTGCGATACTGGTTACTGGGATTCCGTGTGTGGGGAAAACTTCTGTAGCTCGTTCTCTTGCATCTAAGATTGGTGCCTTGTATGTGAATTTGAACGATTTAGCTGTACGTGAAAATCTTATAGTAGGTAGGGATGAAAAGCGTGGTTCTATGATTGTTGATGAAACTCGCTTAAAAGATAGGCTGGCTGAAATTATAGAAAAATGTGATGAGGAAAGCGTGGTCATTGATGGTCATTATGCTGCAAGTGTTGTTTCTTCAAAGCTTGTGGATTATGTTTTTGTTTTGCGGCGGGATCCTGTTGAGTTAAGAAGGCTTATGGAGAAACGTGGCTTTTCTAATCAAAAATTGTGGGAAAACCTTGCCTCCGAAATTTTGGATGTCTGTTTGGTTGAAGCGTTAAAGTTCCATGGCGAAGAAAAGATTTGTGAGTTGAATATTACTAGTAGAAGCGTTGAGGAGATTGTTGAGGAAATTATGGATATTCTGGAAGGGAATAAAAAATGTGGCGTAGGGATTGTGGATTGGTTGAGAAAGCTTGAAAAAGAGAACCTTCTAGATGAGTATATGAAGTTTTAGTCTTGGAGTTGTTATCTTAAACCCATACGGATTTTGCGTTTTGTTAAAAGCATGATTTTTCTTCTGTTGGCATAGGCTTTTGCGTGATCACTGAATTTTTCGCCTATAAGTATGGGGTTAGATAAGCCTACATCTTCGGAAGCCTTGTCAAGATTTATTATGATATTAACGCCAATGGTCCTGTTCCAGTCTTTCACCCAAACTCCCTGCGTCATGCGTCCTTTTTGAACTATTAAGTCAAATTTCCGGATAATCCCGCTAAACCCTTCCAGAACTGCATTTTCCTGCCTTACTTTGTAACCAATTTTCTTGAAATATTTCTTAGTCAACTCTATCAAATATGCCTTTGTTTTCGACGCTGTTTTTCTGCTGACACTCATTATTTTTCCTCTGGTGCTAAATGTTATTTACTTGAAGTGTGGAAAAGATTTTCGGAACGGGTGGAGTTATGGCATCCTTCTTAATAGTTGCATGTAACCGATGTGGCAGATTTCTTTTAGCCAAAACTGGACAAAAAACAAGAACATGTCCCTATTGTGGTTCTAAGGTGATATTAGATAAGGCGAAAAAAATAGCTTCCGCCGTAAATGCCTATGAAGCTTCAGAACTCCTTCGACGGTTAAAAAGAAATTCTTTTCAAAAGTGAAATTTTTAAGCGTGCAACATGGTTCTGAGGTAAGCCATAAGCCCAATTCCCAACATTATTGCTACAAGCTGAACCACCGAATCACGGACGCGAAATCTCTTATGAAGTTCCGGAATTAAATCTGCAGCTGCAATATAGATAAATCCTCCTGCGGCAAAAGGAACAAGCAAATTCTCTATGGTTTGTAAATATGCTAGAAAATAGGTTGCTAATGCGCCTAAGATGGCTGTTACCGCTGAGACAAAATTGTAAGCCAAGGCTTTCCTTTTGCTAAATCCTCCATATATTAAAACTCCGAAGTCGCCTATTTCTTGGGGGATTTCATGGAAACCCACAGCCAAGGTTGTAGCAAATCCCAAGTCAAGGGAAATTAAGTATGTGGCTGCTATTATCATGCCATCAATGAAATTATGTAAACCATCTCCGAAAAGATTGAGGTATACGAACATGTGAACTGGGCATTCTCCTTCGTGGCAATGTCGCCAATATAGAAATTTTTCCATGGCGAAAAAGACAACAACGCCCAAAATGGCATAGTGGAAGGGTGTTATTGTATGATCCATTTCCACAGCTTCTGGAAGCAGATGGATTAGGGCTCCTCCTAAAAGGGTTCCTGACGCGAAGCTCACCATAGCCATCAATAAGCGTTTCAAAATTTTTTCATTTAAACCTACAAAGAGTACTCCAATGAAAGCTATTAGACTTATGGACATTACCGAAGCTAAAATTACAACTAAGTCGTTCATTAGCTTCTTGTGTTCTATTCTTTTCTTATTAGGCTATCGGTTTACCCCCCTTATTTCTTCGATCATTTGGCACGTTTTGCATACTTTTTCGGTTGTTGGCTCGCCACAGAGTTTGCATTGTGTCAATTCTTCCTTTTTCGCGGTCGTTTCTACTGCTTGACAAATCTTATTAAAAGATTTGAAAATTGTAAATTTTATCCCTGGATGTTTTTCTTCCATTCTGTTTAGCATTACGCGAATGTCGTTTCTTAGGGCTTCTGGAGCATAGGGACATGGTATAGTCTGGAACTTTATTTTTTTGATATAAGCATATAGGGCTGTTTCCTTTTCTGGAATTTCGCAGAAGGGCTTTACTCTTGGGACAAGTTTTGGATGAGCTTCGTCTGTAGTTGGTTTTTCTCTTGCTATGCGCAGCACGTCTCCATGGAAAATGTTTAACAGATTTGTTTGGATTTCATCATCTAGAGTGTGAGCCGTAGCAAGCTTATCTGCTCCAACTTTTCTTGCAAGAAGGTTTAAGGCTTTTCTTCGCATTACCCCACAGTAGGCGCACGGGGTTAACTCTTTTTTCTCTTTTTGTTTTATGCGTTTAACAATTTCATCAAGTGTAAAGCCATAAAGTTTCTTAAAAGAAATAACATGGTGGTCTATATCTAGCTCTTTACAGTTTTCCCTTGCAATTTTTAGGGCTTCATCCCTATAGCCTTTGATTCCTTCATCCACCGTAACCGCAATTAGTGATGCTTTTGGATATCCCTTTTCTATTCTGGCTAATATGTGAAGTAGGCTAAGACTGTCTTTTCCACCTGAAACTGCAATAGCTATTTTGTCATTAAACTTCAACATTTTATATTTGGCTATTGTTGCTCTCACTTTCGTTTCGATAGATTTAGAAAAACACTTTCTGCAAAGTTTCTCTCCAGAATATGGCCTTAGGTAAAAGGCTTCTCTACGTTTGCACAAAGTGCATATAACAGCCCGTTTATCCATTGCCTACTTCACAACCTTAACTTTTCAGGGTTATTAAAATAAAACCCCACTACAATAGTCTTCTTAAGAAGGTTAGATATATGGCTTCAAAGCCTGAAAAACGTTTGGAGTTTCTGGAAATAGTTTATACCGAGGAGCGATGGAATCTGCTTAAAAGTTTTAGGCGGAAAGCACTAGAGATAATGAGGGCTTTAGAAGCCTTTCATTTAAAATCTATTGTTCATGGTAGCATTGCAAGAGGGGATGTAAACAAAAACAGTGACATAGATGTTTTCATACCCACTCCTTCCTCATCCTTTCTTGTGGAAACAGTTCTTGAAAGGGCTGGAATTCCTATAAATAAGCGAATTGTGGTACAGGCTACGCCTGCTTATGCTATGAAAGCCTATGTGGAAATAAATGAAAATACAAGTGTGTCTTTTCCTTTGATGAAAATGCGTAGAATCGAAAGGGAATTTTACAAGTTTGGTGGTGAATTATCATTAGAAGATTTAAAAAATGATGGTCGGGTATGTGGTGTGGATAAGCGTCTGATGTTAATTGAGCCTACTGAAAAGGGACACGTAGAAAGTACAATTGTAGGCAGAGAAGAATCTACTGCAAAGCTCCTTGGAATATCTGTAGAAACTGTTTTGGATCGTGTTCACGCCCTTTTAAGAAGAGACAAGATTGGTAGAACCGGCGTTTTTGTAAAAAGAGAGCTTTCTGAAGGCGAAACCTTTGAAATGGCTTTAAAAAGGCTTGCTGATGAGAATCCAGCAGTTCGGAGAAGGTTAAAAACTGTTTAATTTAAGCTATCGTATCGGGAAGCGCAGTAGAGCAGCTATGCCTCCTAACGCTGTGAGCTTAGCTCCTGCTTCATGTTCTGTGCTTATGACCGTTATTTCTCCACCTTTCTCTTCAACATTCTTCATTAATTTTTCAAGTAATCTTCTTTTTTCGTTTGAAGTTTCTCGAAGGGTGGTGTCTGCTAGAACAAGTTTTTCCACAGCGCCTAATTGAACTGCTTTTTTTACTTCTTCTAGGCCATAAGTGACTGTTTTCTCGCTTTTTCCAAGTCTTTTCAATATTTTTTCTATAAGTTCTGTTTCTTCTGCAAGTCGTTGTTGCTTCATAGCTTTTAGCAAGATCCCTGAACGTAATGCCTCATAAATCCCAGCTACACCCCCATTATTGACACTTTTTACATCCACGACAGCAGTAGCTATTTCTGCTGCTTCATTTTGCAAAAATTTTACAAAATGATTTTTTACGAAGCCTACACCAATTATAGCTATAGGGCTGCGTTTTTCACTCCAAACTTGCCTTAGGCTATTCAATGCCCGCTTAAAAAATTCTTTTGTGGCCGTTTCTCTTTTTTCTGCTTCAAGTTTTCCGGGCAACTTTATGTTTTCTTCTGCTTTCACTTCTACACCATATTGAGCAGTAGTTGCTATAGCGTAGCCTTCATCGTCTATAGAAACGATTATTATGGGTTTTTCTGATGTTTTGCTTGCTCTTTTAAGCCTTTCAATTTGGTGTTTAGCCCACTCTTTTTTCACTATTGTTATTGGTGTATTCAATGCAATGTTAATGGTGTGGTGGGCGCCTGTGGGGACTAGATCCGGTGCTTGACAAATAGTTCCGTGAACCCTTAATCTGCCTAAAAGTCTGTCCCATGTAACATTTTCAACTTTTACTCCGAGAAAAACTGAAACACGTTCTCCCTGTTTTGGTCTTGCATATCCTCTTTCGTCCTGTTTTATTAGACGGGTAGTATACGCGTAAACTTCATCGCTTTTGTAGATTATGTTATATAAATGCCACAAATCATCGAAGGTTTCTGGAACAACCTTTACAAAACCTTTCTTAAGGTTTATCTCTAGGAGTTTCAAACTTCAACCTCTTTTATATCAGTGAGCGTCTCATTAAAAAATATTATAATCAGAAAATAAGAAAATAGTAGGGGTCTTTGATTTTTTGTTAAAATTTTACTTTATCAAATCAAAATTATAAAAAAGGTGGGAATAAACAGTTATCATGTTTCATTTTCTGCGTTTTCTAGGTCTATTTCAGCAATCCAGAGTTCGGTGCATGCGGCGCAGAGTCCGTTAACAGCACATTCTTGGCATAGAGGTGCACCACAGATTTCGCAGCATATCTCTTCGTCTTCTGTGATCTCTTTGTTACACTCCACACATTCAACCATTAACTTCACGCATCCTATATATAGATAAATAAATTTTCTGCAGATCATTCTGTTCTGTAGATTTGTGGTATATTTGGATCCTAATAGGTACCCCCCTATATTTTTCAATTCCCTCTTAATGGGATTTCTCTTTGAATCTCTCATTGTTCGCACTAAAACTACAAATTACACCATAACCTTTCAATTCCCTCTTAATGGGATTTCTCTTTGAATCACTTCGAGGTTTTTGGGTAATAGCACAAAGCGGTTTGGACTTTCAATTCCCTCTTAATGGGATTTCTCTTTGAATCCGCCATAGCAAGCTTCAGCCTTGACCTATCAGGCTTAATACCTTTCAATTCCCTCTTAATGGGATTTCTCTTTGAATCTCACACATGGATGTATATGGTTTGATGATGTATGGCTCTTTCAATTCCCTCTTAATGGGATTTCTCTTTGAATCAGCAGCCCTACACTTCTACCGCAGAAAATTCCCAGTCTTCTTTCAATTCCCTCTTAATGGGATTTCTCTTTGAATCCGTCTTACATCTTAAGACACGTTAAATTATGGAGGTGGACTTTCAATTCCCTCTTAATGGGATTTCTCTTTGAATCGTTTGCGTATTTGAAGTGTAAAAACATTTTGGCAAGTGAACTTTCAATTCCCTCTTAATGGGATTTCTCTTTGAATCTTCCTGAAAAACCCGGAAAAATACAGTTTACCACTAGACTTTCAATTCCCTCTTAATGGGATTTCTCTTTGAATCTCAAAGCAGATCTTCTTGTACACAAAGTGTTCCTCTACCTTTCAATTCCCTCTTAATGGGATTTCTCTTTGAATCGACACCTACAGTTATCTATATGAGATAGAGAGTTTAGGCTTTCAATTCCCTCTTAATGGGATTTCTCTTTGAATCTTCCTCTAACTCTCTCTGTCTCTTGTAGTAAGTCCCTCTTTCAATTCCCTCTTAATGGGATTTCTCTTTGAATCACTGGAGCAACCCACACCATAGACTTGGACGAGAACAGCTTTCAATTCCCTCTTAATGGGATTTCTCTTTGAATCTGGCTGTAAGACGTTTGGCTTGAATACTAGCCATGTGCCTTTCAATTCCCTCTTAATGGGATTTCTCTTTGAATCGGGAAAAACCATTAAACCGCCTTGCAGAAAAGTATCTTGACTTTCAATTCCCTCTTAATGGGATTTCTCTTTGAATCACTGATACAGAGGTGATGTGAAAATGAAAACATGTAAATTCTTTCAATTCCCTCTTAATGGGATTTCTCTTTGAATCTGGCTAACAGCTACGATGAAGTGCGTTTTAACGAGCAGACTTTCAATTCCCTCTTAATGGGATTTCTCTTTGAATCTTAGCTTTTAATTATCTTCTCATATTCCTGGGTGATACTTTCAATTCCCTCTTAATGGGATTTCTCTTTGAATCCGACATAATTGTGGATAGTAGGGAAGCGGCTACTGCAACTTTCAATTCCCTCTTAATGGGATTTCTCTTTGAATCGCAACCAATGCTTATTCTGATAATCAATGTAGCTGTATCTTTCAATTCCCTCTTAATGGGATTTCTCTTTGAATCCGACCCCAAATCTGTTCTCTTTCTTCATTAAGGCTTGTTTTCTGTTAACTGTAGATATGTATTCTCGATTATTATTTGAATGTAGTTTGATTTATAAAGATAATCGAATTAACACCCATAAATGATGGGAGCATAGTTGTACTTCTTGTCAGATGTTGAGCATAAATATTTGCTTCATCAGCTTTTGCCAACTGCGCGAGAAGTAGGTGTTAGTAAAGAGTTGAGGGGTTGGAGCTGGTTTCAGCCACCCCTTAAGCCTTATTATGGCGATGTGAAACTCCCGATGTATGCAGTGAGTTCAAAGTATTGCCCTACAGGCCGGGATGTATATCTTCGCAATGTGGAGAATGTCCGTCCTAAGCTGGGACCTAAGGTGGCTTTGGGGAAGATGTTTCATGGTGTTGTTAGCGATTGTTTGCAGGCTTTTCTGCAAAGGAAATCTTTGGATTTTGAGACTTGGTGGCTTAAGATCCGTTGGGATGAGATTCCTGAAAAGCCTGAAAATGTGAAGGAACCTTCAAGAGAGGTTTGGAAGTTTGTTTCGAAGTTGTGTGAAGCGAGGCTTGCTGAAGTTTCAAGCAGACAACCTTACGCTTCTGAGTACGATGTTATTGCTTCAGCGTTGCCTTTTCTTGTTGAGCATAGGATTTCGGGTGAACTTTTGGGTTTAAGTGGGATATTGAGTTTAGATTGTTATGATTATTTGCATGCTATAATGTTTGATTTGAAAGTTAATGATGAGCGGAGAGAATGGTATAGGCTGTCGCCTGTGGGTTATGCTTTAGTTTTTGAAAGTGTTCATGAGACGCCTGTGGATATTTGTTGTGTTGTGTATCTTAATGTTAGAAAGGGCAAGGTTAGTGTTCAAAAAGATTTGTTTTTTGCTGATGATGAATTGAGGCAGTGGTGGATTGAGGAGCGGGATAAGAAATTGGAAATAGTTGCTGAAAGGCGTGATCCTGGCAAGCCTGAGCGTTCGCAATGTTTGGAATCCTGTATGTTTTTTGATGCTTGCTATGGTTGATTCTAGAGCATTTAAGGTGTGTTTGTTATGAAGATTTTTTTGGATGAGTTTGGTATTTTTCTTGGGAGAAAGCGTAATCGTTTTGTAATTAGAAAGGAGGGCGAGAGGAAGGAGATTGTGGTTGATGACGTTGATTCGATTATTTGCTGTTCTTCAGGGGTAGCTTTCTCGGCAAGTGCGTTAAATTTGGCTGTTAAGAATAACGTTCAGGTTGTTTTTGCGCGTTATAGCGGATGGCCTTTTGCTGTGTTGATGCCTGCGTCGATGACGGGTTCGGTGAGGGCTCGTAGAGAGCAGTTCTTGGCGTATAATGATGAACGGGGTTTTATTTTGGCTAAGAAATTTGTTGTTGGGAAGCTTATGAATCAGGCTAATCTTTTGAAGTTGATGGCGAAGAATAGGCGTCAAACTAATTCGGTGTTGGCGGAGAGACTTTACAGGGCTGGTAAGGCTATAAGTGATGTGAATGTTCGAGTAGGGCAGACACCTGGTTTGAATATTGATAGAGCGCGTCAACAATTGATGAATCTTGAAGCGGAGGGTGCGAGAATCTATTGGGATGCTATTAAGCAGGTTTTGCCTGCTGAATTAGAGTTTTATGGAAGGGAAACTCGGGGTGCTCATGATCCTTTTAATGCAATGTTGAATTTTGGTTATCAAACTATTTTGTTTCCTGAAGTTTGGAAGGCTATAAGTTATGCGGGATTAGATTTTTTTGCTGGGTATTTGCATGCGGATCGTCCAGGTAAGCCTTCGTTGGTTTTGGATCTGATGGAAGAGTTTAGACAGCAAGTGGTGGATAGAACTTTGATAGGGCTTATTACGAAAAATGTGCTTAAGCCAGATGAGATTTTAGCTGCGGATATGGTTGAGGAAGGCCGTGTATTAAGTAAAGAGACTATTAGAACATTGTTGAATAGTTTTCAGGAGCGTTTGGACGTGAAGGTAATGTTTGATGGAAGAAAAGCTTCTATTAATCGTTTCATTCATCATCAAGCTAGACGTATAGTCCGTTTTCTTCTCCGTGAAAGCAATTATACACCTTTTTGTTTAGGCTGGTGATGGATTTTGCGGTATGTGGTGATCTATGATATTACCGATGACAATTTGAGGGCATTGGTTGCTGAGACCTTGAAGGATTATGGGTTGCAGCGAATTCAGTACAGCGCTTTTATTGGAAGTTTGAGAAGGGACAAACTGAACAGTCTAATTGTGGATCTGAAAAATTTGATTAAGGATTTGGTAGAGAACGTACAACTTTATCCAGTTTGTGATACGTGCTTTAAGGGGAGAAAAGAGGTGGGTAAGCCTAAGAAGTATAAGCTCAAGGAGGACAAAGAGAGGGTTGCTTATTTTTGATGCGCTATGGCTTCCTGCCTGAAGAAAGCTGACTGATAAAAAGGAGCTTTTCGCAAGGTATTTATGTATGCATGTGATATCATTTGTATACAGGTGAACTCGTTGACGCTTAAACCTTTGGCTGTGAGGATACCTGAAGAGATTGAAAGGGAAATTCTCGAAGTGGTTAAACAGGAAAAGTTGGACAAGGCAACTGTTGTTAGAACCCTTCTTGAAATGGGAATGGATGAGTGGAGGAAGCAGACTGCTTTGGAGTTGTTACGAGAGGGAAAAGTGACTTTTGCCAAGGCTGCAGAAAAGGCTAAGCTTTCGCTTTGGGAGTTCGCCGACTTGGTGAAGCAACGTAATGTAGAGTGGGTTAGGTATACGCCTGAAGAAATTGAGAGAGAAGTCAAGAAAGCATCAGTGGAGTCCAAGTGAAGCCACTCGTTTTTAATGCTACGCCGTTAATCTACATAACCAAGATAGGGTTGAGCAGGGTTTTTGAGGCTTTGAGAGGAGAAAAACTGACATCACCTCGTGTTAAGAGAGAAGTCGTAGATGAAGGAAAACGCAAAGGCGTCCCAGACGCTATAATCTTGGAGAAGATGTTCGAAAACAAAGTATTCAAAGTGACTAAGCCCAAGAACAAAAAATTTTTAGAAAGCCTTTTAGAAACAAGGGGTCTTAACGTAACTGATGCTGAGGTTTTGGCCATTGCAAAAGAACGTGATGGAATAACAGTCATAGACGATGAGGTGGCTAGAAAAACCGCGAGAATTTATGGAATATCATATGTTGGTACACCATACGTTTTGATGAGAGCCTTCTTTCAAGGGCTTATTACAAAAGAAAGAATCAAACAAGCTATAAATGACATGATTTTTACAGGCTGGAGATGCAGCGTAGAGAGCTATGCCAAAATCATCGAGGTCCTAGAAAAATTGTAGGCGCATTTAGGAGTGCTGCGAGTTGAAGAGCCGAAAAGATATGAGCTGGTTGAGGAGAAGGCAAAGATTGCCTACTTCCGACATAACAGAGCCTTTTGTTGCTGTTACTGACGTGAAACACTACATTTTCTGTCCCAGAATAGTGTATTTTGAGCGGGTTTTACACGCTAAACCAGTTTTTGGTTCACAACAAGAGGAAGGAGGCGAAAAACATGAAGAATACGTGAGGAAAGAGTTGAGAAGAAAAGACGCAGTCTATTATTCCCCAGATTTCATAGGTGCACAGAAACTTCTGTTTGTAAATTTAATTTCCCCTAAGCTAGGGTTAACTGGACAATTAGACTGTATAATTAAAACCGTTAAAGGCGAGTTCATACCCGTGGATTACAAGAATATGGGATCTAACCATGGTAAAGTGTGGATGGATCATAAGTATCAGCTTGTTGCGTACGCTTTGCTAGTTGAAGAAAGATATAACACGATTGTGAAGAGGATGTTTGTTAATTATATTCCCGAGAAGCTTATTTTGGAAGTTGAGATAACTCCGACCATGAAGACTCATGTAAAACGCGTAATAGGTCATATAAAACGGATAATAAGCGACGAAAAGCTTCCGCCAATTAGAGTGGCCAAACATAAGTGTACTGGCGGATGTGGCTACAGAACACTATGTAAGAGATCAATTTAAATAAAGGAAATTATAAACACCATTTTTATATCGCGATTTTTAGCATTTTTAGGCATTTTAGAGTTAGTTTTAGGATGTCCTTGGCTTTTTCTAGGGCTTCTTTCGCCATTTTTTCTGTGTAATACTCGGGTGGTGTTATCCATTTTTCGTTGTAGCGGAGAGGATATCGTAAAAGTTTTGGAATGTGGGGTTCAATATCATGGAGTTTTTTAGAGATTTCTTGAATGATGGGTTTTATTCTCTGATTAACCTCAGCTGAGAAGTTTCCAAGTATTAGCCAATTGCGGTGTCTTTTACTCGTTCTTCTTCCGAGGGCGATGATGAGCGAGGAGGTTACGTTTTCAGCGCTTAGTGCACTACATAGAAATGATAAGTGATACCTCTTCTCACGTAAACCAATTTCTGCATCAATTAATTGTTCCTTTGCATTCTTAACGAAAGCTTTTATTTCTTCAGTTTCAGCCATAATTCTTCATCTTTTTTATAAAGCCAATTCTTGTAAATCTCCCTCTCGGATACCTTCATTAGTGTTGTACTGTTAGTGCGATCAAAAAGCACTTCATAGCCCTCTAATATTCCAAAAAGTAACGAGGATTTAAAATGCAGCATAGCGAGGAATTCTTTAAGAGTCATTGATGTTATCTCAAAGGGTACTCTAAATCTTATGGAGATCTCATATTCATCGTTTGTGAGGTCCAGTGGACTTTCAGAGATAACTAGAAGATCTATGTCGCTTTCTTCATGTACATTTCCCTTTGCCATACTCCCGAAAAGCAAAATGCTCAAAACTTCCGGATGCTTTCCTACAATTTCATAAGCTGCCATCCATGCAGCATCTTTCAAAGAGGGAATAAGAAAAGCGTGTAATTTCTCATAGTCAACTCGATAAGCATTATCGTTGAGCTTTACCACGCCGAGTCTAAGAAGCCTTTTGAGCTTTATTGAAAGCCATCTTTCACTAAGGTCTGTGGATTTAACCAATTCTGAGAAAGATTTCTCACCGCTCGACAAAGCATGAACGATTTTTCCTTCAGGTGTAAAAGTGAATAACTCTAGCGTTTTCTTTTTCATGGCAAATGTTGTATGTAAGTT
>MTLU01000006.1 GCA_002010975.1 Candidatus Bathyarchaeota archaeon JdFR-07 | reverse complement strand
AAAAAGAAGCTTTTTCCAAAAGTTGATGGCAAAGTCAAGGAAATGTTAGAGCTTATAGAGAAAAACATAGCATACTCAAACAAAATCATAAATGATCTCTTAGAGTATTCACGAGAAATGGAGCTGGAACCTATACAAACTACACCAAAAACAATCNTGGAAGAAGCCCTCAACCTTATTGAGATCCCAAAAAACATCAAATTGATAAAACATGTACGAAACAAACCGAAAATATGGGTTGACATGGGAAAGATGAAAAGAGTTTTCGTAAACATCATAAAAAACGCTTTAGATGCTATGCCTCAAGGGGGTAAGCTGGAAATAACTAGTAAAAAAAGAAAGGATGAAATAGAATTCAGATTTGCTGATACCGGTGTCGGTATGTCAAAAGAAGTTTTTGAAAAACTTTGGACGCCTCTTTTCACCACAAAAGCTAAAGGTATGGGCTTTGGCTTGCCAATCTGTAAACGCATTTTGGACGCACATGGAGGGAAAATTTTAGTTGAAAGCAAGATTGCAAAAGGCACAACCTTCACAGTTGTTGTCCCTATTAAACCAAAAGTAAAGAAGGGAGGTGAAAAAATATGGGTAAAAATGCTCGAATCCTCGTTGTTGACGACGACGAAAACATAAGAAAAGTGTTAATAACAATCCTTGAAGACGAAGGATACAATGTTGAATCCGCAGAGACAGCTCAAAAAGCGATAAAGATGACTGAAAGAGAAACCTATAATGTCGCTCTTATCGACATTCGCCTTCCAGACATGGAAGGTATAGAGCTTCTTACAAAAATGAAGGACACTACTCCTAAGATGCGAAAAATAATAATTACAGGATACCCAACACTACAAAACGCTGTCGAAGCCGTAAACAAAGGAGCAGATGCTTACATAATGAAACCCTTTAACATGGACAGAGTACTAGCTACAATAAAGGAACAGTTAGAGAAACAAAAAGAAGAGCTAAAATATAGCCAAGAGAAAGTTGCAGAATTCATAGAGACAAGAGTTAGAGAGTTAGAAATGGAGAAGCAAGTTTCTAAATAAACTCCTCAAATTTTTCTATCACAAAATTTTAAACCGAGCAGTCTTTGCTTAGAAGAAAAACGTATGTTAGAAAACTTCATTTGTGACCAAATCGAAAAGTAAACATCTCTTCCAATGTAAGAAATAAACTTCCACGAATGGCTATTGACCCTTTTAAGCAAATTCTCAAGTTTTAACAGATGTGTCAAGGAAGGGGAACTCTTATTTTTCTTGCTATTGATTGTTTAGTTTAGTAAACTTTAAAGAACATAAAAACTAAAAAGAATCTAAATGATTTCAAAAAATAAAACATTTTTTATTCTATGTTTAATAGGATTTTTTGCTATTTTGAGTTCCACCATGTCAAAAAGCCCTGTTTTACCCACCTTCGCTACTTATCTTCAGATCCCTGTAGGTTTTTGGACAGGGGTTGTAGCGTCTGCTTCTACGATTCCAGGAATATTAATAAGTTTGCCAGCAGGCTCTCTTTCAGATATTTTAGGTCGACGAAAAGTTCTGCTATTTTCAAGTCTTATCTTTGCTTCAGCACCTTTTCTATATCTTCTAATAAATTCTTGGTGGCAACTCATTTTTGTACGTTTTTACCACGGTTTCGCAACTGGAATATTTATGCCAGTTGCCCAAGCTTTTGTTGCAGAGATTTTTCCAAATAGGCGAGGAGAACGTATATCTCTTTTCTCGTCTATAACTGTTGTAGGAAGAAACATAGCACCTATTCTTGGAGGCTACATATTACTTATCACAAACAATGATTTTCATAGCCTTTATCTTGCAGTTGGCATTGCTGGCGCCACAGCTCTTATCACAGCTTTAGTTTTTATAAGAAAAAAGAAAATCACTACTCGAAATCAACAAAATCTCAATTCAAAAAGTATTATTTATAGGTGGAAAGAAAGCGCGAAAGCGCCTGGAATGTTGATAACGAGTTTCGTTGAAGCTAGTCAATACTACGTTTATGGTTCTGTGGAATTTTTTCTCGTTAAATATTCTGGGGAAATTGCTGGACTAAATTCCTTTTTACAAGGGGTCATCATTGCAGGTTCGCTGTTTACATTTATGTTTTTTAAGCCTTTTTGGGGAAGGATTTCTGATAAGGTTGGAAGAAGAAAGCCTATACTTTTAGGATGTCTAATCAGTGCTATTCCATTAATAGCTATTCCTTTTTTCACCCAATTCCCCTTCTTGCTCTTTTTCGCTATTGTTTATGGTCTAGGGTTTTCCATGGTAACCTCTTCTACTCCTGCCTTGGCCAGTGAACTTGTGTCCATGGAATTTGTTGGAAGCGCAATGGGATTTCTGGGTACAATCATGGATGTAGGACAAACCCTAGGCCCATTAGTATGTGGTCTTATACTCGAAACGAATCTTGGTTATTTTGGCCTGTTCTTCTCCCTTGCTCTTGCCCTTTTTCTTTCCAGCACAAGTTTTGCATTTTCAAAAACTGGTCGAAAATAGACTTTAGAAAAATTTAAACACACATCTAAAAGTTCAAAATCAAAATTGTTTCTTTCAACAAGCCAATTTTAAGGCATTTATTTTTCTGCGATTATGTTTAACATTGACATACTGCTTGGATTCTGTTTTTTATTTATTGCAATAATGCTGTAGAAAGTGTTTAAATAAATGTATACACTATATTTAGCGTCTATTTTAGTTGTAAAAACACTAAAATCAAGAAGCGTAGGGACAGTGACCTCATGAAATGCCCATACTGTGAGTCCGAGAACATTAAAACTCTTGAAACCCGCGATTCAACAGATAATGCTGTTAGGAGAAGAAAAGAGTGCATAGATTGTGGAAGGCGCTTCACAACTTATGAGTATGTAGAAACCATAGAACTTATGGTTAGGAAAAAAGATGGCAGACTTGAGCGTTTTGATTTAAACAAGATTATTCGAGGTCTTCAGAAAGCATGTGAGAAAAGATCTATAAGCATGGAGCAAATTCGTGAACTTGCAGAACATGTTAGACAAGACTTGGCAAAGATAGGTAAGGAAGAGGTTTCTTCACAAGAAATTGGAGATTTAGTTATGAAATATTTGAAGAATCTAGACCGTATAGCCTACATACGGTTCGCCTCAGTTTATAGACGGTTTGAAGAACCGGATGATTTTAAACGCGTACTTTTAGAGGTAAAAAAATGAAATATGTTAGAAAACGTGACGGAAGATTAGAACCCTTCGATCAAGAACGTATAACCAACGCTATTTGGAAAGCTGCTAAGGCTGTAGGTGGAAAAAATCGAGAACTAGCCAAAAAACTAAGCGACCAAGTGGTTGTTGAGCTTAAGAAAAGGTTTAGCGAAGAAGGAGTGCCCACAGTTGAAGAAATCCAAGACTTAGTGGAAAAAATCCTAATAGAAAACGGTCATGCAAGAACAGCCAAGGCATACATTCTCTATAGAAAACAGCACCAAGATATGCGAGAACTTGCCGCCTTATTAAGCTCTGCAGACATGGTAGACCAATATCTCGAAATTGAGGATTGGCGTGTAAAAGAGAATTCTAATATGAGCTACTCCCTTCAAGGTTTAAACAACTACCTTTCATCTACTGTCATAGCCAAATATTGGATAACAAGAATCTATCCACCCAACATCGCAGAAGCCCACTTCTCGGGAGACATGCACATCCACGATTTAGGCGTGTTAGGACCATACTGTGTAGGATGGGATATCAAAGAACTGCTTATCTCAGGATTCGGAGGCGTTCCAGGAAAAATTGAAAGCAAGCCAGCAAAACACTTTAGAACAGTCCTGGGACAAATAGTAAACTTTTTCTATACTCTTCAAGGAGAAGCAGCAGGAGCCCAAGCCTTTAGCAACTTCGACACCTATCTGGCACCCTTTATACGTTATGATGGTCTGGGACAAAAAGAAGTTGAACAGGCGCTTCAAGAATTCTTCTTCAACATGAATGTACCTACCCGTGTCGGTTTTCAAACACCCTTCACAAATGTAACCTTAGACTTAACGGTTCCAGATTTTATGAAAGAGGAACCTGTTATAATAGGCGGACAGGTCATGGACTATACTTATGGTGACATAGATAAGGAAATGGAAATTTTCAACAAGGCCTTTGCAGAAATAATGAAACAAGGCGACGCCAAAGGAAGGGTTTTCACTTTTCCAATACCTACATACAACATTACAAAAGACTTCAACTGGGACTCGCCAACTGTTCAAAAGATCTTCGAAGTAACTGCTAAATACGGTGTGCCTTACTTCTCCAACTTCATAAACACTGACATGAAACCTGAAGATGTTAGAAGCATGTGCTGCCGTCTAAGAATAGACAATAGAGAACTCCGCAAAAGAGGTGGTGGATTCTTTGGAGCCAACCCGTTAACAGGCTCTATAGGTGTTGTTACACTTAACCTTCCAAGAATTGGTTATCTAGCAAAGAATGAAGATGAATTTTTTGAACGTCTGGAAACTCTTATGGAAATCGCCAAAGACAGCTTAGAGATAAAACGGAAAGCCTTAGAAAACTTCACAAAGAACGGCTTATATCCTTATTCGAGACGATATCTTCATGGTGTAAAGGAAAACTTTGGAAAATATTGGAAAAACCACTTCTCCACCATAGGCTTAGTAGGCATGAACGAAGCAATACTAAACCTTTTTGGATATAACATAACCACTCAAGACGGGCTAGAATTCGCAGTAAAAGTGCTTACTTTTATGAGAGAAAAACTCGCAGATTTTCAAGAAGAAACTGGAAACATTTACAATTTGGAGGCTACACCAGCGGAAGGCACAAGCTATAGACTGGCACGCATAGATAAGAAAAGATATCCAGATATAATTGTAGCTAACGAGAAATACCTTGCCAAAGGCGCTGAACCCTTCTACACCAATTCTTCACAACTACCAGTAGACCATGAATGTGACCTTTTCGAAGTTCTAGAGCATCAAGAAAGACTCCAAACCCTCTACACGGGAGGAACAGTCTTTCACATTTACCTTGGAGAAAAACTCTATTCTTGGAAGGCAGCCGCAGAACTCGTTAGAAAAGTGACTTGGAATTCACGTCTTCCATACATCACTTTGACACCTACTTTCAGCATATGCGCAACCCATGGCTATATTACAGGAGAACAAAAACAATGTCCAATTTGCGGAGCAAAATGCGAAGTCTATTCAAGAGTTGTAGGCTATCTAAGACCAGTAGACCAATGGAATGATGGAAAACAAGCAGAATTCGCCATCCGTAAAACTTTTGACAAGTCCATAATAGTGCCACCAGCTACCACAATCCAAGTCTGAGAGCACATGAAGTATGAAGTTCAGTGGAATTCAAAAAACAAGTCTGATTGACTTTCCCGACAGAATAGCAACAGTGCTCTTCACTCCAGGCTGCAATCTACGTTGTCCTTTTTGTCACAATTGGCGTATAGTTGTGGAACCAAAACCTCCATTCCTTAGGGAAGGCACCGTTCTAAAAATTCTTGAAAACAGAAGAAAATTTGTGGATGCGGTGGTTATTACTGGCGGAGAGCCTACGATGCATAAGGAAATCCCAAAATTTCTGAAGAAACTCAAGGAAAAAGGCTTTACAGTTAAGCTTGACACAAACGGTTTTTATCCGCAAGTATTAGAGGCGTGCCTACCTTACTTGGATTATGTTGCTTTGGACCTGAAAACTTCTCTAGAGAAATATGCACTTTTAGGATCAAAGGATATTGCAGGCTTACTGAAAACAATAGAAATTCTGAAAACTGACAAAGTGGAATACGAGTTTAGAACTACAGTGGTGCCAGGCTTTGTTGATGCCGAAGATATAATTAGAATAGGAGAATTGGCTAAAGGTGCTAAAACCTTTGCCTTCCAACAATTCATCCCAGAAAATGCATTGAACAAAGCTTTTAGAAAGCAAAGGCCTTATCCCCCTGAAACCATAGAGGAATTTGCAAAAACAATGGAGAGATATGCAGAAAAGGTCATCCTTCGCATTTAATGAATTTAATGCAAAAGGAAATCTTAAGATATTAAGCGTAAAGTTTAAGGGTTAATGCGATTCTTAGGATTTGATGCTCTCTTAATTAGAGGTTTGCCATGTTGAGTGAAGAAGAAAGTGTAGAAGAACGTAAGGTGAAAGTTTTACTCAAGTTAAGAAAATACAAGCTTATCAAGAAAGAGAAGGATAAAGAGGTTACCACTTACGTTGTGGAAACACCGAAAGAAAAGGAAAAATTGCTTATATGGTGTATACCTGAAGAAAAAACCGTGGGAATAACATATCTTAACCGCATAATCAAAGCAATGAAAGAAGCAAAAATAGAAAGAGGAATTCTCATCACAAGTGGAAGATATACACATTCCGTAAAGCAAAGCGCAAAGAAAAAGAAAATAGAACTTCTTCCAAAAACTTTTCCAGTCTTTGACATTTTTGAACATGATCTTGTTCCAAAACACGAAATCTTAAAAGAAAAAGAAAGAAAGAAACTTCTAGAACAATTTAAGGTTCAACCATATCAGTTGCCACAAATTAAAGCTTCAGATCCAGCTGTAAAAGTTATAGGAGCTAAACCAGGAGACATTCTTCGAATTATTCGAAAGAGCCCTACAGCAGGAGAACATATAGCATACAGATATGTCGTAGAATAAAAGCGAAATTATCCTGCTTATTTTTTGGCTTTTTTTCGCAGTTTTATGAGCAAAGCAATGGAAAGCCAGACACCAAAGAAAATCACAAAAGAAAATGCTAGAGCCAAATAGTGTGTCCACATCCATTCTTGCTGTTTTTCTTTAAAGTTTAACACTTCAGCTTGAATTTGACCCAAACCTGGAACAATTATTGTCGCAATATTATCGTTAACTTCAGTGATTGTGGCGTTCATTATGCCTATTGTAGTTTGAATTAAAACTGAAGTGTCATTTATAGCTACTATTTTGAGGAAAATATTCTTGAGAGTTGCATTCATTGCAGTTAAGTTAAGTCTTATAGCACCTAAGGCTGGAATAACGGTGGTGGCTATATTTTCTTTTATTTCCGAAACGTAAGCATCCGTATCTGTCAAAGTGGGACTTATCAAAAAGCCTTTAAATGAGGTACCACTAGCCCGCACCATATCATTGACATATTCAGCTTCAACAACTAAGACGTATTCTCCAACACTTGCATTTTTAGGTATCGTATATGTCAATTTGTAGAAACCCGTCGCTAATATTTGTGCGTTAATGTTTTCGGATGTTCCATTAGGCATATACAAAACAGCTTTTTCAATAGTTGCATTAACAGCTTTGCCCATTAAAGACGTTTGAACATAGAAATCAACAATCTCGCCTATAAAGTGTATTGAGCCAACATCTACTTCAACAAGCAATGTAGTTAAGTCTATAACTTTAAACTCTGCACTAATAAATTCCTCAGTATAATACACTTTTACTGTCTGGTTTCCAGCTGTTGAAAAAGGAATATTGAAAACAAAAGCAAAATTTCCAATTTCATCTGTTATACAGCTGCCCAATGCCATATCATTAAATTTTAAGGTCAAAGAGCTCAAAGGATCAAAACCAACACCTTCAACGAGAACCTTTGTACCAGCTGGACCACTTGAAGGATTAAGCACAATAGCCATAACTGAAACCATCTCAGAAGCAACATTGTTCTCAGTATCTGTTTCACCTGGAACAGGAACTATAAAGATAGTTACGTTAAATATTCCTCCAGCTGTAGGCTTCCATAAAAGGCTAACAGATTTCGTCGCGCCACTTGCTAGGTATGCTATACCTTCATAATTTTCAAGACTTCCATCTACAAAAAGCCGAACTGTTATGTCTTGCTCGTCTTCTGTTCCAAAGTTCATTAAAGTAACATTCATCCAGACAACATCACCAAGGCGAATATACCTAGGCTTTTCCCAAGATAAAATTAATATATCGTGTTGTGGAGGAGCTTCAGCCACTGCAGCTTCAGCATTAACTCGTCCATACCCATAAAACACATCAAAACCAACGTCGCCTAAGTCATCAGCTGTGCGTCTAATCTGTGCTCTCACCCAGTCTCGGCTTGCATCTGGAAAGCTACTCCAAACAAGTGCAGCAATCCCTGCAACATGAGGGCATGCCATCGAAGTGCCAGTACCAAAGGCATAAGAATTATTCAAAAATGTTGATAAAACATTGACTCCAGGCGCTGCAACCTCAACCCACTTTCCAAAGTTCGTAAATACTGCTGGATAATCGTCTATATCTGTTGCTGTTACAGCTATAACTTCGCTGTAGGCTGCTGGATAAAACTCTGTGCTTGAGGCATCATTTCCAGCAGCCGCAACTATCAACACACCTTTATCATAAGCATAACGGATCGCTTCACGAATAAGGTAACTGTCTTGAGGGCTACCCCAACTGTTACTCAGTATATCTGCGCCTTGATTAACAGCGTGTATAATTGCATTTGCAATGTCATCTTCCCAGCCCACTCCTTCCGTGTTAAAGGCTTTTTCAGCCATAATTCTAACTTGGGCTAAGCCAGCTATTCCAACACTATTGTTAATGGTAGCGGCTATGATTCCTGCACAATGAGTCCCATGGCCATGATCGTCCATGGGATCAGGATCGTTGTTTACCCAGTCATAGCCCATCGGAACATAGTTTGTAGAAAGATCCTCATGAGTATAATCAACGCCTGTATCTATTAATGCTACAAGAATCGAACTTAAGCCAGTTGTCTTGTTCCAAGCCCAATCAGCATTTATCTTTTGAGGTGCCCACTGATAACTCCAGAGTGGATCATTAGGAGTAAACGAAACCTGAAATCCTATGTTAGGCTCTATATATCTAGCTAAAGACCTTCTTTGAATTTCTTCTCTAAAGGATGAAACATAGTTCAAGGGTACGTCGGCTACTATAGCAATAGCCACGCCTCCTATTGCAACTGTATTTACAATTCTTCCCTCATATGTGACAATTAAATCCGTAATGCCACTATAAGATGAGAGTTTTGTGTTGTCGACTCCGATAACTAGTTCCATAGAATCTTCGTCAGCAGCAAAAATTGTCATGTTTCTATTCAGGGTGAAATCTATATCGTCCAATTTCCAAGATAATCCAAAATTTATTTTAAACAATCCTAAAGAAAAAACAATAATTATAAAGGCTACCTCAAAATGAGTACGTCTTAATTTAAACATTTGAGACTCTTCCTCTTCTTTAAACAATTTTTATTTTACAATCTTAGATATGTGATTGATATTAAACTGTTTCTAGAACAATTTCAGCTCTGGCTTTTATGTTTTAAACCTTTGAATTTGATACTTCCGAATGTTCCATTTTCGAAAGAACTTCATTTAGGTAGCCATCAATATGTTTATATTCTCGAAGCAGACTTTTTCCAAGCATTGTCAACTTTGCGCCGCCACCTCCAGCTTTGCCGCCTCTAAATGTTTCTATTACTGGTTCGCCTATGGTTCGCTCTATCTTTTTTAGATAGCTCCAAACATAACGATAGGACATTCCAAGCTTTTTAGAAGCTTTAGAAATTGAGCGGTTTTTTTCTATTTCTTCTAAGATTTCAGCTCCGCCTTTACCTATCAGTGGCTTGCCATCGTATTCGAGCCATATTTTGAACGATAGCTTGTGTTTTTTGTGAGTCAATCTTATTCATTGATCTATGTTTGCGTAACGCTTATAAGACTTAATCGTTATGAACAGAAAAGCATAACGGAGAAAAAACCATGCAGACATGGATAAAAATGATTCTAGCCGCATCAGCCATAACGCTAATAATAATTGCTGGAACCGCAGCTTATTTGCAATATTTCGCGAAGAGAAGACTTATGATCTCCACAACCACCAGCCTATACGAAACAGGACTACTAGACGAAATTAAAAGAGAATTCGAAGACAAATACGACATAATTATAAACTTTATACCAGTCGGCACAGGCATAGCAATACAACAAGCCAAAAATGGCGATGTAGATTTAGTCCTTGTCCACTCACCCACTATGGAAAAAAGCTTTCTCGAACAAGGCTACGGTGTCTGCAGAAAAATAATCGCTTACAACTTTTTCGCCATAGTCGGCCCAAAAGAAGATCCAGCAAGAATTGAGGGGGCAAACGTAACTGAAGCTTTAAAGCGCATAGCAGAATATGGAGAAAAACAAAATGGGAAAAATTGGATTTCTAGAGGCGATAATTCTGGAACACATCAAAAAGAGCAGAGTCTATGGGAACTTGCAGGTTACAATTACACAGAAATTTCCAAAGAATCTTGGTATACAGATGCTGGTTCTGGAATGGGGCAAACATTGCTTATGGCTGATGAATTTCAGGCTTACACGCTCTCAGACATTGGAACATACCTAAAATATAGTAAAGAAAACAGAATAACCTTAAGTGCACTTATAACTGAAGAGAAAGAGTTGTTCAATGTCTACAGCGTAATAGCAGTCAACCCTAAACGCCATCCAAGTGTCAACTTCAACGACACAATAACTTTCATAAAATTTCTCATTTCAGAAGAAGGACAGTATCTTATAGAAAATTACGGCAAAGACTATTTTGGACAAAGTCTATTTTACGGTGCAGTTGGAGTTTTAAAAGAAAATTCGCCATGGCAAATAGCTGAATGGCTAAAGGAATATGCCTTTTTTAGCGGTTTTGAATGCCCACCAGAATATAGGGATACGTGTTCAGAACTTTACGAGGGAGGATAACGTCGAATGGAAATATTTGAAGGAATAGCCAAAGCATTACAACTAATTTTTTCTGGCAACCCGCGGGTTTTAGAAATAACAACGCGTTCTCTTTTTATTTCAAGTGCAGCCACTGCCATAGCCTTGCTTTGGGGAATCCCTATCTCATTGGCCTTAGGAACAAGAAACTTCCGGGGGAAACTGTTCATTAAAAGCTTCTTCAACGCTATGATCGGCATACCCACAGTAGGTTTGGGACTAATCCTATACTTGATCTTCTCAAGGGCTGGTCCCCTTGGAATATTCCGCCTATTGTATACTCCAGCAGCAATCATCATCGGTGAAGCGATACTTATATTGCCCTTAATCGTAAGCTTGGCAACAACCGCTGTAGAAGCTGTGGATCCAGACATAATAAGTTTGGCTAGAACCTTAGGAGCTTCAGAAGACCAAGCAGCTTATGCCGTTTTGAAAGAAGCCCTCAATGGAATAGTTGTCACAGGTATAGCTGGTTTCAATCGGGCCATTGCAGAATTAGGTATAGCTCTAATGGTAGGAGGCAACATAGCTAAATGGACGGAGACCCTAACCACAGCAATTTCTAACGAAACNGCCAAAGGCAATATAGAATTGAGCATAGCCTTGGGCATAATACTTCTTCTCTTAGTTTTTGGAATAACCCTTACAACATTGGCATTAAACACATTTCAAAGGAAAAGAAAATGAGTTACATAGCAGAGTTACACAAAGTAACGAAGATTTTCGATGGAATAACTGCGTTAGAGGATATAGACTTAAAAATACGCGAAGGAGAAATACTGGCTTTGCTTGGACCAAATGGTTCTGGGAAAACAACTCTTTTAAAGATTTTAGCTTTTCTAGAAAAAACATCAAAAGGTGAAGTCTATTTTCTAGGGAGAAAAGTTACAGAAGAAAACTTGAAGCAAATGCGTATGGAAAGCACCATGGTATTTCAAAGACCAATTCTTTTCAACACCACAGTTTATAACAATGTTGCTTACGGTTTAAAAATTAGAAAATTGCCGAAGAGTAAAAGGGATGAAGAAGTTAGACAGGTTTTAAAGATTGTCAAATTGGAGGGGTTCGAGAAGAGACAAGCCAAAAAGCTTTCTGGCGGTCAGCAACAACGAGTTGCATTGGCAAGAGCCTTGGCTCTTAACGCCAAGCTTCTACTTTTAGATGAGCCCACTGCAGATTTAGATCCGAAAAACGCTTCGATAATTGAAGAAGTTCTTGCATCGGTTAACCGTGAATCTAAAACTACAATTGTGATGGCCACACACAATATGTTCCAAGCGAAAAGCTTGCCCCACCGCGTAGCATTAATAACTTATGGTAGAATAAGGGAAACGGGCACTCCCAAGGAAATATTTAGTAGGCTTTCGAAAACTTTGGTCAGTTTTGCTGGTTTAGAAAACACGTTTGCAGGAAAGGCAAAAGTCGCTGAAAATGGAACAACTATGATTGATATAGGAAAAGATATTCAAATTGTAGTAGCCACACAATGTCGAGGAAAAGTTTCTGTGTTTATAAGCCCGGAAGACATAATTTTATCGAAAAATCGTTTTGCATCTAGTGCCAGAAACATCCTTAAAGGAAGAATCGTGGAAATCTCAGATCTGGGAAATATCGTTCGACTTAAAGTTGATGTGGGAAAACATTTCATTGTTCAAATAACTAAACGTTCTTTTAAGGATATGGGGCTTAACTTGAATATGGACGTTTACATTGCCTTTAAAGCCTCAAGTGTCCAGATTCTCTGAAAATTGCTGTTTTTGTTCTTTTGTCAATTCGTAAAGAATTACTAGAGCCTCGCCTAGAGGCATCTTCAACCTTGCAGCAAGTTCTGCTGGAGTTATGTCTGGCTTTTCATTTAAGATCATTTCTCTTGTATAGGCTTTATGATGGGGATACATAACTAAGCTGTGAACTGTTTCCACAAGAATAGGCCAAAGTTTCTCTTTCTCATAATCCTCGACACTCATAATGCATCAAAACATTATTTTATTCGAGGTTGCATATTCAATTTTACCTTTTCCGCAAAGTATATTTCTTTCATAACGTGATTAGAAGGTTCTAAAATATCGTTATAAGTGAAAACGATGGTAATTAAGGCAATAATCTTCGACTTGGACGGAACTCTCGCAAACTTTAACATAGACTACAAGGCGGTTAGAGCAGAGGTTAGAAGTTTTCTTATAAGAGCTGGATTACCAGCTTCGATTCTATCACTTAACGAAACAATATTCGAAATGTTAAAAAAATCAAAAATTTTCTTAAAAAACAATGGCAAGTCAGAGAAAACTTTTACAGAAATCCAAAGCAAGGCATTGGCAATAGCAGAAAAATACGAACTGGAAGCAGCGAAAACCACAAGCCTTTTTCCAGGGGTTTTAGAAACTTTAAAAACCTTGAAAAAAATGCGTTTGAAACTAGGATTATGCACGATAAACAGTGAAAAATCTGTTCGCTACATTTTAAAAAGATTTGAAATAAAGGTTTTTTTTGATGCAATAACACCACGCAATAAGGTGAAGAATGTTAAGCCCAACATTGAACACCTAAAAGCCACAATGAAAGATTTAGGAACAATACCCGAAGAAACAGTTATCGTAGGCGACAGTTGGGTCGACATGAAAAGTGCTAGAGATTTAAAAGCTATTGCTGTTGGTTTGCCCACAGGCATTTCTTCTCCCAAAGAATTAATTGCTTCCGGAGCGAATTACTTCATAACCTCGATTACAGATTTGCCAACACTAATAACATACTTAAATAAAATAATAAATGTATCAAGCTGATTCCAAAAAAGGACATCGACCCCTGTCGATCTCTTGTGTACCACTTCTTCCTTTTCGTTTCTACCGTGAAGAGATATGCTCACAGTATTTTATGAATAGATAAAGATAAGCCAAATACATTTTATCGAATGCGGTTGCCACCAATTTATGTGAAAAAAGGTAGAGGGTACCTATTTGGATCCAAATATACTCATCTAATTCGAAACCATGTTTGTCAACTGCCTCAGAAAGCCTCAAGTGTAACAAGGTTCATTTGAAGGACAGAGAAGGAGTAGAGTGCTAATAGCGAATTCTATCTCAAAACCAAGCATTTTTAGATAGAATTTAAAATAAACCTTAACAATGAGTAAGGATTCTTATGCTAAAATTCACATTTGTTTAAAATAGTATCTTGGCCATTTGGGCCATGTTTCTGCAGCTGCACATGTGTCAAAGTCTATGGTTAAGGACATGCCTATCTTTATCTGTTCCTGAGGAACTCTGATAATTCCTGGAATTTTCAGGCCGTTTTCTAATTTCACTATGCCTACCGCATAAGGTGCCATTTTTTGGAACCTTGGTGGTGCTACATGAATAACCGTGTAGGTCAACAATCTTCCTTTTTCAGGAATTTCCACCCATTCAAAATCTTCTGAGAAGCAATTGTTACATAAGGGTCTCGGTGGAAGGTGAATTTTTCCACACTTCCTACATTTTCCGCCCATCAGCTTTTTCTGATTAATATAACTATAAAATTGTTCTATTGTGAAAGGCATTTGCTCTGTCAAAACTTAATCTCTCCTGTAAATGTGAATTGCGGCAGTGGCACCTGAGCCGCCTAAATTGTGAGTCAGCCCTATCTCTGCCATTTTTACCTGTCTTTTTTCAGCTTGATCTGTTAGTTGAAGATATATTTCATATGCTTGAGCGGTTCCAGTGGCTCCCACGGGATGTCCCTTTGCTTTTAGTCCACCGCTTGTATTTACGGGAATTCGCCCTCCAAGGGTTGTTTCTCCACTTTCTACAAGTTTTCCTCCTTCTCCTGGTTTGCAGAACCCTAAANNTTCGNAAGCTATTATTTCAGCTATGGTGAAACAGTCGTGAACTTCAGCAACGTTTACGCTTTCCGGCTTAACGTCTGCCATTTCATAAGCTTTTTTAGCAGCTAACTTTGCTGCTCTAAGAGAAGTGAACTCTTCTCTTTCATACATACCTATGGTGTCACTAGCCTGCCCGCTTCCAATTATGTGCACGGGTGTCTCCCCGTATTTTTTAGCCAACTCAGGCTTTGTCAAAATCAGGCAGCTGGCACCATCAGTAATTAATGAACAATCATAAAGTTTAAGGGGCCACGCTATGATCCGCGAGGATAAGGCTGTTTCCAAAGTCACTTCTTTCTGCATGTGAGCCTTGGGGTTTAGACTTCCATGATAATGGTTTTTTACAGCTACGGCTGCAAGTTGGGCTTCTGTCGTACCATACCTGTGCATATGGGCAGTAGCCATTAATGCAAAGAGCCCAGGAAAGGTTATTCCATGCCATTGTTCAAAGGGAAAGTCTGAGGCCATAGCCAAAAACTCTGTAACCTCAGGGGTTATTCGATGAGTCATTTTTTCGACTCCGCCCACCATAACAACATCGCATAAGCCAGAGAGAACAGCATAAATCCCAGCTCTTAAAGCAGCTCCTGAAGAAGCACAGGCAGCTTCCACCCTCGTAGCAGGAATATTCAGCAAACCAGCCCAATCAGCAATAGTGGCACCTGTATGCCCTTGATGTTCATAGGATTCTCCCATATGCCCAACAAATAGAGCTTGGATGTCCTTTTTAGGATCCAGCTTCGGACATCTGTCAAAAGCCTCTTTAACAGCCTCGGCAAAAAGTTCTCTAGCATATAATCCTTCTCTCTTTCCGAATTTTGACAAACCAGCAGAGACTATAGAAACTTTAGGTTTACCTTTCAAAGCGAAATCGCCTTGCGCCCTTTGATTTTAAGAGAGACGAATAGTAATCGAACAAGTATTTAAATTTCTTCAATATTTTGCAGCATTTTTCACGAAAGTTTTATGTGATTTGCCTTTTACAGTATAGCTCTAAAAGTTTAAGGGAGAAGAAATGAGCGAAGTAGCTATTGTTGGATTTGGATGCAGTGGTTTCAAACCAATAACGCCGGAGCTTTCTTATAAAGAGTTGATGTTCGAGACAGCGGTTAAAGCCTATGAAGATGCGGGAATCAATCCAAGAAAAGACGTGGATGTTTTTATAACATGTGCAGAGGATTATCTGGAAGGTTTCAGTATCTTCGACGAGTTTGTCCCAGATCAACTGGGCGCTGTATTAAGACATCTTTTCACGGTTTCTGGTGACGGAATGCTTGGATTGGCAACAGCCTACATGCTCATTAGAACTGGACATTTTGACACCATCGTTTTAGAAGCCCACAGTAAAGCATCAGACATACTAACCTACATAGACATTGTAGCTTTCGGTTTAGACCCTGTATATAATAGACCCCTTGGAGGACATCCCTACTACATTGCAGGAATGGAAATGAACAGGTATCTACATGACACTTGCACTACAACGGAACAATGCGCTCAAGTGGTGGTTAAAAACAAAAGAAATGGCATATTGAATCCCTATGCAGCTTACGGTGCCAACGTAACCTTGGATCAAGTTTTGTGTTCTGAAACATGCTTCTATCCGTTGAAGAAACTGGAGATAAGCACGCCAGCAGATGGATGTATAGTAATGGTTTTGGCTTCCGAGAAGATTGCAGAGAGTTTATCAGACAAGCCTATCTGGGTTAAAGGTGTAGGGTGGTGCACAGAAACTCCAAGTCTAGAAACTAGAGAATGGACGAAAGCTGTTTATACACGAATGGCAGCAGAAATGGCATACAAACAAGCAAAAATTAACAATCCATGGATGGAAATAGATTTTGCAGAAATCCATGACCAATTTGCTTACAAAGAACTTCAGCACATGGAAGCGCTTAAACTCTGCGATTACGGAGAAGCTGGGAAACTTCTAGAAGACGGACTAACAAATCTTAACGGCGAGTTCCCAGTAAATCCTTCTGGAGGTTTGCTGGGAATGGGCTATGGACTTGAGGCCTCTGGCACACAAAAACTTCTCGAAGTTGTATTACAGCTGAGAGGCGAAGCTGGTAGAAGGCAGATACCAAATGCAGAAGTTGGTTTAGCACATACTTGGCGCGGAATTCCCACAGCAACGGGCGTTGTAGCTGTTTTAAGTAATGTAAAGAGGTGAAATGGAAAATGTATGGAAAGAAAAGAGTCGCAATTGTAGGTGCTGGCTTAACTCTCTTCAGAAGAAGACTGAAAGAAACGGGTAAAGAATTAGCCTACGAGGCAGCAAAAATGGCTTTAGATGCTGCAGGACTAGAACTAAGGGACATCCAGAGCGTTGTGATGGGAACCGCTCCAGATGCTTTTGATGGAGTTCACATGAAGGGAGAGTATTTAGCTGATGGGGCAGGAGCCTACCATAAGCCATACACCCGAGTTTTTGTAGGAGGTGGAACTGGCGTTTTCACACCTTTGGCTGGCTGGTGGCATATTGCTTCAGGACAATTTGACACTTGTCTAGTAGTATGCGAAGAGAAAATGTCATCATGCTATCCCCATCCACAATACGCTTTTACAACAATCTTTGACCCTATTCTTGAAAGGCCCATCGGCATGAACTTGATCTGGATATTTGCGTTAGAAATGCAACGGTATATGCATAAACACAATATCAAGAAAGAACATATAGCCCTAGTTTCCGTTAAAAACAAGGGAAACGCATTAGATCATCCGTGTGCCCAGTTAGCAGCTCGCATAACCGTGGACGATGTATTAAATTCTGAAATCATGGCTTGGCCTGTTCAACGTTTGGATGTAAGCCCCACAAGTGATGGTGGTGCAGCTTTGGTGCTTGTATCTGAAGATGTGGCCAAAGAGATTACGGATAATCCCGTATGGATTGATGGAGTAGGCTGGTGTATTGATTCTACACATTGGACGAACCGTGATCTATACTATCCAGATTATGTAGAGTATGCTGCTCGTATGGCATACAAAATGGCTGGAATAAAAAATCCGCCGAAAGAGATCGATGTCGCTGAACCTTATGATCCATTTGACTATAAAGAGCTTCATCATATGGAAGGCTTACTGTTGTGCAAGAAAGGCGAAGCACCAAAACTTACAGCCGAAGGCGTAACCCAAAGAGACGGTGATCTACCCATTAACCCATCAGGAGGACTCTTAGGAGTTGGCAATCCTATTGCAGCAGCTGGTTTAATGAAAGTTTGCGAAATCTTCTGGCAATTGCGCGGTGAAGCGGGAAAAAGACAAATTCCGGGAGACCCAAGAACAGGCATTGCACAAGCATGGGGTGATCTAATGCAGTACGGCTCAGTAATAGTGTTAAGACGATAAAAGGAGAGAAGGATTATGAGTGAAAAAATTAAGCGTTATCTAGGTGAAGAAGTTAAAGCTGAAGAAATAAAAGAAGGAAAAATTCCCATTGAAAAGTTTAAACCAAAGGCTAAATACGCATGGAGTGCCGGTATAGCTATAAGCAAGTTCCTAGAGGAATTGAAAAAGGGTAGGATAATTGCTTCTACATGCAACAAATGCGGCCGTATAATGGTTCCACCAAGGATTTACTGTGAGCTATGCTTTAAACCTACCGACGGATGGACCTACGTCAAGGACACGGGGACAATCAACACATTTTCTGCCTCTTACCTAGCAGCAGATGCCACTAGGTTAAAAGAACCAATAATAGTAGCCATCATAGACTTGGATGGAGCTTCTGAAGGCATGGGAATAATTCACAAAATAGGAGAAGTAGAAGACTGGAAGCAGCTCAAAATCGGCATGAAAGTAGAAGCTGTCTGGAAACCTCCAGAAGAAAGGGAAGGCGCAATTACGGACATAAAATACTTCAAACCAGTAAAGGAGGCTGCAACACTTTGAGCATAGAGAAAATAACCAATCCTTTTGATGCTCGCCACTGGATAGGGCATATGGAAGCCGACTACATGTACACCCTAGGCGTGGTTGGAGAACGCTTCTTCAAAGAATTGAAAGAAAACGGGAGAATAATGGGGACAAGATGCCCGAACTGCAGCATAGTCTATGTTCCACCACGCATGTACTGTGAAAGATGCTTTGCAAAACTTGAAGAATGGATAGATGTAGGTAAGAAGGGAACGATCCACACATTCACCATAGCCACTATAGAAAAAGATGGCAAAAAACTCGAAAAACCAGTTATATATGCCTTAATAAAGTTTGAAGGTGCCCACGGCGGAATGATCCATAAGATAGGCGAAACAGACACTGTCTGCATAGGCATGAAAGTAGAAGCTGTTCTAAAATCTCCAGAAGAAAGAAAGGCTTCAATAAACGACATAGCCTACTTTAGACCAACAAAATAACCCCTCTCTCCACTTTTTTCTAATTATTCTGACAATATTTTGACGACCATCGAACCGATAAGAAAATATCCCTTTAGGTTTTATACCATAAGTAAGCTTAAACTGGCTCATATAAATTAACGGAGAACCAAAAATAATGTTCGATAAAGAGAAAGTTGGAGAAATAAAGAAGCAACGGGAACGCTGGGAAAATACCACACTGCCAAAATGGATCAGCCGCCATCCGGAACGAAAAAGCGAATTTCGCAACCATTCAGGAATACTAATAAAAAGAGTTTACACTCCAGAAGACATCGAAAACATGGATTACATAAAAGATTTGGGATTTCCAGGAGAATATCCCTTTACTAGAGGTCTACACGCTACCATGTACAGGGGAAGACTTTGGACTATGCGAATGTTCGCTGGTTACGGCACAGCGGAAGACACAAACAAACGTTTCAAATACCTACTAAGCGAAGGAGAAACTGGTCTAAGCACAGCTTTTGATTATCCAACCATTATGGGTTATGATTCTGATCATCCCATGGCAAAAGGCGAAGTAGGAGTCTGTGGAGTAGCCGTTTCATCGCTTAAGGACATGGAGATCCTTTTTGATGGCATACCCTTAGACAAAGTAACGACTTCCATGACTATTAATGGACCAGCATCCATACTGCTTGCTATGTACGTGGCTGTAGGAGATAAACAAGGTGTTTCAAGAGAGAAGCTTGGAGGAACGACACAGAACGATAATCTAAAGGAGTTTTTCGCTCAAAAGCTATGTATATTTCCACCGCTACCTTCACTTAAGCTTTCAACAGATGTTATTGAATATTGTGCACGACATTTGCCTAAATGGAATCCTATAAGTATAAGCGGTTATCACATTCGTGAAGCTGGTGCCACAGCTCTTCAAGAATTGGCCTTCACCATTTATGATGGAATTGCTTACGTGGAATCAACCCTAGAGAGAGGTTTAAAAGTAGATGACTTTGCCCCTCGCTTGTCCTTCTTCTTTGCATCTCATAACGATTTCTTTGAGGAAATTGCCAAGTTTAGGGCGGCCCGTAGATTATGGGCAAAAATAATGAAAGAAAGATTCCAAGCAAAAAATCCCAGATCAATGTGGATGCGAATGCACGTTCAAACTTCAGGTTGCACGTTAACAGCACACCAACCCCTCAACAACATAGTACGCACCACAATCCAAGCCCTAGCTGCAGTTTTAGGGGGAACCCAATCTTTGCATACCAACTCTTTCGATGAAGCCTTATGCTTGCCCACAGAAGAGGCTGTTAGAGTAGCCCTAAGAACCCAACAGATAATAGCCTATGAAAGTGGAGTAACAAACACTGTAGATCCATTAGCAGGCGCATATTACATTGAGGATTTAACTAACGAGATGGAAGAAAAAGCTTGGGAATACATCCAAAAAATCGACGACATGGGCGGAGCCATCGCCGCCATAGAAAAAGGTTTCTTCCAAAAAGAAATTGCTGACAGCGCTTACCGATATCAACGGGAGATAGACGAGACAAAGAGAATACTCGTGGGCGTAAACGAATATACAATTAAAGAAAAAGAATATCCAGTAAAACTTTTACGAGTAGACCCCAAAGTTGAAGAGGAACAAATCGCCAGATTGCAAAAAGTAAAACAAGAAAGGGATAACAAAAAAGTGAAGGAAACCCTAGAAAAACTTCATTATGCTGCTGAAAAAAATGAAAACCTAATGCCAACAATAATCGAAGCAGTAAAAGCCTATGCAACCCTTGGTGAAATAACAGAGGTACTTCGCAAAGTTTACGGAGAATATAAAGAATTAATAGTCATCTAAAAAGGAGGAATAATATGCAAAGCATAAGAAAAATAAGGGTTTTAATAGCAAAACCAGGTCTAGACAGTCATGACCGAGGCGCAAAAGTTGTAGCAAGAGCCTTAAGAGATGCTGGTATGGAAGTAATTTATACCGGTTTAAGACAAACACCTGAACAAATAGTTGAAACGGCTTTACAAGAAGATGTTGACGTTATAGGTCTAAGCATTCTATCTGGAGCCCATAAGACCCTTTTCCCAAGAATAATGGAACTTCTTAAAGAAAAAGGCTTAACAGACATCATGGTCTTCGCTGGGGGAATAATTCCAGAAGAAGATGTTCCAGAACTGAAAAAACTTGGTATAAAAGAAGTGTTTGGTCCAGGAACACCTACAGACAAAATAATAAAGTTTGTACTAGAAAACCTTCCTCACAGAACATAACACAACGATGTGCAAAACCATTGACAAAAATTGAAGAAATACTACAAGGAATTCTAACAGGAAATAAGAGAAGCATAGCGAAAGCCATAACCCTCATCGAAAATGCCACAGCCGAATCAAAAAAATTAATTGCCAAAATTTATCCCCACACAGGAAAGGCCCACATAATAGGAATAACGGGTCCAAGCGGTTCAGGAAAAAGCACTCTTATCGAGAAAATTGTTCGTGAATATCGACAGAACGGGAAGAAAGTAGGCGTAATAGCCGTAGACCCAACAAGCCCTTTCACAGGTGGAGCATTTCTAGGTGACAGAATAAGAATGCAGGAACTAAGCACCGATGCAGAGGTTTTCATAAGAAGCATGGCAACACGAAACTATCCAGGCGGAATAGCACGTGCAACAAAAGACGCAGTAAAGGTTCTAGACGCTTCTGGCAAAGATGTAATAATTGTAGAAACTGTCGGCGCTGGCCAGTCAGAAGTAGAAATAATAAAAGTAGCTGACTCGGTAGTGGTTATGCATGCTCCAGGTTTAGGGGACGAAATACAAGCCATAAAAGCTGGATTAATGGAGATAGCTGATATCTTTGTTGTTAATAAAGCTGACAGAGAAAACGCGGACAAAGCAGTAATAGATATCCAGTCTATACTTCAACTTAACAATAAAAAGAACGCTTGGAAACCACCGATCTTGAAAACAGTAGCATTAACAGGTGAAGGAGTTCCAAAACTTATTGAAAAACTGGAAGAACACAAACAATTTCTTCGGAAAGAAAAAGAACACAAAAAAAGCCTGTTAAAGGCTGAAGCTGAGTTGGTTGAGGCTATCAAGGAGCAAACAGCAAGGGCTGTTATAGAAGAATTAAAAAGAAGAGGAAAATTCGAAGAACTTCTACAGAAAATCTTGAAAAGAGAGACAGATCCAGTTTCAGCAGCTGAAAAACTTCTGGAAGAGAGTTTTAGGAAGGTATAAAAGCTGAAGTCAAAGCTTGAAGAGGGACTAGTGCAAGTTTACACTGGTGAGGGAAAAGGAAAGACAACAGCGGCTTTTGGACTTGCTTTAAGAGCTATTGGCAGAGGATTAAAAGTTTACATAATTCAGTTTATAAAAGGCGGATTTGACTACGGGGAATTATACATCGTTGATAAGCTTCCTAATTTGAAACTTAAGGCATTTGGCAGAGGAAAATTTGTTACTTCAAAGCCTGCCCAAGAAGAGGATATTCAACTTGCAGAGGAAGCCTTGGCTCTAGCCAAAAAAGTTGTTAAAAGCGGAGACTACGACATAGTAATTTTAGACGAAATTAATATAGCTCTAAAACTGAGACTAATTGAAACAGAAAAAGTTGTAGAGCTTATTGAAAACAAACCGAAACATGTTGAACTTGTTTTAACAGGGCGTTATGCTCCTGAAAAAATTGTGGAAATCGCAGATTTAGTTACAGAAATGAAAGAAATAAAACACCCATTCAATAAAGGTCATGAGGCAAGAAAGGGAATAGAATATTGACAATGGAAAGAGAAAGCACAATAAAAAAATTTTCGGATTTAATCACCGTCCCATGGATAAAATCATCCATAATTCTTGGAATAATAATAACCGCAATAGGCTTACTAGTGATATTTTTGTTGAAATATTTTGATCTAGGCGGTTCTCAACTGTTTGTAGACGCGAAAGCGTTAATGGAAGGATACGGGCTTCTAGGCATTTTCTTTGCAACAATTTTAGCTGGAACTGTTGTGCCTTTAGGAAGTCCTGCATTGGTGGTTGCTGCGGCCTCGCTTGGGATGCCTAAAGTCCCCTTGGTTTTAGTTGCTACTATAGGGTTTACTTTAGGTATGTTGATTAATTACGGTTTGGCTTTCCGTTTAGGGAGGCCTTACGTTATGAAGAAGGTTTCTGCTGAAAGACTGGAGGAAACTACTAGATTATGGAATAGATGGGGATGGATTCTTTATACAATTTTCGGGCTTATTCCAGTTTTACCTGTAGAGCTGCTTTCTCTATTTTGTGGACTTCTTAAGACACGGTTAGATGTCTTTCTGGCTCTGAGCTTTACACCAAGGCTTATAGTCTTTGCAATTTTAGCCTATTTCGGCGAATATGTAGGCACATGGATTGGATTTCTTTCGTAAAATCATGTTCTTATTGTTGGGGGAACTGTTATCAAAGTTTGTGTTCGCTTAACACCTTTTAATGCTTGAATTTTCTCTATTATTCTGCCGAGATCGCCTATTTTGGGGAATTCAACATAAACTATAACGTCAAATTGTCCAGTCACAGCATGTGCCATTTTTACGCTTTCTATTGCGTTGGCAGCTTCTGCAACCTTCCATATCATGCCTGGTTCGGCATTCACAAGAATATATGCCTGCAAATAATCAACCCAACGAATACATTTAGGGTTTACGCTTAAAAATTTAAGGCTGCTTTTTGAGAAAATTCTTTAACGACTTAATAATTTCCTTAAATGGAGCTAAGGGATGAAATTCCGGCTTGTAAGGGTGAATTTCACTTTCTAAAAGTTCTTTTAGGCGAGCATAATAAGCTTCGAATTCCTTCATGTTATTGCTTTTAAACTTGAACAGAGGAACGCCCCCAAGAGGAGTTTCCCAACGCGCATCCCAAGCGAGAACTGGGCTTTCGCTACCGAAAAATGCTATGTTCCGGTTGATCATAACTTCTCTTTCTACATCAAATAAAACAACTAGGCGATTAACATTCTGAACTTTGGTAGCCAGCAGAAAAGCACGAGTTATATTGTCTGGAGCTGTTGAATCTATTACAACACTGTAACCCTTTTTTAGAAGATAGTTTCGCATTATAGCAATCATAGAGTATACTAGAAACTCGTCTCTACATGGAGTGGTTTCATTAAAAAGCATAGTTCTCAACTCGTCAACACCTATTCTCGCAAAATTCTTGTTTTCCGAAATCAAACGCTTAGCAAGCAGAGTTTTACCTGTCTTTGGATATCCACTCAAAACAATGTTCCATAGTCCTTTAACAGTCGTTTTCATTCACGTTCAACCTATCATCTTACTTTAAAATGAAGATGGCATGTTTATCTCTTTTCTTCAGCAAACTTTTTCTGTCCAGAAGGCATATTTTGATTGATAAAATGAGTAATATTCGTATTAGCGATGCTTTTTTAGCAGGTGTAGGTTTAGCCGTAAGTTTATCACTGGCAAATTGTATTTTTCAAAGCTTAAAATTTGAAAAAATTAGACAAGTTATTTTTTGTTTAAAGTGTGGTGGAAAAAATGCCCTTAAAAACAAGTTTTGTTGGCAATGTGGCCAACCTCTCTATCCCCAACCCTTGACTAAATGCCCTAAATGTAAAGCACAAATGTCCTGCAGTTGGAATTTCTGTGAGATCTGCGGTGCTTCGCTTAGAAAAAAGGCTGACATCAGATAAAGAAGAAGAGAGGTTTAGGGTAACTTTTCTCCACAGTTTCCGCAAAACTTTGTTCTAGGCGGATTTTTCGCATTACATTTTGGACAGACCACTTCTGTCTTAGTCTGTTGTGCTAACGGTGTCCCACAATTTCCACAGAATTTCATGCCCGCAGGATTTTCTGCTCCACATTTTTGGCAGACAACCTTCGCTTCAGGGGCGAGACCTATGCCACAGTTACCACAATATTTAGCCCCCACAGGATTCTTGGCACCGCACTTTGAACATATAACAAGCTGTTGAGCTTGAGCCTGTTGCATTTGTTGAGCCATTATATAAGGCATAGTTAATCCCATACCCGCACCTAAACCTGCTGCTGCAGCACCACCGCCCTCAGAACCTTTAAGCTCGGCAGCTGTTTCTTTCATATACTGCATCATCATGGCCTGAGCACCCATTCCAGAAACGAATCTCCTAGCCTCTTCAGGAACATTTATACCCTCGAATACACAATCTATTATTTTCAAGCCTACTCTTGCGGCTTCATCGCTTATTTTTAATGCCACTTTATCTGTGGTTTCATCAACATTTTTCACAAGAGTGAAAATGTCCCAGTGAGCAAACTCGTCAATAATTCGCTCGTTTATAAATCCTCTAATGTAATCTTCAACGTCTTTTGAAGTGCTTGCATTTCTGTTGCCAAAAAATTCTGTAACAAAAAGTTTGGGGTCATCAACCTTATAAAGTGTGTAACCATAGAAACCTAACTCAGCTTGATATTTTATATCTCCGCTCGGAGCCGAATAGGCTTTACCACCAAAATTTGCTCTAAATTGACTGTTGCTAATGAAAATGACTTCACAATCAAAAATGTCTCCTATAATACCCAAAGCTTTCAAGACACCAGTTAAAAGGGGAATGTTATTACTTGTAATTGTATGTCTTCCAGGTCCAAAAACGTCATAAGCTTTACCATCGCGGAAGAATACAGCCCACTGGTTTTCTTTAACTATGACCTGGCTTCCATATTTCAGTTTGAGATTTGGGAATCTATAAGCTATGTCTTCTGGACCTGCAGTGTCCCATGCAACTCTTTCAATAATAGGCATCCTTTTACACCTCCAAAGGTCTAAACTGTTTTTCTCTCTCATCCCATTTAGACTCAAAACTAAGTATTAAGGATTTAACATTCTTAGTTTTGGTTGCTGTTTCTGTCCAATTTTCAGCTTGGATGTCTGTATATAAATCATTAACTGCATTTATTATCGCTTCAATCTCACCACTTAAAGCTTTGTCATAGTTGAAAATACGAGCCAATTCAGTCTCTTTTATCGACCCTTTACGATCCATTAATCCTGCATATCCATAATCTGCACGATTGACTTTCTCTGCGGCTCTATCGATTATCTGTATTACTTTTTTGAAGTCATCTGTCGCTTTTCCAGCATTTAAAGCGACTAGATAAATTTCTTCCCATCTGCGGCGTAGTTTTTTGAAATCAGCGTAATACAAGTCTCGAAGCTTTCTGTCCAGTTCTCTAAGATCTTCTCTAGTTGCATATCCAGAGCCCAAAACGTTTTGGATTTTTGCAAGCATTCCTTGTCTATCCTTCACTTTTTCAACCGTTTCTTTTTCTGCCATTTTAAGTCCTCTAGACAAATCTAATAATAATCTTCTTCCACCTAAAACTTTTCCCTCACATTATACCCTTGCAATCTGTTAAAATAATTGCATCCTTTCGCTTCAACCGAAATAATTCAACAATTACTATCTCTTTGCTTCAAAACTTATAAAAAATTGATTCTTTTTGGTTAGGTCAAACAGTTATTAGCTTGTAAATCTCTTTTGAAACAAATTCCAAGTATTGTTCTTTATCCGTTAAATTGAATACTGTTACGGATGAGTCTCTTGTTATACCTACAATATAGCCATATTCTTTAGACCTAGCGACAACATACCATAAGTCTCCACGTTTACAATAATCTTCAAAAAGCGAAGTGTTAATTAGGTCAGGACCATAAAGCGAAAGTTTGTTCACATTAGGAATATCAACATTGTCAAAAAAGGTTATTTTTGTATCTTCAGGGTTTTTAAGATGAAACTCTCGCAAGGTTTCAGGTGAAATCCTAGCTTCCAATATTCCACCAAGCTTTTCAAATAAGATTTCGCTAAGCTTGTTGGCTATAAAATTAGCTAAACTTTTCTTTTCCACCACAGTTAAAAACGTGGCGTTTTCTTGCTTTGAAAAACTGAATAAAGCCTCAACAGTGCGCGGTGTAGGCAGGGTTTTACCTCTATGAAATACATGAATAACATAATCGTGAGAATAGATACCTCTAAGCATGTTCTCTTTCGGCAGAAGCCCTACAATTTCGCTTACAAGGGTAAACTTGTAATCTCCTTCTTCATAGGGCTCTTCAACTCGGTAGCCCTCGAGCCGTGATGCAATTTCAGCTATGGAAAGTTTTTCCAAAAGCCTGAAAACTTTGCCTGCAATCACCATATGTTCGTTCACCAATCCTGAAATATTGTTAGAATATGCTTAAGAAGTTTAAGATATTCTAATTTTGATTTCTTTTCTTCTTCTCAGCAGTTTTTCATCCATCGCTTGAATTTCTGTAATCATTCTGTTAAATAGAGGAATATTGTTCCTTAAGGAAAGCGTGTATTGTATTGCCCTTTTTGCGGGCCTCATCGCTATTTATTCCGTTTCCCCGTAGTATATCTCTCTTAGTTCATGGAAAAGTATATACTCTTTGTAGATTCTCCACATTTTTAAATCTATATTTCATTTAGGTACGGTCAATTGTTTAGTTGCATTTGTTGTGATGTGTTTGTTTTCGAAAATGACGTTATAATTGTGCTATAGTCATCTATTACTTCATACGGGACGTAACGAACTTTGTAACCATGTTTACAGCGTAGGTCCATTGTTTCTATAAATACGTTCTTTTTTGTAGATTTCATGTTATATCGATCCGTAGTGTAGAACTTTACAAAACACCTTTTATACATAAATTTTGCCTAGTTGTTTTAATAAGAGAGTTTTTACCTCTATTATTTACTGCGTAGAGAGGGCAAAGGGCGTTAATGCTAATTCAAGAGGTAATCCTTGAAAACTTCATGAGCTATGAGTATGCTAGAGTACCCTTTGAACCTGGTGTCAATGTCATCTGTGGACCCAATGGTTCTGGAAAATCTTCCTTGCTATTGGCAATTTCTGTAGCTCTTGGACAATCCTACACAGAACGTTCTAAAAAACTAAGTGATCTTATACGTTGGGGAAAAGATCAAGCCAGAATCACATTAATTCTCGACAATACAAAAAAAAGTGGAAAAAGACCTGTTCCTAAAATTAAAAAAGATCAGATCTTCCTGACTCGTGTTTTACGCCGCGACGGTAAATACTGGTTTGAACTGGAAAACAGAGCTGCTACAAAAAGTGAGGTTGAACGATTGCTTAGTAGGTTAGGCATGGACCCAAACAACATGCTCATAATTATGCATCAAAATATGGTTGAACAGTTTACAGTGCTTTCTGCACAAGAGAAGTTGAAGATTGTGGAAGCAGCGGTTGGCCTTGAATCATATCGAGGTAATGTGTTGCAAGCTCAGAAAAAGCTGACACGAATAATGAGCCAAGAAGAATCTGTAAGTAAACTTTTGGAATCCGCCGAACAGACACTTAACTATTGGAGAGAACAATATGAAAGATATCAAGAGAAAAAGCAGCTTCAAACCAAAAGAAGATTTTTAGAAAGAGAACTAGCGTGGGCGGAAGTTGCAAGAAAAGAAGAAAACGTTAAGGAATTGGAGGTAGAAAAGAAAAAGCAGAGGGCTACTCTAGAACGAATAGAAACAGAAATAAGTATAATAAAGGAACAAATGCAGATTCAGAAAAATAGGCTGGAAAAAATAAAAGAGTCCTGGAAAAATATCTTCGATGAACGCTTAAGCTTGGAGAGAGAAAAAGCTTCAAAAGAAGCTACCATCGCTTTGTACCAACAGTTACTAAAAGAGACGTTACTTTTGGGAAATCCTGCAATCCCACAAACCAGGCAAAAAGAAAAGCTCATAAAAAAGTTTAAGCTTCTAGACAGTCAATATTTGAAAGAACTAATTCGAAACTATAAACAAGATCTTTCAGAAACGGATCTTAAAATAAACGAAAACAAATCGAAGACTAAAGAGTTAGAAGAGCAAATTGAAGAAATCAGCAATCAGGTTGTAGAAAGTCGCATTAAACTGGCGTTGCTTCAATATCAAGAAGAAAACGTGAGAAGCAATTTAGAAAAGCTTGAAAGCGAATTAAAGAATGCCAAAAATCTTTTATATGAAGTGGTGAAGAAAGCAGAGCAAACCGGATCAAGAATTGCTGTCGTCAAGAGTATAAGTGAAATTCTTGATGAAATAAGAGTTACAGATGGACACTTATCGGCTCTTGCAGATGTTTCAGAAGACATAGAGCGTATGTACGAATCTTATTCAAAACTTTATCTAGAACTCAAAGAGAAAGCTCGGCAAGTTGCAGAAAATAGGGAAAAAACTTTAGAGGAAGTCACAACAAGGATGCAGAACTGGCGGAGTGTGATCCAAAGCCTACTTGACCGTGTCAATTTAGAATACAAAAAAATTTTAGCGCAAGCCCAAGCCGTTGGAGAGGTTAAACTTGTCAACGGGCATGACATAGAAGCTGCAGGACTCGAAATTCTCGTAGGATTCAAAGGTGGAAAACCTGTTTCTTTAAACGCCTATACACAGAGCGGTGGGGAGAGAACAACTGCAACAATGGGCTTTCTATTGGCCTTACAAAAACATGTTCGTTCGCCTTTTAGGGCGGTAGACGAATACGACATACATATGGATCCCAAAAATCGCGAGTTAATTGCAAAAATATTCGTTTCCATGATAAAAGATGCTAATGCTCAATATATTATTATCACGCCAAGTCAAGTAACTTTTGCGGGAGAGGAAGCTAACATAATTACTGTTCAAAACGTAGAAGGAAAATCCATTGTTAGAGAGGTAGTCAAATGATGTCAAAGCGAGGTAGGTTAAAAATTGGCAGGGAGAAACTCCAGCGCATAATTGAGATGTGTAAATCTGTCGAAGAACGCTCTCTTGACCCCTTTCTAATAGATGTGGATGGCGCGGTAAGAACTATTAAAGAATTTTTCCCAGAATGGAAAATTCCAGAAGATTTATGCCTAGATGCTGAAACTGTTCATCATTTAGCCTCGATCATAAAACTTCAAAGCGAATGGGTCAAACATCGCTCTACATCTCTCTATACTGACCCTTTTCTTCTAGCAGAAAAACTTGTCTATATAGAAAAAGATGAAATCGTAGAAATCTTTCTTAAGGTTTGGCATCCTATAGTAGAAATGGAGCAGCTTTCACTTCACAGCATTGCAGAAGCATTAAGATATTGGGAAAGCCTTTTACCTTTAAATGAAAGGTGGCGGGAAGTTCAACTAACAGAAATCAAAACAGGTCTTGTAACAAGAGAGGAGCTTATTAAGCAGAGAATTTTTCGGGAAAAAGCCTTTTCGAAGGAATTAGAAAGTTTTTGGAAGGAACTTAAGGATAGAGTCAAAAAAGACGGGAGGGAAGGAAAAATTCGGTATTGGGATTTTGTAGGTGCAGATATTTATGAGGAAACTGTTCAGAGAGCTTTTCTAACAAGTTTTCTGGTAACTTACGGTTATGCTTCACTGGAAATTCAGCCTTTAGAAGAGGAAATTTTCGTTAAACCAAACGAGAACCCCGTGCTTAAAATCAGCAAAAAACAGCTGGTTTCCATCCCCATAGCAGTATCGGCTGAAGACTGGAGAAAATGGAAAAAGGGTGAACGGTAGATGAAAAGAAGAAAGGGCTATTATGCAAGTAAATTGAAAAGAGCGGTACACATGCTTTTCTATAGAAGACACAAAAAACCAGGTGTAAAAGGTTGGGAGCTTCGAAAAGTCCTAGGAACAGACTATCCAAAAGTTTTGAAGATTCTAGATCATTATTTAAAAGCTTTAGATTTGCAAGTTAAGACAATTTTTGAAGAAGAAAAAACTGTAGAAAGACCAACCATCGAACAGTTGGATAAGGCAAGATTCTACATAACTTTAAGAGGTGAGCTAACACCCAAAGAGGCTAAGATGATAGGGTGGAGAATAGACGATTTAGCTGGATTGGCAGTAACAATTGCTTACATAATATCTAAAAAAGGAAAAGTTCCACGAAAAGAAGTTGAAGAGCTGCTTCGCGATAAATTGCCAGGATGGAAAGTTAGCTTAAATATCGATCGTTATATTAGATATGGATATTTGACGCAAGACGAGAACGACCAGCTTTATTTGGATTGGAGAACACACGCCGAAATAGATCAAAAGACTTTTATAGATATGTTGTTATCGAAGTAAGATTCACTTTATTTTAAAAAGAGGCAAACTTCCACAAAAAGGGTAAAAATTTATATTTATCTATTTCTATTTCATATTTGTCAAATTAAAATTGATAACTATAGATCAATGAAGGAGAGAAAACCATGTCAGAAGATTTGAAAAAAGAAATGGAAAAACTTAGACAAGAAATAGCCAAGTTGAAAGAACAGATCAAAGAGCTATCACCCCAAGAAGAAAAGAAAAGAAAATACGGCATATACATAGATGTTGGCAACCGAGTGAGAGATTATGTTAAAGACATTATGGAATGCGTAGTTGAAGGCATCCATGGCGAGCTAGAAAAATCTGTCTTGATAGGACCAAGGGGCGTAAAGATAATTAAAAGAAGAAAACCTTCCATTGAAGAAACAGAGTATAACCTTTCAAAAACCGCGGAAATCATGAACGCCCTAAGTCATGAACATAGATTGAAAATTCTAAAGGAGTTGATGAGTGGAGGAAAATACATTAATGAATTACAAGAAAAGCTTTCTGAGATTACAACAAGCACGCTTTCAAGCCATCTTAAAGTATTAGAAGAAGTAGGGTTAGTTGTTCAAGAAAAAGTTAGAGGTCGTTATTTGATCACAATGCCTGGAAGAGCAGCCTACAAAATGGCTGTTAGAACGGTCAAATTTTTCGAATAGGGGAATGATGGAATGATATGGCCTGAATATCAAATTGATAAACACGTTCAGAAAGTTTCTCAAGATTTAACTTTATGGGAAACAGAAAAAGTTCGAGTGAAACTTAATCAAAATTCCTTGGCGGTTCTAATAAAAATAAATGATATTAAGGAAGGTTATATTTCATGGAGAAGGCAGACTTATTTTAGATGCAATTATAGAAACTAAGGAAGGCGTCATAGGTAAAGCTATTGAAAAAGAACTAAAGGATCCTTTCTTAATGTTAGGTAATACGGAGAAAATTAATAGCTTCTTGGAAACAGCTAATGATGAAGATCTGGTAAAAGCGGGATATGAAAATAGCTCAGAGATAACGGTTAGAGCGCAGGAATTACTGGAAGAGTTTTTTGGAAAATCTATGATGCATAAGTTTGGAACCTCTAGAAATAACGGTGTCATCTTTGCTTTTCAAAACGAAGTTGGAAAATTTGACCTGCTTATTGCCCAAAGATTCAAAGATTGTTTTTGAAACCACTACACTAGTATTTATCGCTAACGGAGACAAAGTGGTTTTTAAAACCCCGCAAAAGTCATTTTGTCATGGCACGAAAAACATTTTATTATCACATAAAGAGTCTTTCGAAACTATTTTCTCAGTTTGTGATAGATAAAGGCTATAACATCTATTAGTATTAGGGCAGCGAGAATAAGTAAAGGGCTACCAAGAAATTGCTCTGCAAAGGATTCATCGGCAGCCTTTACAACATCTACTTCGACAAATAAAAACAGAAATAAATTCAAAGCTAACATTTTTAACTTTGCCATTTCAGTTTTCCCTGAACTAGGTTATACTCACGTTTTGTATTTGGAAGTATCGTTTAGCTAAAAAGCGGAGACGTTCTGCATTTCGTCCATTCTTTCCTATGGCTACACCTTTGTCACGGGGATTGACATTGACTACAGCAATGGTTTTCCCGTCTGGTCTTTCTGTGATACGAACTTCTCGCACAGTAGCTGGTTTCAAAGCATTTTTGATAAACTGTGCTGGATCGTCGGAATACTCGATTATTTCGTGTTTCTTTCCTGTCATCCTTTCTAAAACACGAATATTTCTTCCACCTTTGCCAATGGCAACGCCTACTTGTCCCTCATTGACTACAAAGATTACGCGTCCTTGTTCTTCATCTACAATGCAGTCTTTGACACTTGCACCTGTTATGCTTTCAAACAAAGCTATATAACGCATCTCTGTGCTCGTAAATTTTATTCCGCTTGTCATTCACTTCCTCCGCTTAACTCTTCCTCTCCAGTTTTCTCAGATAATCTAAGAATGTCAGAATCACCGGGCTCTCTTATACTTAACGCAGAAATTGGGAAAAGTTTTCCACAGATACCTGCTAGATCGTGAGATGTGCCTTTATAAGTGATTATGGGGACATTTGAAAGTTTGCAGTAGTACTCTAGATCGCTTCTCACGTTTGGGGGACAGTTTGAAGCTAAGATTATTAGTTTAGCTCTTCCTGTTTTGGCGTTTTGTACGCTGGATTTTGTTCCAAAGGAAACTTTACCTGTTTTAACAGCTGTGGCAATAGCCTTATCAATGTCAATCATTCACGCTCACCTTTTGACTCCAACGTCGACATAAATAATTCAACTAACCCTGTGCCTATGGGGATAGACTGGCCCACTATAACGTTTTCGGTTACACCTTCTAGGGGGTCACTTTCTCCTTTTACAGCAGCTTCAACAATGTTAGGAACCGTTATCTCGAAGGCTGCCCTAGCTAGAACACTTGATTTTTTACCGCTTATACCATGCCGTCCTATTTGTTGAACCTCGCCTGTTGATGTCATCATGTCCGCGACGAGCATTACATGGCGAACGTCCACATCTAAACCTTGTTCTTCCAGAACCCCTTTAGCCTCACGAATTAGTGCATTTCTAGCCGCTTCAATCCCTAAGGTTTTAGCTATTTCATGAACGTTGTTTGTGGTTGTTCTCGAAGTATCGACACCGTGAACTTCTAAAACTTTGGGAAGATTTGAACCGTCTGTTCTTATAACCCATTCACCTTGTTCTTCTGTGACCAGAACACGTTTTATTCCTGGAACTCCGCTTATATACAACGATGAGACTTTATTAAGCAATTTTTTAAGCGAGCCAGCATCTTCAGGTTTTATATGTATCTTGTTACGTTTTATTTTTACAGTGGCGTTTTGAATTTCTATCTTCTCTTCTAGCTCTTCAATAGTTATTCCTCTGTCTTCCATCATTTCTCGGCTAAGCCCCACAACTATTTCGCCTTGTATAGGGTCTTCATAGATTTTTTCTGCAAGATTTTCTAGTGTTGTATAGACTATGTTACGGGCAATTTTGACGGCAGATCCTCTGCTTTTTCTATGTTTCTCTGTTAGGTAAATTGTCATTATTGGTGTAGAAGGCATACGTCTTGCATCAACAATTTCTATCAATCTGGGTAATCCTAGGGTGACGTTTTGTTCTTTGACTCCTGCATAGTGAAATGTTCTAAGAGTCATTTGTGTGCCTGGTTCGCCTATCGATTGAGCCGCCACTATTCCTACAGCTTCTCCTGGTTCCATTAATGCACGCTTATAATGTTCGATTGTCAACTGGATTGCTTTGTTCACACCGTCTTTGGTAAGTTTTGCTTTGGTCAAACCGAGTTTGAGCTCTTTTAAAATTAAGGGTGTAATTTGTTTTTCAACTTTTTTTAGTTGTTCTTTAATGTAATCCTTTGATGCAGGTCTACCTTTTCCTGCAACTATTTTTATCTGTTCAATGAGTCTTTTTACGTTGACAGCTTTACCGTGGTCGCTTTTTGCTGGGTCAACACCGTCTTCGCCATACCTGAATTGTATTATGTCTCCTGCAGAGTTTCTCACGGTTCCATCGTATTCTAGGCGTATGTGTTCTAAGGCGTTAATTAGTCTTCTTTGCATGTAACCGCTTTGCTGGGTTCTCACAGCTGTGTCTACAAGGCCTTCTCTTCCACCCATTGCGTGGAAGAAAAATTCTATGGCATCAAGACCTTTCTCATAAGAAGAGTTTACAAATCCTCGCGCCTTTGGACTGGGGTCTCCAGATTTAAAGTGGGGTAGAGCGCGGTCTAGATATCCTCGTAATATTCGTTTTCCTCGAACTGATTGTTGTCCTACACAAGCGCTCATTTGCCCAATATTTAGGCTGGAGCCTCTGGCTCCTGACCTTGTCATAATTATGCCGGAATTTTCTAAGGCAAAGTCTTTGTCTGCTATTTTTCCTGCTTCGTCTCTAGCTTTAGCAAGTTCATTCATTACATAGATTTCAAAGGATTCTTCGAGAGTTTGACCTGGAAGTCTTTGAAGGGTGCCTTTCCGGTAGCTTTCTATTAGTTCTTCTACTTTTTTCTGAACTCTTTCCATAGTTTTCTTTATCTTGTTCTTAGCGGTTTGAGATAGCACAAGTTCGTTGTAGGAGTATGTGAAGCCTCGCATGGTTAAGAAAAGTTTTAGTAATCTTGTTATTTTGTTGAGAAAATCTCTTGCTGCTTTTGTTCCATATTCTTTTATTATTCGGTGTAAAAGGCTTTCAGATTGTTCGGCGCCTATGGAGCGCCTATCAATAACACCGCTTATTAATTCGCCATTTTTTACAATTACATAAGCGTCATAAGGGCATTTTTCTTCTTGACATTTGGCACAACCTTGGCAGATGTTTGATTTCAAAACATAATTCATATCTTTGGGAAGAAATAGACTGAAGATTTGTTTTCCGGTCCAGAGGGGTTGGGGTTCTTTTATTTTGGGTTCTGGTAGGGGACCTTCATATTGAGATGCGATTAGTAGTCGATTAACTTCTTCTTTTGTAAGATAGTTTGTTTTGCGTGTGAAAAGGTAAGCTGCAGTAATAAAGTCTCGAATGGCCCCGATTATTGGTCCACCAAATCTAGGAGACAATATTTGATCTTGAACCTGCATTAGTAACAGGGCTTCGGTTCGTGCTTCTTCGCTTTGAGGTACATGCAGGTTCATTTCGTCTCCGTCGAAGTCTGCGTTGTAAGGGGGACATACGCAAAGGTGTAAACGGAAGGTTTTGTAGGGTAAAACACGTACATAATGTGCCATAATAGACATGCGATGGAGAGAAGGTTGACGGTTGAATATTGCTATGTCACCGTTTTTTAGATGTCTCTCTACTATGAAGCCTGGTTCTAAAGATTCTGCAATTTTTTCTCTATCCACAACAAATTCGAGTCTTATACGCTTTCCGTCTGGTCGAATAATGTAAAGTGCGCCTGGATAATCTTCGGGTCCATTTCTAACGAGTTTTTTCATCTCTTCCAGATTCCATTCTGTAACTTTTTCTGGAACGGAAAGACGCATAGCAACTTCGAGGGGTACACCTACCTCGTTAATGTCTAGGTTAGGATCTGGAGAAATCACGGTTCTGGCTGAAAAATCGACTCTTTTTCCTGAAAGATTACTTCTGAACCTTCCTTCTTTTCCCTTTAGTCTTTGTGAAAGTGTTTTTAGGGCTCTTCCTGATCGATGTCTGGCAGGAGGTATTCCTGATGCCTCGTTGTTAAAATATGTTGTTACGTGATATTGAAGAAGTTCAGAAAGATCTTGGATGATAAGTGTGGGTGCCCCGGCATCCATATTTTCCTTAAGCCTTTGATTGATGCGTATTATATCTACCAACTTGTGGGTTAAATCGTCTTCTGAACGGATGCCAGATTCTAATGTGATTGAGGGACGAACATAAACGGGAGGAACAGGTAAAACTTGTAGAACCATCCATTCAGGGCGTGCAAATTTAGGATTGAAACCAAATAGTTCAAGGTCCTCGTCGGGTATTCGTTCAAGTCTTTCTCTAACCATGCTTGGCGTTAGAGGTTCCGAGCCACTTTCAGGTATTTGTTCACTAAACTTTGTGGGTTTCTCAAAAACTATTTTGTATTGTATAGTCCCGCAATGAGGACACTGCTTATTTCTGGCATCTTGAAATACTGATTTATAAAGTTCATCGGGAACCATACCGAAAAGTTGACGAGCCCTATTTATTTTGCTTCGAATTCTTTTGATAGCTTCGTCAGAGAGAAGTATACGGCCACAGTTTTTACAGGTGGCTCTTAAAAGACCGTATATTATTTTCGTGAATTCTATATGTATTATTGGAACTGCAAGTTCAATGTGACCAAAATGTCCTGGGCAGCGAAGGGCAGTGTTGCCGCAGGTTTTACATCTTTGTCTCGGTTCTAGTGTTCCAAGTCTACCGTCCATTAGTCCTGAGGTTATTGGAGCACCGTCTTCATCATATGTGTCGGGTGTTTGAATTTCAACAACTGAAAGTTTACGGATTTCTTGAGGCGAAAAAAGCCCGAAGCTTATTTCGTCAACCACTTTATGGATTATCTCTTCTACTGCCATTTTACGCTTTCTCCTTAAGCTTTAATTTAGGTGCCACACAAAGACTCATCAACTCTTGCAGGAGAAGTTTAAAAGCATAAGAAACTACAACAGGAGAAACCTTTGCTTTTTCTTCACAGATGTTACAGATGTACTTTCTCTGTCTCATATTATAGTAAGCTATGTGACCACAGTTTTCACAAACATATAAAGTGTATTTATCTGATTCTTCTAGAAGCCTGTCTTGTAGCAGCATGGCTGCACCATGTCCGATTAGACAGTCACGTTCCATTTCGCCGAATCTTAACCCGCCGCCTCTTGCCCTTCCTTCAGTAGGTTGTCGAGTAAGCATTTGTACTTGTCCTCGTGCCCTTGCATGTATTTTGTCTGAAACCATATGGTGCAATTTTTGATAATAGACAACTCCAACAAAGACGTCTGCGACAAGTTTTTCGCCTGTTACGCCGTTGTAAAAGACTTCGCTTCCAGTGTGGCTGAATCCTAATTTGATTAGAGCTTTTCTTAGTTCTTCAGGTTTTTCATTTGAAAAGGGTGTCCCGTCAACAAGTTTCCCTCTAATGGAAGCCACTTTTCCCGCTATAGATTCGACAAACTGTCCGATGGTCATTCTTGAGGGTATTGCATGCGGGTTTATAATTATATCTGGAACTATGCCGTCTTCTGTGAAGGGCATGTCTTCTTGCGGAACTATTAGGCCTATTACGCCTTTTTGTCCGTGGCGGGAAGCAAATTTGTCTCCTAATTCTGGAATTCGTTGAGCTCGGACTCTTACTTTTACCAATTTACTTCCTTCGCCTGATTCCGTAATGAAGATTGCGTCAACAACTCCTGTTTCTGAGGGACGCATATCTACAGAAGTATCCCTCATTGAGGGCCCTTTCACCTCGAATTCTTTATATTCTTCAAGAAATCTTGGCGGGCTTATTCGTCCTACTAACACGTCGCCTCCTGCAGCATTGGCTTCTAAGCTAATGATGCCGTCTGGTTCTAAAAGTCTATAATATTGTTCTCCTCTGTATCCTCGTATGCCTGGCTCGGGAAGTGTAAATTTATCTTTTAATCCGCCTAGATATTGGCGGCATTCCCCTTCATATATTCTGTAGAAGGTTGAGCGGCCTAATCCTCTTTCTATTGAAGCCTTGTTGAAAATTAATGCGTCCTCCATATTGTAGCCTTCAAATGATAACACTGCAACCACGCAGTTTTGTCCAGAAGGCCGTAGTTTATAGCCCATCATGTCCATTAATGCTGTTTCAACTAGAGGTATCTGAGAGTAGTGCAGAATGTGAGACCTTGAATCTACACGTTGGTGAAAGTTTGTGGCATAGACTCCTAAAGCTTGTTTAGCCATAGCTGCTTGGTAAGAGTTGCGAGGTGACTGATTATGTTCTGCGTAAGGTATTGTGGATGCGCATATTCCAAGTATCATATATGCTGCAATTTCTAGGTGTGTATGTTCAGATGTTATTTCTTTGTCAGTTAGCGCTACGTAGGCGTTTTCTTCTTCTTCTGCATCTAGATATTCAATTATGCCGTTTTTAACAAGGTCTTCCCATGACCATTCTCCGGATTCTATTTTTTCGATGTGTTCCTGTTGAAGTCTTGGAATACCATTATCTACAATTATGAGGGGACGCCTTACTCTTCCTTCATCACAGTTCACGTATACTTCGTTTCTTTCGCCGTGGATTCTGGAGAAGTAAGCTATGTTTGCTTCGGTGGATATTTCACCTGTTCTTCGTTTTTCTCTAAATTCTTTTGTAAGTTTTTCTGGATCGTTGCAGTATCCAATAATGTTCCCATCCACGAAAACTTTTGCTCCAGAAAGTTTCAGTGTTTCGTTAGCTTCGTATGTTGGCACTACGCCCATAATATAAAGCATTTGCTTGATCTTTTCTGGATTTACGCCAACAGAAATAGAGGCTGATAACGCTAGGTTTTTAACAAGCCCGCAGTTAGAGCCTTCTGGCGTCTCGTTTGGGCATAGTCTTCCCCAATGGGTTGCATGTAAATCTCTAGCTTCAAAGTTGGGTTGACTTCTACTTAACGGTGATTGTAGCCGACGTAGATGGCTAAAGGTAGATATGTAGTTTGTTCTGTCTAGAAGTTGGGTTACACCAACTCGTCCTCTGCCCCAATTTCCAGTGGCAAGGGCATGCTGAAATCTTTCGGTTATTATTCCAGGACGAACTGCTGCCGAAACAGTTATTATAGGACCTTTTACTCCAATGCGTTCAAGCTGATATTTGATGTCTCGGACAAGGTTTCTGAAGGCTACGCGGAAAAGGTCTGCTAAAAGAGGACCTGCCAGTCTTAATCTTTTATTTTTAAAATGATCTTTATCATCGGATTTTCTTCTGCCTAGGCTTAGCTCTATGACTCTGCATGCCATTTCGCCTAAAAATATGGCTTTTTCTTTTCGGCTTTCGCTTGTTCTACCAATGTGGGGCAAAAAGTTTTTGTCTAAAACACTTTCGGCTTTTTGGATTCTATACTCTTCAACTTGCCCGTGAGCCACACGATTTCCAATAAAGAGGATAGCATCCTTAACTGTGTCTACACCTATAGCTTTTTCAAAAGAAGGTTCCAGTTTACTTTGAATTTCTTTTTCTACAGAAACCGCTTCAGCTATTTCCTTATCTGACTCTAAGCCTAAGGCACGCATAACAATAATGAAGGGAACTTCTGTGGGTACTCCTGGCATAGAAACATAAAGAGCACCTTCGGATTTCATTTTTAACTCTATTCTGGCCCTAAAACCGACAGTTGTGGAGAAAAGTTTAGCTTGATATACTGGTGTAGCTCCCTTTTCATCTATATCCACTATTATACGGTTCGGGGCTAAATCTTCCATTGCGACTATAACGCGTTCTGATCCATTAACTATAAAATAGCCGCCTGGATCATCAGGGTCTTCGCCGCACGCTATTAGTTCCTCGCGGGAAAGCTGAGACAAAAAGCATAGCTTCGACTTTAACATTACTGGAATGTTTCCGATAAATATTAGCTCTGTGTCTTGTTCTCTACCGTCTATTATAGGTGTCATTTCAAGGGCTATAGGTGCTGCATAAGTTAAGTTTCGAAGTCTAGCTTCCATAGGATAGATCTCGTGTTTTGTGCCATCAACTTCTGTCACGTAGGGACCAGTTATTCTAGTTTGAGGGTCTATTACCCAGATCTGTCCAAGCTTGACTTTATAAGGACTTTCAGGGACATCTATAGGTATCTCGCCCACTTCATCTATAACTTCTTGGATGCCGTGATCTATAAATTCGTTGTAAGAATCAAGATGTTGACGCACTAAACCTTTTTCTTGTAAAAATGCTTTTAATAATAAGTTTCGATATTCCTGTGTTATTTCTAACATTTCTATATGTCCCCGAGAATTTTCAAGTTTAAATTTAGATTGTGGAATTTTTTTAATGGGAAATTTTTCAAACTTTAAATTTCCTCCCGCTGTTGGATCATCCAGCGTAAAAATGGTCTCCAACATTCTTAAAGAGCTAAAACACGTAAACTACAATGCTTACTAATAAACTTTTTTATCCTTTATTTCATGTTTCAGCTAAGCTTTTTAGCGTTCCAACGAGATGTTAGGATATAATTTTAGGAAACAATTAATAAGAAAGATTCTTAAGGTTTACTTTTGTGCGGCGGTAGCCAAGCCAGGTCAATGCCACAGGGCCTAAAAAGGCGGAGGACTCAAGATCGGTATAACTGTTTCCCTATGAGCCATCCTCTCCCGTAGGGGTTCGCCGGTTCAAATCCGGCCCGCCGCATTTCTTGTATTCAAGTTGTACAAATGATCGGGAAGATTTATTATATCGTAAGTATTAATACAGTTTGGTTGTTATCCATGAGCAAAAGAAAACAGAGTTATGTAAGAAGAGATGTTAACGATGTTAAATATGAAATCATTGTGGATGATTTTCTAATTTATGAGACTTTGACTTATAGAAAAATTGTTTAGTACATAAAATCCATGGGAAACTTTTTCTGTATTATGGTAGTAGTGATAAACAAATCTTGTTGTTATGATATAATTTGTATTGTGAGTTTACGGCATTTACAGGGCTTGCAGAAATGCCGATGAGTTCTTAGAAAAATTTGCAAGAAGTTCAGTAATCTACAATAGTAGGATGGATATAACAAATTTGTTTTCTTTTAAGTAAAAGTAGAATAGTATTTTTGAATAAAAGGGTATATATTTACCCATCTGGTTTCTTAAAACTTCGTTAAAATGGTTCGAAAAGGGCGGGCTTTATTGGATTTAGTTGATAATATAGTTAAGTTGAAAAAAGAAAAGAAAGCCATTTTGTTAGCTCATAATTATCAGAGGCCAGAAATTCAAGACATAGCTGATTATGTAGGAGACAGCATAGAATTAAGTAGAAAGGCGATGAGTGAAAAAGAAGCAGAAATAATAGTTTTTTCTGCGGTAGATTTTATGGCTGAAACTGCAGCAATTTTAAATCCACATAAGAAGGTTTTGTTGCCTTCTCTTGGGGCTCGTTGTCCTATGGCGCAGATGCTAACTGCTGATGAGATTAAAAAATGGAAGACTCTTTATCCTCTTGTTCCTGTTGTTTTGTATGTGAATACTTTGGCTTCAGCTAAAGCATATTGTGACATTTGCTGTACATCAGCAAATGCTGTTGAAATTATTGAGGCTTTAGACGCAGAAACCGTCCTTTTTGGTCCAGATCATAATTTGGCTGAGTATGTACAGGAGAAGACAGGAAAGACTATTCTTCCAATTCCAGAATGGGGATTCTGCCCTACTCATCTACTCTTTCAGCCTGAGGATGCGGATATGCTTAAGATGCAACACCCTGATGCCGTTCTTATGGTTCATCCAGAATGTACAGCAGAAATGCGACGGTTAGCAGATTTTGTTGGTAGTACTTCTCAAATGTGTCGTTTTGCTCGGGAAAGCTCATCTGAAAAGTTTATTGTAGCTACTGAAGAGGGGCTTCTGCATCGTTTAAGGAAGGAGAATCCTGGAAAACAGTTTATATTGGCGTACGAAGAGGCTGTCTGTCCTAATATGAAGTTGAATACGTTAGAGAGGATTTATTTGGCTTTAAAGGAAGAGAAGTATGTGATAAGTGTTCCTGAGGATGTGGCTCGACACACTAGGAAGGCTTTGGAAAAAATGTTTGAGGTAATTAACAGGAAAGGCTAAACTGAGACTACCATTGTTTTTAGGATTTTTACTCCTCTTTTTGCCGCTAGTTTGTCACCGAGCTTTCGAACTTCTGAGGCGTCTCCTCTTACAGCTATGGCTTCTAGGCAGTCTCTTTCGCTTAGGTGAATGTGCATTGTTGAACAAATTATGTTGGCGTGATGGTGCTGTACATGGGTTAATGCATCTTCTAGGCCTCGGACTTCATGATTATAAAGGAGCATTATGACACCTGCTTGTGTTCCCTCTTCTTCATGAAGCCACTTTTTTTCTGAAATAAACATTCTTACAGCGTCCTGCACTGCTTTAGATCGATTTTGGTAGTTCATCTTTCTAATGAGTTTGTCGAAATCTTTAAGCAAATCTGGAGGAAAAGTGACTCCTACGCGGATTATTTTTGTCATGAAACTCCCCATTCTTAATTAAACTTTTTGTCATAAAGCTTTTGTTTCTATATTCTAGAAAGTAAAGTTTTTATTTTAGTTGGTAACACTATTGGACAAAAAGGTGTTACCATATGCACATACCAGACGGTTTACTAAGTCCAGAAATCAGTGTGCTTATGTATGCTGTCTCTGTAATATTTCTTGTTTGGTCGTGGAAGAAAGCTAAAGCCGCATATCCAAAGTCTCTTGCTTCCTTACTTGCAGTTTCAAGTGCCTTTGTTTTTGCGGCACAAATGATAAACTTTCCTATAGCTTATGGAACGAGTGGACATTTAGTAGGCGGTACCTTTCTCGCAATGCTTTTAGGACCTTATGCAGCGATTTTAGGCATGACCATTGTTCTGTTAATGCAAGCATTGTTTTTTGCAGATGGTGGCATATTTGCTTTCGGAGCTAACGTTTTTAACATGGCCGTGATTGGCGGACTAAGCTTTTTCTTGGTGAAAATGCTCACTCGGAATAATATTCACGGGAGTCGGTTTTTCTTTAGTGTTTTCTTTGCCTCTTGGCTTTCTGTAGTTTTAGGAGCCTTAACTTGTGGTTTGCAAATAGGCTTTTCCCCAGCTTTTTCAAGTGTAGGTGGAATAAAAGCAACGGTTCCAGCTATGCTTTTTTGGCATGTTCTTATCGGTTTGGGCGAAGCAGCCATAACAACAACGCTGGTCACCCAGCTTTGGAGACTGCAACCTGCGGTGCTTAATGGAATAGCAATTTTGAGGGGGGAATGAAAAATGAAAGGATATGTTAAAGCGTTAATTCTTACGATAGTCTGTCTTGCAATATTGATACCTTTTGCGTCGGAATTTCCAGATGGATTGGAAAAAGTTATGGAAACATTTCAATTAGAGGAGCAGGAATCATCATGGTCAGGTTTAATGCCTGAGTACACTATGCCACTAATTGAAAATCCGTATCTTTCAACGTTGTTGGCTGGACTTGTTGGTATTTTTTTGGTTTTAGGGGCAGTTTTTATGCTTGGAGTAGTCATGCAAAGTCGAAAAGATGAAAATCTATGACGTATTAAGATTTTTGGGTACATAGATAAACAATAAATATTTGTGAAGTTTCTTAACAGCGAAGATGGAAAATCAAGATTTAGAAATAGCTAAAAGAGAACTTAAAGAAAGAAGCTTATCTCTTGTTATAGTGAAGGATAAGAAAATAATTTTTGAAAGTTCTTCTCATGGAATTATTGGATTTTTACATGCCATCGAAAAACTTGGAAAGAGTCTTAAAAAGGCCTCTGTAGGTGATAGAATAGTGGGAAAGGCTATTGCTCTTTTATGTGTTTATGCAGATGTTAAAGCTGTTTATGCTGAAACTTTAAGTGAAAGAGCAAGGATTTTCTTCGAAAAATATGCTTTGCACTGCGAATGGGACAATATTGTAGAAAAAATACTCGGTGCCAATAAAACGAAAATTTGTCCGTTTGAAAAAGCAGCAGAACATATTTCTAATGTAGAAGAGGCTTACGAGAAGCTTAAAAGGCTGTTATGGGAAGTGACATCTTCAAAAAGGATGTGAAGATCTTTGGGTGAAAAACACAAATCGTTTATTTCAGAGGGAGACGAAGAATTAGAACGAATTAAAGAAAAGAAACTTAAACAACTTATAGCAAGAATAAGGCAGAAGGAGACAGAAATGCCTAACAAACCAGTACATGTAACAGATTCAAACTTTAACGAAATAATAACTAAAAATTCTTTAGCTTTAATTGATTTCTGGGCTTCATGGTGTGGTCCATGTTTAGCTTTGGCGCCGATAATTGATGAGTTGGCTGAGGAATATGCGGGAAAAGTTTTTGTTGGAAAACTTAATGTGGACGAGAATCCTAGAACCGCAAAACTTTTCCAAGTTTTTAGTATACCTACACTTGTAGTAATGAAAAATGGACGAGAAGTTGATAGGATTGTAGGAGTTGTGCCTAAAAAGTATATTGAAACCACGTTAAGGAAGTATATGGAGTAAAAGTTTATGGATGCTTCAGCTCGTAGGGTAATAGGTGCGTTGCTGCTTCTTTTAGGTGTTTCTTTTTTAGCCGCGGGAGTTTACACTGGTCAACTTGAATTGATATTAGAGTGGCTTGAAAAAGCTCTTCCGTGGTAAAGGGTTGACAAAAATTCTTAAAGTAAAAGGTATTAATTTCTAAAGATAATTTGTAGGAGTGTTTGAAATGAGTCCACCTATAGTTGAAAGTGAAAGGTGTGAGAAGGAGGCCTTGTTGGAAGCATCAAAATATATGGTAGTATCAGCAAGGACGGCTCCGAAAACAGCAGGTATTGACGATATTATAACGGCAATTGTTTATGGTAAAGAAAAAGATGTTATTGTTAGAAAAATGGAAGAAATAGCGAAGGAAAGAAAAATTGAAGGTTTCAAAAGGGATGCTAAAAATGTTAAAGACTCTGATATTGTAATTTTGATGGGAGTTAGAGGAAAAAGAAGCATTGGATTAAGTTGTGGAGCATGTGGCTACAAAAACTGTGGAAAATTTGAGGAAGAAGTAAAAAGGCTGGGTGAAGATTTTGTGGGTCCTACATGTATATTTAAAGCGTTAGATTTAGGGATTGCCCTGGGCTCTGCTGTGAAAACTGCAAGTTTTTTGAATGTAGATAATCGTATAATGTATCGTATTGGAGTGGCAGCAATGAAATTGAAATTTTTGCCTGAGGCTACAATCATAATGGGAATTCCCATATCAGCTAAAGGGAAAAACATCTATTTTGACAGAAAGTAACAATAGTGTGTTACACCTTCATTTTCTCATACATTTTCTCTAGAGTCCAGCGAATGCTTGATTTAAGCTCCCTTAGTCGTTCTTTATCAACATTTTTTATTTGTATTTCACGAATTACATCGCCTTCCGTAACAATGTTATACAAGAAGATTTTATCTGGCGTTAACTGACCAGACTCTGCCAATTTTTTATCTTTTTCTTGCATTTTTTTCAAGACTCTTTCAATTAGAAAATGGGTGAAGGGAGGAGTATTTACATTGAAGCTCTTATCTTCAGCCATAACGACACGAAGGGAACCATCCTCGACGTGAAGGTTTGCAAGGAGTTCACCTTCGACTGATTTGAGAGGAATAACTGATTCAAACTCTGTTGAGGGTTCAACCGTTACTTGTTCTTTAGTGAGTGCTTCTGTGGCAGTTTGTTTTGGTAGTTCTGGCCTTTTAAATCCCTTTTCGAGTAATATGACATCTACTGCTTCAAGCATTGTCTGCATTTCTTTTATTTCCGATTCTAGTTCTTCGATTTTTTTCTTAAGTTTCTTCTTAAATTCAATAAGTTTCTTTATTTTTTCAGAGTTTTTCCACATTCCTTATCGTATAATCTATTAGAAGTAACCTCCTTATCAAGTCTTTGAAACCTTTTTGCTTCGGCGTTGTTGTTAAGGCTACCTATAATACAACGTAATTCTTGGGTTTAGCTTTGGGATTTGAAAGTGTTTTCAGCTTAACTTTCAGCCTGTTTTTTAGGAAGTTTTCAAACGCTTGAAAAACAGGGCTGTCAGTATAGTTCATTTTCATGCAAAGATTTTTGCCTTCCAAAATTGGGCTTAAATCATAAAGAGCTATTCTATTATGAAGAGAAGAGTTTTCAGAAATTTCTCTGACTAAAATTTCTGAGGGCTTTTCTGATAGAAGCCATGCAGTATAGGATGCTTCTATGACGTGATAGGATAAGCCTTCTCGGACTATACATTTTCTATTTGCAAGTATGCTTCTGAAAGAGGATGGATGAACATTTCTGATCCATAGAAAATTATGATATTTGTTGTTGACCTCAATCCAATCTTCATTTTCGGAAATTTTCCAACCATGAAGCCTACAAAAATCTTTAAAACTTTTTAGAATTTGCCAAATTCTAGGCATTTTCATATTTAAGTCACATCTGTTAAAATTTTCTAGAACAATTTTCTATTAGTTATACACAAATTTAAACTTGTCTATTATTTTTGTAACTAAAATATTAAGCCAAGAACTACTGGGAAGATTAGCTTCTTTGTAGTTGGGAATCACATAATTTTTAACTTCAAAAGTGGTAGGATAATATCGTAACATCGCCGAGCCAACCACACTATCGCTTCTGGGTATTTCATCAACTGCCTTTCCGATTGTCCAGTTTTCAATAATCAGATACCTAAGTAATAATTCGATTGAATTATCATTGTCTTCTGGAAGAATCCAATCATCCCAGCTTATAAAGGCCTTTACGCCCTTTTCTTTGAAGGCTTTTGCGGTTTGATAATAGTTTTCTCTTAATCCATTACAACTCATAAGGATAATTACTGTATCTTCAAAATGTCCACTCATAATCTCTTTAACAAATTTGGGGGTTATCCCAAAATAATAATATCCAGATATGTTGCATCTGCCAAGTTGACCGTTGTTCACGTATGTTGGATATTTTTCTGGTTTATATTTTTCAGAGATAGATATTGCTACGAACTTTTGGTCACGATCCAAAGCTGAATGAGTTCTCCAAATTATTAGTTTATAACCTTTATTTGCAAGATTTTTATATTCTTCGAGTGTTGCATTGTCTGAATAGTAATCGACTATTGAGAATTTTTTGTAGAGCAGCCGTTTTGTTATGGTTATAAATGTTTGATTCTTATATCTAATAGCTTCCTCTAGTAAAGGACTACCTAACTGATCAATTATTGCGGCTTTTGGCGTAGGGATTGTAGGGTAAGTGTGCCGGAAAACAATTATTATAAGCAGTATCACAATAATTACTATTACCAGGGTATACGCTAAATTTCTTTTAAGAAAGATATTTTCAGTTTCTTTTTTCTTATTTTTTTTCATAGACAAAAACCTTAAACCAATGTTTCTATAAAAAGAAAAATATGGCTTATTCTTTTTTATGTTTTCTCAGACTTAAAAGAATTCCACATAAGACTAGCAAGAATATGTAGGCTGTCATGGGTATTGGCGAAATCTTTTTAGGTAGTGAAATGGGTACTGTGTATCCCCCTACTGGAATCGTTGGAGTTGAAACCATGACCCTTGCAGTATCTGACTGGGCGGTGTTGCCATTGTCATCTATGACTATTAGGTATACGTAGTATATGCCGCTTGATGTAGGTGTAAAAGTCCAAGTATCTGAAGTAGCACTTGAAACAGGGTTATTGTTAAGGTACCATTGAAAGCTGTAAGGAGGAACACCGCCAGAGGCGGAGGATGTAAATGTAACGGAGTCGCCTAAGTAGATTGTTATTGAAGTCGGACTTATTGAAACTGAAAGTGGAGGCAGATATTCGAAGAATGCCTTAAGCTCGTGGTCGCTAACCATGACCACTTCAACGGTTGACTGATTACTATAGAAAACTCCATCTAACTCCCAATAGTCAAATTGGTAATTTGTTTCCGGAATTGCTGTAACGGAAACTACGGTGCCTTCGGCGTACGTATAGTTTCCAGGGGGTGGGTCGGTTGTGCCACCACTAGTTGTTGTAATTGTAAGTGTATATGCTTGAACCGTTACAGTGATCTGCTTAATTGTCATTCCATATGGGTAGTAACTTGGATGAGTCTCAGAGCTTGGTGGTGCATAAACCGTTAGATTTACATCATATGTTCCAGCTGATAGGAACGTATGTGTTATTACAAGGTCAGTGGTGTTTATCGGGGTAGCTCCGTCGCCGAAATCCCAGTAGTACCATGCAATTGGGCAAGTGTTTGTTCCATCAAAGCCTGGTTGAGAAGTTGAAGCATTAAAGGTTACAGTTTCCCCTTTTACTGGGCTTATGGGAATCCAGTTGAAATCTGGAGATGGAGACTCGGGGTTCAGATAGACTTTTACAATTGCCCATGTTGTATCATTTAGTCCTTGATTGTCGAAAACGGTTAAGGTAACATTATAGAAGTCTGAAAGGCTATATGAATGGGTAATTATTGAAACGTTAACTTCTGTTATGTTTCCGTCGCCGAAATCCCAGCGATAAGATGTTATCTCTCCACCATTAGGAGACGACTCAGAAGCATTAAAGGTTATGGGTTCATTTACTAGTGGATATTCTGGACTGTAACTAAACGATGCTGTTGGAGGAACTATTGGAGGAATGAATATGTAAAGACCGTCTTGGGATTCATGCAAAATATCGTATCCATTTACATCTGTTAGTATAGTATCATATAGGTCAAGTACGCAACTTACACTTTCTGGCCATTTAGTTGCGAAGGTAACGTTAAAGCTTATGAAGGCTAAAACTCCGCTTCCATTTGCTGCTGGTGATGATGGTTCAAGGCTTATGGAAACCCAGACGTATCCAACAGTATCGTTTATTTCCATCTTTTCGATTATTGTGTTTCCAAAACTACTAAGGAATAAGCCTTCCTCGATATCTGTCACGTCAAGAAGTGTGGTGTTGTATCCAAGCTTAAATTCAAATGAATAGAGATTTGTAACATTTTCAACTTTAATTTCTATGCTAAATTCTTCTCCAAGATATGAAGCAGCGTATGCTGGCGGAGTTGTATATATTTCAGTTAATACAGAGATCAGTCTCCAAGTGGTGTCGCTTTTACCTTCACTGTCAATAACTGTTAATGTAACGTTGTATGTTCCACCAGCTTGGAATATATGAGTTACAACAACTCCACTGTCAGTATTTCCGTCGCCGAAATTCCACTCATAGGAAATCAATTCTCCACCGTCGGGAGTTGATAATGAAGCATTAAAGGTTACAGTTTCACCATACATAGGATAAAATGGATCCCACACAAAGTAAGCGTTTGGTGCGATGGCATCAACAATTAATGTTCTGAGATAGGAATCCATTCTCCCTTCACTATCTGTTACAATAAGTGTCACATTGTAAACGCCCATCGCTGAATACGTATGTACTATACTAGGCTCATTGGTGAGGGTTATGTTTCCGTCGCCGAAATTCCACTCATAGCTTACTATGGGAGCAGGTTCCCACCCGGTCCATCCGGGTTCTGATTCCGATGCGTTAAAGGTTATCGGTTGATTGGCATAGGGGGCCAAGGGGTTATATTTAAAGAAAGCAGTAGGACCGAAGGGGGGAGGGGGAATAAACGCGAAATATCCATCAAAAACGTTGACTGGGATAACGTTTATGTCAGGGTCGTAGAGAGTGACATTTATGGGATGTAAACTTGAGTTTCCATAATTTATAGTTGTAAAGAGTATAGAGGCTAGAACTCCGCTTCCAGAAACAGGTGTTCCTCCATCAAGGAGTGAACATTCGAAGGGACTTATCATTCCAATAGTGTTATTTATTTCTCCAAGAGTCCATGTGGTGTTTCCTCCGGATTTGAGAAAAGACCCTTCAGAAACTTCTAGACATTGCAACACACTGGCGTTAAAAGTTAAACCGAGTTTCCAAGCCCAAAGGTTGGTAACATTATTTACATATATATCTATGGTTAAGTTTTCTCCTATGGAATGAGTTTCATATGTCCATATAGTTTCTGGTGGTTGAATAGAAACTGTTGGAGTGGTGACTACAGTGATATTCTTTGTTTCAGTATCCCACAATCCTTCACTATCGGTAACATTTAGGGTCACAGCATATGTTCCTATATCGTAGTAGATATGGGTAATTATAGTTTGATTGGTGATGGTTATGTTTCCGTCGCCGAAATCCCAGCGATAAGATGTTATCTCTCCACCAATAGGAGACGACTCAGAAGCATTAAAGGTTACAGTCTGGTTAACGCAGGGATATGGCGGAACCCATGTGAACTCTGCTTCGGGAGGTTGGGGAACGTACTTCCATAAAACTGTTGAGTCTCTTCCATTGGGGTTTCTTGTTATAAAGCCTGGGCATGGAGGATCGAAAGGCACAGTTTTTCCGTAGGCATCAAAGTGTATTCTAGCATTTGTTGGGTCGGAAAATGTTACTTTAACAACTATTTCTTTAACTTGCTTTGGATGTATTGTTCCTAAATTGACTAGTGTATCATTAAACCATGTTGGATAAACATCATTAGGCCACCATTTTATGCCATAAAGGTGTGGTCGACCGAACTTGAAAGCGAGACTAGGAATAGAAACTCCTTCTACAATCAGCTCGACAAGATTGTTGTAAGCTTCATCGTTGAGTGCAATAATTAAGTGTGTGTCAAAGGATGATAGACAGTGACTTTGTTGTTTTATCTTGAGAGTAAAAGTCCAAGTATTTCCAGATTGATACATAACCCATCCTTTATGCAACCATATATCAGGATTAGAACCAACACGTTGACCGTCTGGAAGATATACCCATAAAGTTGCAGGATTAGTTTGTTTCATAGACATAGTAAACTGACTATCTGCTCCAAACACAACAACGTGCTTTGGTGTTGAAAGTGTTAAAAGGATAACGAGAGTAATCCATGCTTTTTTCAAGAAGTCTTTCCTCTCCCTCCCTCCACGATATGTTTTGTGAAACCTTGAATTTAAGATTTTTGGAAGTATCTTCTATGGTGCAACTAAAAGGTCTATAATTCATTTTTTGTTTGATTTTTTACGTGATTACAGTTCTAGCGTTAATAGCGTTATTTTTACTGTACCGTTATAATTGGCTAAAAGCCTTTTTAAAAAAAAGAGGAGGTAGTTTATTCTTTTTTCCTTAAGTAAAGGATCACCAGTATAGCTATTGCTAGTATAACAGCAATTGCTGATAATATAGAAGCTGCATATAGGGTATTAGTTGTGGTTGATTGAATGTTGTCTAATTTAGTAGTCGTTTCTTCAAGAGAGGTGTTTAACTTTGCTAAAACATCATTAACAGAATCCGTGATCAAATCAACTAGTGTAGCATTAATTGCATCTAACTCCGCAGTTAAAGTGCTCATGGTGATGTTTAACTTTGTTAAAACATCATTAACAGACTCAGAGATCAAATCAACCAAGGTAGCATTAATTGCTGTTAAGTTGGCTTTGAGTTGTTCGAGATCGCGGGATAGTGTAGGGCTTATCTGAAAACTTTTTATTGTGGTTTCTGTTATTAGATTGTTTTCAGTCTCAACAATGAGTAAATAGGTTCCTGGCGAAGCGTCTATTGGTATATCGTAAGTAACCTCATAAAGTCCGGTATCTATTTTAGTTGTCTGGTTAGTTAAATCTGCAATTATATCGCCTGTGTGATACACCAACACCGTAATCTTTGAGGGGTCGATTCGTTGCGTATGATCTGATATCATTATGTAGAAGTCAGCCTTTTCTCCTTTGAAATAAAGTTCTCCACCCTCGACTTCAACATCTAAAGGAGTTCCTGGGATCTCTACAAGAACATCACGAGTGAGGGTATTTGTAACGTTTGGTCCATAAACAAAAATCGATAGTTTAACGGTGTAAGTTCCTGGTTCTAAAAATTTATGCTTTATTATTGTTTCATTAGTGGACACTATTGTTCCGTCTCCAAAGTCCCATGTAAAGGTTGCTGTGAGATTACCTACTTCTGGAGCTTTAAAAACTAACTCGGTGTAATATGGAGTTGGCTGATAGGAAAACACATAATTGTATAAGAACTCAATTGATGGATCATATGCTATTTCTTCTCCAGTCTTGTCTAAGAAGTAGAATCCAAACAGAGGTTTCAATGTCATGTTATACTGCAGGTTTTCAGCTCCAGTGATCGAAAGAAACGTTGGCTTGAAAGTTATTATTGCAACTTCGCCTTCACCTTTCGGATAATCTGTCAGATCGTAGTCTCCTGTTGCATTAGGAAATATCATTTCACCGAAGACAACTCTGCCAATATCCTCTTCTACATAGTATGTTGCAATAGTACCATACGGTGCCCACTGAGAAAGAAATGGGCCATTAACAATTTTTGTAACATTAAAACTTGTCGTGTCATACCATAGCTCGAACTGTATACCAATGAGGTTAAGGTTTTCAAGGACATTTTTAACCATAATGGATACATTGAATTCTTCGTAAGTCATAGCATTCATAATATAGGGAGAAGGTTGTAACCATGGATTGGCGGAGGCTGCATTAACGATAATGCTTCGAGACGCAGAAGTAACTAGGCCTAAGAGAACAACAGACATTCCAAACAGCAGCATACATTTTTTTAATTCATACATTTTTTTCGCCTACCTTCCCTTTTTTGTTACTTGTTTATATAAGAAAATTTCGGTTTATGAATAAATATTCTAGATTAATTTTCTATATCTGTATTCTATTGTCTTTTATATCCACATTTCAATATAAAAAAGTAAAAAAAAGGATTCTGGGATAAGGGTGCTTAAAGCAATCTTTTCTTTTTTGCTATAACGGCCACTGATATGGAAGTCAACAGCACTACAATCATCATAATCGTTGACAGTTCTGGAATAAGAGTATAGGTACCATTTTCTTTTATTACATTTGGGATTTCATTTGCGGTAGGGTCTAAAAGATAAGTGTCAGTTTTATTTATATCTAGAAGTGTTGTAAGTGTAGGTGGAGGCCCTCTTGTTATGTTGAATTCTATTATTGCTATTATGCCGTCGTGGCCCCATGGAGCTGATGGAGGCAAACCACCCTTAGAAACGGCTATTAAAATTCGACCTTTACCTGGAGCTAAATTAATGTAGCCCGGATCTGGAGGTTGAGGCAGGGTTGTAGGCGGAGGAGTTGTTGGCATGAAGAAGTCTGGATCCCATGTTGGTGCCCACCATCTCGTCGGCATTATAATCGAATCATTGAATTCCATATAGATTTGAGCACCGCCAAGATCAGGAACATCTGCGCACCATACACTAACATTAAACGTTGTTCCAACAGGTGTTGATTCTGGAAATTCGTATATAGAGGGTTCTAAGTATATTCTTGGTTGTTGAGCGAACGTTTTTTCAATCTGCAAAGTTGCTGTAGAAACTAGTATAGTCAACGCAATCAATACGAAGAGCATTTTTGGCTTTTCAGATTGTATTATTCTCATGTTTTCACCTTTGGATGAATGATTTATCTTGATGGTTATAAAAGTTTTTTCATGAAAAAGTAGGGGAAGTTAAGAGAAGCATCCTTGGCCGTAATTTTTGCTAACAGTATAGACATCTTTTAAGTCGACCGCATCGTCTCTGTTAATGTCGCAGGCAGGGTCCCATCTTGGATGGCCAGGATAAGAACCGAATGCTAGAGAGACTTGATAGACGTCTTTTAAGTCCACTTTGTCGTCGCCATTTACGTCTCCAATAAATCTTATTTTCAGCAAACCGTTTTCCAAGAGATTATTTGTATCGTCATATTCGTATAAAACTGTAGTAGCTTCTCCTGAAATAACGTAGATCTGACAAGGCGGCAGAGAGGTTGTATTAAGTGTGAATTGTGCTACATATATGTTTCCAGGTGGAAGATTTGTGACGGATATTGTACCTATTAAAGTAATGTTGTAGTAGGCTTTTATTTCAAAGCTTTCGGTGAATTCTCCCAAGTTTTTGGCTGTCACGTTAATATGGGCTATCCATCCTGGATAAACCCAACTTTCAGATGTAACATTGATGACGGCAATATCATGAATATGGGTCATGAT
>MTLU01000043.1 GCA_002010975.1 Candidatus Bathyarchaeota archaeon JdFR-07 | reverse complement strand
TGGCAAACCTGCAACTAACAAGTTCAGTTCAAGAGCAATACCAGTAGCATCTACAGTTGCAATAGGCCACCCTTTAACTTCCACTTCTTCAGGCTTTTTCGTAGTGTTCACAATTATCATGCCATCCTTTTTCAATCCTTCAGTTATATCTACCATTTTGTAGATGACAGGGTCAAGAACAATTATGTAGTCTGGATTGTAAACTTGGCTGTGAATTAACAAGGGCTTATCGCTTATTCTAGCAAAAGCCTTTACAGGAGCTCCCCGCCTCTCTGCTCCGAAATATGGAAAAGCTTGAACCCATCTGCCTTCAAGAAAGGCGGCATGTGCCAAAAGTTCAGCTGCTGTCACGCTTCCTTGACCACCACGTCCATGAATTCTAATTTCCTTAAGCACTATTCTCCCTTCCATTGAGAATTGAAATTGAGCTTTCCAGCTTTATTAGTGTTAGCTTAGACAATAAGCAAAAACGACATTAAAATTAAACCCGTAACTCCGAATAAAGGGATAACTATTTTTTTAGCCTTAATAATAGTTCTATCGATTAGAAAACACAGTTTTTCCAGAAGTTTTTCTCCAATAACAGTTACATTTGAAACAGTTATTTGATGGGAGGCGCTCTTGGCAGGTTCTAAATTAGAAATAGCTGCGGCCACGGCTTCTTTAACGTATTTCAATAGTTTTTCATGATTTATAACTTCGCCTACAGGATGGTAACCCCGTTCGTCTAATACTATGGCGTTTACTGAGTGCGTGTCTGTTGTAAAGACTTCGCCAGCGTCGATGCCTTCAAAGCGTATATCAGACAAAATTTTCTCTCGTAGTCCAGAAACGATGTTGTTGCCATCAATAACGACGTAAGCAGTTTTTTGTCCGTTTACCTTGCTAACAACTGCGGTGATGCCTCCAGCACCTATACCGTCTTTAAGACTAAACTCCTTTGGAAAAACTGTTGCAGCCCCTACTTTAAATGGCAATTGCTTTTGAGAAGCAGCTTTAGATAAACATTGAACGGCAACCTGTTTTAGAGCGCCAAGAGTTTCGTCTATGTTTACTGGGCCATCAATACTATTGTGAGCATTGACAATTATACAGCACTCTAACCCTTGCTTCTGCGCTTCTTGACGAACGAATAATCCTAATTCTTGTGGAAAGTCTTCAGTTGTTTTTGGTGCGAGAGTAAACGAAATTAATGCTGTTTTCCCAAATATTTGGCAGCAAGCAGTAGCAAGCCCATTACTAACTTCAATAAAAGGCGTGGCCTTTGTTTCATTGCAGACAACAAGTCGTGCTGACTTTAAAACGCTACCAATTACTTTTTCGTTGTGGCCTTGAGAAGCTAGGTCAAACTCATGCCCAAGCAAACCATGTGGAATGCATGCAACACAATTCAAATCTTTCTCTAAACGAGTCTTAAGCATAGAAGGTAAAAGACTACTTCCGATATTTTTGAAGGGGCCAGGGTGAATGGATGGAACTACTATAACAGCTTTTGTTTTAGAAGAATTGAACCTCAGTAGTGACACTTCTACATCCCTTTTTTCCCCTAGCTTTTCTAAGAATTCTTCAAACGGAGCGTTTAGACCAATTGCCCAGTTAAGTAAGAAAGCTTTGAAAAGCGGCATTGAAGAAATGCCTAGTGCGTTTTCGCCTAAACGGTTTAAAAGGAATAAAAAGAGAACACTTGAAATAAGACTTATAATTACGGAGAAAGGGAAGAACAGGAAAAAGTAGAGATTAAAGGTATAACCAATTTTCCTCCAAAGGACAATAAAAGGGATAATACAGAACAATGGTTGAACAATAGAAGCTGATACTAATCTAGTCTTAGATTCTGTGCTTGCCGTCGACATTATAATCACTGAACGGAAGATTAGTACAGCCCCAAAACCGAGTAGAGAGAGTCTTATCCACCAGCTGGAATGGGAAAAAATGGCAGCCATAACTCCTATGAAAATAAATAATAGCCATATAAACCAACAGGCAAGAGAGAGAGCTGATGTTCTTCGCATGTCATAGATCAAATCATTTCTTAGAAAAAGAGCACTGACAGCATAGTCCAAAAACAAAGTTATAAAAAATAGCATGATGCCAAAAAGTAAGCTATCAAAGATAGGAGAAAAAAAGAGTGCAGAAAATAGACCGCCACCTACACAGGCGGAAGCAAGAAACAGAACAATTCTTCGGAATGAGGGAAGTTTAAACAGAGAGGCATAATGTTTAACAACATCCTCAAGATGCTCGTTTAGAGATTTTTTAGTCGCCACTACCTTTTCCATCCACTTCGGTTCTTTATCAGATGTTCTTAAACAAATATTAAGGTGTCGAAATCCACCAAATTGTAACAAAACCTTACATAATAGTTGATCTTTTTTACATAAAAATACCTAAAAAGAGACGATGAGATGCGTCACCAACATGTAAAAACAGTAAACGCAATGTTCCGTTGGAAGGACAAGAGTTTTATTTACTAGACGTCAATTATAGAGGATTTGCGAACTCTATGCCAGAACAGAGCATTCCACCAACAATATTTCATATGTTAGAGAAAAATTTAGGGAAAAGAATACGGGTTATTTTGGATCCTTCCTACGGTTTTGAAGGTACCTTAGCGGCAATTACTCGTGAACCCGCTGGAATATGGCTTTCTGAAGCTGAAGCAATAATATTAAGAGCAACAATCGCTCAACCGATTCCACAAGTTACTAGCAGAGAAGAAAGAAGTGAAATATTTGTACACCTCAACTCTGTTCAAAGATTAGAAGTTCTACATTCATCTCCTCGACGTGAAAGCTAACAAATATTAAAAGAAAGCATTTGATAGTACACACACTACTATTAATGCAATCGCTAGCGCCACAAGAAGTTCAGGTCTAACCTTGACACCTTCTGTTTCCTCTTCAAAAAATCTTAATAATCCAGCACTTGCAGCAGGCATAGGCGCAGACCGCTCTTTCTTTTTCTTGCTCATTGAGGCATCCTTTCCTCCAACATGAAATAGCACTCAATTCTCCATTATTAATGTTGTGTTGACCTCCAAAGATTTTTTATCTCATAAAAAGATAGTGTGGACAGGTGTTCACTGTGAAGACCCCAAAAGACGAGTATGATCATGTCTTCGAACTTCTGCAACAACATCACAAATGGTTTCAAGAAAGCATCCCGTTAATAGCAAGTGAAAACATTCCAAGCCCTGCTGTTCGAGAAGCACTTATTTCAGATTTCGGAAATAGATATGCAGAGGGATGGCCTGGAGAGCGAGTTTATGCAGGCTGTCGTTTTATAGATCAGGTAGAATTTAAGTGTATCGAACTCATGAAAAAACTTTTTAACGCGGAGTTTGTAGACGTAAGGCCCATCTCTGGTGTTGTCGCGAATTTAGTTGTTTACACAGCTTTTACAGAGCCCAGTGATACCATGATGGCTCTGTCCATTCCATGTGGTGGACACATAACTATGGGCAAAAAAAGGCTTGGAGGCACTGCTGGTGCCGTTCATGGATTAATGGTTGAATATCTTCCTCTCGATTACAAAGAGTTGAATATAGATGTTGACAGGGCTAAACAAAGAATCGAAAAGCTCGTGGCCGAAAATAGACCGCCAAAACTTGTAATGTTTGGAGCAAGCGTCTTTCCATTTCCACATCCAGTAAAAGAGTTGGCGGATACCATACATTCAGTAGGCGCTATCACAGGATATGACGCTGCTCATGTAGCCGGTTTAATCGCGGGAGGCCGGTTCCAAGACCCCCTCAGAGAAGGAGCAGATGTGGTAAGTTTAAGCACACACAAAACATTTTTTGGACCTCAACATGGGGGAGTTCTCTCTTGGGAAAAACATGCTGAAAAAATAAAGAGAGCAACATTTCCTGGAATGGTTAGCAATCATCATTTGCATGCTGTGGCAGGCGTTACAATTGCTTGCGCAGAAATGCTCGCATTCGGAAAAGAATATACCAGTCAGATAGTAAAAAACGCTAAAGCCCTTGCCCAAGCACTGTATGAAAGGGGATTCAACGTATTAGCAGAACATAAAGGGTTCACGGAATCACACGTTATACTGATTGACATTACAAAACATGGTGACGGAGGCACCATAGAGGAAACTCTGGAAAAAGCCAACATAATCATAAACAGAAACTTGCTTCCCTGGGATATCAAGGAAGGAAGACACTTCATGCATCCAGGTGGAATAAGGCTGGGTGTTTCAGAAGTTACAAGGCTTGGAATGAAAGAATCAGAAATGGAGGAAATTGCAGATTTTATTAAAAGCGCAATAATAGATAAAAAACCATTAGAAGAGGTTAAGTCCAGCGTAGCAGAGTTTCGTAAGGAATACCAGAAGGTTCATTATTGCTTTGAGAATGCTGTTGAAGCTTACAAGTATATCAAAATCCGTTAAAAATGAAAAGCCATAACGTACGAATAACTATATGGACAGTTGGATATAGCAATTACTCTTTGGAAAACTTCTTAGAATTGTTAAAAGAAAATAGGATACAAGTTCTTATTGACATACGTCGTTTTCCGACGTCAAAAATGCAGCATTTCAGAAAAGAAGAAATGGAAGAATGGTTTCCTAGAAAAAGAGTAGAATATGTTTGGCTTGGCAAAGAACTGGGTGGTTATAGAAAAGGCGGATACCAAAAGTATATGCAAACTAAAATGTTCAGAGAAGGAGTGAAGAAGCTTTTAGAAATTGCAAAAACCAAGCGAGTATGCATAATGTGTATTGAAACAAATCCAAAATACTGTCATCGAAGATTTATTTCTACATATTTAGAAAGAAAGGGGGTTAAAGTTACTCACATAATTAGAAAAGGGCAACGCAGTTTAACAACTGAAAAGTAAAATTTAGAGAAAGGTGCTTTTATCCAGTGGGAAGTCTCTCAGAAGCAGCCTTCTTTAAATCCAAAAACGTTTAAAAGATCACTTTTTTATCCTATATGATATCCTCTTTTCAAGGATTGGTGAAGTATCTTGCATATCTCAGAATTTCAAGAAATGATGCGTCGCCTATATTTCCATAGAGATTCTCAGCGGGGTGCAACTAAAACATTTAATTGGCTTGTAGAAGAAGTCGAGGAACTTGGAGAAGCACTAAAAAGGAAAAATAAAAAGGCGTTAGAAAATGAATTCGCTGATGTTATCGCGTGGCTAGCTTCTTTAGCAAATGTGGTCAACATAAATTTAGAGATGGCAACGTTAAACAAGTATGCAGAAAAGTGTCCGAAGTGTCAACAGACACCTTGTCAATGTACTTTTTAACGTAATCCAATTAAGCGCTTCTGCCCCAGGCCCGTAACACTCCACATATAAGGTCTATTCCCCTTGCGTTGAACTATGTCCTCTTTTTCCAAAAGTTTTAAGTGGTACAAAACAACAGAATAGCGAAGATTAGTTTCTTTAGCAATATTTCTTGCTGTAAAAGAGCCTGTTTCTAAAGTTTCTAGTATTTTCGTTCTTGCTTTAAGTCCAAGTTTAACATTTCTTATACCTGTCAAGTATGCGTTAGGGTGATAAACCACTTTCAGCATGCTGACCAAAAAAGAATTGCTTTTAAAGTAGAAAAGCTTTCTCAAGCAAAATCCATTAGACTGATTTGTTTTGGCTTTTTTCCTTCAAATAAGTTGTTAATCTCTTCTTTTACAAGCATAATTCTTTGAATGTAATACTTAGGCAATCCATATTTCTCAACTAACCGTTGAGCTGCCTCTAAATACTTTTCAATCCCACCCCGATAAACTGTGAGGGTCAATTGACCATTACAAAAAGGACAGGTCCCTCGAAGTGGTAATCGTCTAAAGCGCTTGTTACAGGATTTACACCTAAAGCCTTGGGTAGAGAAAGCACGTAAATTCCCTGAAATGTCTCGAATAAAATGGGTTGTTAGAACTTTTAAAGCTACGCGTTTAACATCGACAGCCTCTATCTTCTCAGCCAATTCCAGTTGACTGTTAAGCTTATCGATCATAGTTTTTAATCGCTTGTAAGAACTTTCTGCATTCCCTAAGTTAATGTTGGAAACAGGTGTTGTAAAGTTGAAACCTTCAAACTGAGCCTCTGAACCCAGCCTGTATTCAATAATATCTATAAGGCTGCTAACAGTCTTGGCTCTTGCATTTTCCCATGTTTTTTCAAAAAACTCCAAAGGATATTCCTTAGCAACATCAACATCATGAGCTTGTCTCTGAACCTCCATAGTCTTAACAACTGGAATTAACAGCAATGGAGCATCCATTATGCCCCCTATTTGTGCGGGTAAATAATCTTGAGAAAAATTGAGAAGGGTATCTAAAGCAAGCATCAACGTGTCTTCGTCTCCATCACAGTCTCTCCGTTTAGCAGAGTGCCAAACGGGATGCGCATAACATACATTTAAGTTTGTAAAGCCAATTATCCTTCCTAAAATACCTACAGAGGTATGAGGTGCTAATCCTATAACTAGATGCCCCACTAAATCTTCAACTTTTTTGACTTTATAATATGGTGGCAACCTATACACTTTTGTTAGCAATTCATCAATAAAGTTTGCGACGCGGACAAAATATTGAGCACATTTCATGGGGATAATAACATCTTGAATTTTTAATTCGCAAATCTGATTTCCCTGCGTCAAAGGGGCACCATTGATGTCATAAGTATAACCAAGCTTCACAAGCTTTTCAATAGAGACTCCAATTTCCGATATTTTAAAATGAGTTAACGGAGCATTTGTCGCATCAAAACGAACAGTACCATCTTTGTATACTGACAAATCATATTTTGCACGTAGAATTCCCTTCTCAATAAGTTCAGGAATCTTCTTTTCGTTCATTAAACCTTTAACCCCTTTCAAAAGTTTAGGAGGGGGCATTCCTAAATTTTTGCAAGCCTTGCCAAGTGCCTCTTTAAAGTTCACAGATTGTTTCTGATAGTAAACAACAGGTACTTTACATACCGGACATACGTCTTTACTCTCTTGTATCCTCCCACAGCGAGGGCATATCTTCTCAAAAACCGTTTCAGACCCACAAACCGGACATTTAACACCAAAAGTAATCGTCTTACAAGAAGGGCATTTACGAGTAACAATCTCTACGGTAGCACGCTCTCTCTTAGCTGCTTCGATAATGTCCCTATGAGAACCCCCAGCCAAGCCCACAGGAAAGAGAACATGAACCCGAGGTCTCAATTCGCGCCTCTTAGCTTTTTCAGGACGTCCCATACGTGCTCCTACAAGAGTTGGATCTTTTTCCTTAATCTCCACGCCGGCGAGTAAGCTTACAGCATCCAAAACAGAGGAAGCAGAAATCAGATCTACATTCGTGTAATGCCCATAGCCTAAGGAAAAGGCTAAAGCTCCTGCATCATCGCCCTCAACAATAATTTTTCCATTAGCCACACTATGAGGTAAGCAAATTGCTTCTAAAGACTCTTTTACATTTGCCACAAAATCACCGGAAATTCGGCATATAATATCGTCGTCTCTCGATATTTTCGCAGTGTCAACCCACTTTTTCAATGCTTTTAAATCATCAATTGATTTAAGATGAGACCAGAAAAAGGTAAACGATGGATGGAGCGGGATTTTTAATACTGAAGATAACTTCGCAGCTTCTTTAAGGCTTGGTTTATTTAGAAAAGGATTTTTTAAAAGTTTTTCCAATCTTTTAGTTTGAATCTGTAGTGTTTCAGCAGCTTTTGTAAGATCTCCATCGAATCTTTCGGAAATGCCTTTTCTTAAATCTCCAACCCACCATTCTTCAACATATCCAGAGGGGGACAGAGACTTACTATTGTAAAGAAAATCTCCAAAACTAATCAAAATATCTCCAAGAAACAAAATTTTCTCAGTGCTATCTTTTAGTCCAGCAAAGTTTTCAACAGACACGCGAACAACAGATCCGTTCTTCAAACGAACAATTGGAGGCTCCAAACTATCAACAGGAACTGCTATTCCACCTTTCCCTGGAAGTTCTAAGCGTAATTGTGTACCAGCGGCTACAAAACCTTGAAGTACAAGCATAGTAGCGGGGTGAATGCCCACAGCTGCCAAACCAGTGTTTCGAGCCCTACCATAACGTAATCGAAAACCACCGCGCCTTGAAGGAAACGAGAATATTGGACGCCCTGCAATAACTTCATCCATAAACCCAGTAGATTTCTCTGCGGATTTTTGGCGGAACTCTTTAAGCCAATCCCAACCCTGAATCCTGAGCCCTTCAATTATTGCATAAACTTTGGAAGCACGCCCAACAACGCCATCATTTACAACTCGAAGGGCGCCGCCTCTTACACGATTCGTTTCAATCCTTTGCAGATTTCTGTAAGAAGATACTTCCACGGGATCAGATTCTGTGCCAGTAACCTCTACAGGGAGCCACTCAAGAGCTTTTCTAAGCTCTTCATCTGAAATGTGATATTGGAAACGCCCAACAGCGCGTTCATAAAGGCGCATCTCCTCAATAAACCGCGAAATTTCCTCTTTAGTAGGCTTATAACGATTAAGCCCTAATAATCGTCTAACAAAATCGCCTACAACAAGTGTCAGGGCCTGGTCTGTTCCCCCAGCAGATCTTATTGGACCTGCAAAATAAATAGCGAGATACTGTGTTCGGTCACGATTGGCTTTAATTTTCACTTGGGCTACCCCTTGAAGCGGAGCTGCCGTAAGCCCCTCGGTCAGGATTGCAAGAGATGTACGAATGGCTTGTTCAGCAGCCTTTTCGTCGTCCATATGCCCAAATTTGCCATAAACGATTTCTTCCGCTATTTTGAAAGCTAATTCTTCTCTTGAAAGTCGTTCACTTAGTTTTCTAATGCTTTCTGCAACCCCTTTAGGCCCCACAAGACCCTCAACTAAATCAGCTAGATCCTTTGCAATCTTACATTCAGTTGACGGTGCAGGGTCCAATCCCTTTCTTCTAGCTTCTTCGCTTAGAGCGTACACTTGCTTGAGTTTACTTTCTAAGGTTGCTACATATTGCTGATAAGCTTCGCTCATATTATTGTTCAAACTTTCCTTGTCTCCGCAACTCTGTTTACATGTTCTGTTTATTTCCCTTTCGTGACATGAAAAAAGCAAAAACAAAGGCTGAGTAGCCGTTATTCCATATTAATTCTACACAAAAATATAACAGGCCACTTTTCAAAACAAATCCTTGCACTACTATCTGCTGCCTTTAATGCCTTTAATAATTTCTGAGACCTTGTCCTTAACTTCCCTGTTTTCTACGATATTCCCAGTTACAATAATGTCTGCTCCAGCAGCTACAGCGGTTAATGCTTGTTTCCTAGTTTTTATGCCTCCTCCCACAATCAAAGGAACATCTATATAGTTTTTAACGGTGCGAATCATTTCGGGAGGAACAGGTTTTCTAGCCCCCGATCCTCCTTCCAAGTAGATGAAACGCATGCCCAAATATTGCCCAGCTAAAGCGTGAGCTGCAGCGAGTTCTGGTTTGTTATAAGGTATTGGTACAGCCTTGCCGACAATACCGGCAGTACCACCGTCGCCTACAATGATGTAGCCCATGGGAATTGGTTCCAAGCGATATTTTTTTACCATCGGGGCACCTAAAATCTGGGCTCCTACCAAGAAGTATGGGTCAACCGAATTTAGAAGGGACATAAACCATATAGCATCAGCGTACCGACTTATACCAGTCACATTGTTTGGAAACAGAATTACTGGAAGTTTCGCTGTCCGCTTAATAGCCTTTACAACACTATCTAGGTGTTTAGTTGAGACGAAAGTTGACCCTCCAACCATTATGGCTGATGTCCCACTAAGTTTTGCTTTAACGGCTATTGAAGAAGCTTGAGGAGGTGTTACTTTCTCAGGATCTATAAGGGTAAGATGAATAGAATTTTCAGCCTCCATTTTTTCAAGAAGATACCTTTCAACATGTCCAACCATAAAAGGTTCCAACCTAAACTTAATTACTTTCAGATTGAGAGGCCGAAATCTTTCTATAACTTCCATAAAACTTGTCTGTAAACATACAGTAAACATCAATTTCGCTTTGAGCAGGTTTAATAAAGAATTCGTCTTTGACACCGCAGCTACTACAACCTACAACTGCATGTCCTTCTTCCTTGGAAATCTCAACTCTTACTGTTCTCTTTCCACACCTTGGGCAAGAGAAGAATTTAGGCAATCGTCTCTTAGGAATACGCACAACCTTTCTTCTTCTTCGCCCCATACTTTTATGCCTTCTATATCCTAAAAGGGGGATGTACAGATATTTTATGTTTGTCCTTAAATACAGCTACCACTCCATAAAAAATGAGGATATGTACATTGCGGTTAAATCCATCAATCTTAAATTTGGACTGGGTAGAAGTCGAGCAAAAAATAAAAAACTTCATTAGAGATTATGTCTCCAAAGCGGGAGCAAAGGGCATTGTGTTAGGAATGTCAGGGGGAATTGACAGTTCAACAACCGCTGCCCTTGCAGCTCTAGCAATTGGTGGCGATAAAGTTTTAGGACTTATTCTACCAGAAAAAGAAACTTATAACAAAAAAGAGATCGCCCATGCAGAGAATGTCGCAAAAAAATTTGGCCTAAAAACAGAATTAATAGAAATCACGGCTACACTAGAAAGTTTCTATAATTCCCTACCAATATTTGATCCTCTTGACAACGTATGTAAAGGAAACATAAAAGCCCGAACAAGGATGATCTACATATACTATTATGCAAACAAACTTAACATGCTAGTAGGTGGAAGCGCTGATAAGTCTGAAACGATGATGGGGTATTTTACAAAATGGGGAGATGTTGCAGCCGACATATTCCCGATAATGGATTTATATAAAACCCAAGTACAGAGACTTGCGAAACATTTAGGCATTCCAAGCGAAATAATTGAAAAACCACCATCGCCAACCTTGTGGCCAGGCCAATCTGCAGAAAAAGAATTAGGCATAAAGTATGAACTCCTTGATCTAATTCTTTACGGACTTGAACATTTTATGCAAACAGATGACATAGCAAATCAGCTAGAAATAAGGGAGGACTTGGTAAAAAAAATAAAACAAAGATGGCTTTCAACAGAACACAAAAGACGAGTTCTATTAGCACCAAAACTAGAATATCGAACAGTAGGAGCAGATTTTAGACTCTCACGCCACTACTTTTATTATTGAAGTGATAAAAATGAAAGAAAGAGTCAGAATAGCTTTAGCACAAATAAGCTGTAAACGAGCAAATAAAGAAGAAAACTTAAAGAAAATGGAAGAAATTGTGAAAAAGTTTAAGGATCAATCAGTGGATCTTGTAATTTTCCCAGAATTATCTTTAACAGGTTATGTAGTTAGAGACCAGATTTACGAACTGGCAGAAATAATACCTGGCCCGTCCACTTACGCCGTGGAGAAAATAGCTGAGAAAACGCAAACACATATCATCTTTGGCATGCCCGAAGTAAGCGAAAAAACCAAAGCAACGATTTATAATACGGCAGTTCTAGTAGGCCCCAAAGGATACATCGGAAAATATCGAAAAATGTATCTTCCAACTCATAGCGTCTTTGAAGAAAAACGTTATTTTCGCCCTGGATATCAATCAGCAGTCTTCTATACGGAACTTGGAAGATTAGGATTAATCATATGTTATGACATTTTCTTTCCGGAAGTTAGCCGCATAACCCGATTAAAAGGAGCACAACTTATTGTTTGTATTTCTGCTTCACCAGCAGTCCGTAAAACATTTTTTGAGATCCTGACAGCAGCCAGAGCCATAGAAAACACTACTTTTCTAGCTTATGTGAACCTTGTAGGAATTGAAGATGGTTTGCAGTTTTGGGGAGGAAGCCGTTTAATCGCCCCAAGTGGAAGAGTTCTTGCCAAGGCAAAATATGATGAAGAAGACTTTGTGATATGTGATGTGGACTACAGAGACATAAAGCCCATTGAAACTTTTGTTCCCACATTAAAGGATCTACGGCCAGAACTTTTTGATGAATTAAAAAAATGTGCGGAACATCTATAATTTTTATACCTTTTTCACGGCTTTTTCAATACGATTTAATGCCTTTTCTAAATCGCTGTAAGCTGCAGCATAGGAAAGTCTTATGTACCCTTCGCCATAATTACCAAAAGCTGAACCTGGAACAGTGATGACTTTAGCTTCTTTTGCCAAGAACTCTGCGAATTGCTCGGAGGACATGCCAAAATTTTTTACGTTCGGATATACGTAAAATGCGCCCTTTGGAAGAAGGCAGTGGAACCCTTTAATTTCGTTAAGTCTTTTGTAAACAAGGCGTCGTCGCCTATCGAACTCTCGCACCATATTTTCAACAAAATCTTGAGGCCCTCTCAAAGCCGCTAAGGCAATGTATTGTGCTAGCGTATCAACGCAAGCAACGGTGTATTGATGAGCAAGCCAAAGAGAAGAAATAAGCTCCTTAGGCCCGTACACATATCCAACTCTTAAACCTGTCATTGCGTAAGTTTTTGAAAACGAGTTGACAACCAAGGTACGTTCTTGCATCCCTGGAAAAGTAGCAAGACAATAATGCTTTGCATCGTTGTAAATTATTTTTTCGTAAACTTCGTCAGAAATCACAATCATATCACGTTCAACAGCAATTTTAGCTAAAGAGGCCGCCTCGTTGTAAGAAAGGATGGCTCCTGTCGGGTTATTTGGAAAGTTTAGCATCATCACACGTGATTTTTCTGTGAGAAGTGATATCACATTATCAATAGAAGGTCTAAACTCGTTTTTCTCTAACAAAGGAAAATGAACAGGGATTCCACCAGCCAAAAATATGCCGGGCTCGTAGCATACAAAACCGGGATCTGGAATAAGAACCTCTTCACCTGGATTTACTAGGCTGAAGAGAGCTAAAAAAACGGCTTCTGTCCCACCAACAGTAATCAAAATTTCAGAATCTGGATCATAATTAAGACCGTAATCCCTGTAAGCCTTCTGTGCTAGAGCTTCTCGAAGCTCTTGAATTCCATTAGTTTGTGCATAATGCGTTTTACCTTCTTTTGCTGCTTGCAATCCCGCGTCCAAAGCGTGCTTAGGGGGCCGAAAATCAGGTTCTCCTACACTTAAATTGATGCTACTAGACGTTTTTTCGGCTAAACGGAAAAATCGACGAATTCCAGAAGGCTTTACATTTTTTAGACGCTCTGCAAGCTTAATTTTTTGACTCAATTAATTTTTACCTCATTATGCATTGTTATCCTTTAAATAAAATGTTTACGTCCAGAAAACGCAGAAATCATTGCAAAATAGTTAGTTTTAAAAAGCTTGTATACAAAGATGTATCCATTAGGAATAACGGGAAGAGAAGGAAATTGAAACTTAAAGAAACTGTCCAAATGTGGCTTATAAGCTCCTTAAACGACCCTGTTGTTAAAATACTGGCTAGAAATAGCCATTTAACTAAAACACAGCTAGAAACATTGCTTATAGATGTTTTATCCGAAAATATTGCCAAAAAACCTTTAAAATACGATGAAAAAGCCAGATTAAGGCTAACAAAGGCTAAAATAAGCCGCGGAGCATTTAATAGGACGTTAAAACAGGCGAAAGAAAATGTTGTAAAATCTATTTACACAGTGCTACTTTTAGGATATTTGGGAGTTTTTGAGAGCACAACTCTCGACCTATATTTAGAAATAGCGAACAAATTACAAGAATATCTTGATACATATAAGGCAATGATGAATAGGGATAAATACGAAGATGAACAACTTAAAATCATAGAAATAATGAGGGAAGAGCTCGAAACAGGACTAAAAAAACTGTCAAATCCATCTGAAGGCTTTTTGTGATGTCACAAATCACATCAAATTAAATTGCCGTGTTCCTTATAAGTGAAATATTAAAAATTCAGGCTAGGGATAAGGGCATAATTTCGAAAAGACAGCTTAAAAAGCTTCTTTTAATATTCCATAAACAATAATCCGTTATTATACTGTGATGTGTGACATCATATAATTTGATTCATGAAGCATTTACCATAATCTTTAAATGTTTAATGGTGATATGTGATGTGTGATGCAACAATAGCAAATCACATTTAATCACAATTAAATCACAGGGGTATGTAATGTGGTTGAAATAATATTAATTCTTATAGGTGTTTTAGCTGCTTTAACTGTCGGCGCTGCACTAGAATATTACAAAGAACTTCGCATTATTAGAAGAGAATACGAGAAAGCTAGAGATGTTTTGAAAGACATTATTCTAAGTTTTAATAGACAGCTTAGACAAGAAGCAGAAAAAGTAGAAAGCGTCGCTTACAAGTTAGAAGCAGTTTCCGCTAAAAATGGAAGTGTTTCTGAAAAGATGACTAATATTGAAAGAAAAATGGAGTTATTAGAAAGTAAAGTTAAGTCGATGCTTAAGGTTAAAGAAGGGATATTAGCGAAGTTTGACTCACTTGAGAACGAATTGCGTGATGTTACAAAATTACAGAAAGAATTATCGATTAAAATTTCTGAGATTGAGGAGAAAGCAACAGCAAATATTTCACCTGTTCATGAATTGAAGGTTGAGGCAGCGATACCGATAAGAAGAGAAAAGGCCATTGCACCTTTAACCGAAACCGAATTAACTGTTTTGGAAATGTTATCTTCTGAAGGGCCTAAAACTGCTCCTGAAATAAAAGAAAGAATAAAACTTAGCAGAGAGCATACAGCAAGACTGATGAAAAAGCTTTATGAAGAAGGATATTTGGAAAGAGAAACTGGGAAGATTCCGTTTAAGTATCGCATAAAAAAAGAGATGGAGAAAATTTTGAAAAAAGCAGAAAGCTAGTCCATTTAAGGTATTTTGCGGCTAAGAACTGCGGAAGGATAGACCTGTGCTAATTTATATTTTAACCTATTAGAGGATCCAGCCTTAAGGAGAAGACCTTTTTTCACCATTCTGGATAGGTAAGTTGCCACGGTGCTTAGACTGATGGGTTCCTTAAACTCTTTTTCATAAATTGTTTGAGCTTCACGCGAAGAAAACCAAGTGAGTGGAAAATTTTTCTGAATTACTGCACGAACTTTATCGTATTTAGATAAGTGAGCAGACATTAATAAAGGGTTGATTTTTGATGCAAGTGCCCCATCTTCAGGCATTCCACCTAAAAGTTCCACTAAATCCAGCAAACGAAGAGCTTTTTCTCGGGTTATTTGTCCTTCAAACGCTATAGTATATTTGTTACCCTCACTGTCGAATAGCTCAATTCGCATTTTTCTTGCTGGCATTAATCCTAAGGCACCTTTTTGGTTGTTCACAAATTTACATTTCACATGTTATAGCTATTACGGTGAAAAATTGGAAATAAATAAATCATTAGAATGCTTAAAAGAGTAAAAGAAGTAAAAACTTAATTGCTTTAAGCTCTACAGGTTTCACAGAATTGTAAAATACATGAATAAAAAAGATTTTGAATTATTCTGTTATTTCCAGTAGAAACGTAGGGGGGGCGGTTTCACAGAAAAAGGTCACAAAAAAGTTAATTTTGTACAAAAAATCTTAGAAAAAATGGTATAAATAAATCAATTTCACAAGGTTTTAACAATAAGTGAAGAAGAAGAATTGAAAGAGAAAAATTCAGACGTATCAATCAGGGTAAACGTAATAAACCATACGTAATTTTGAAAGAAAACATTGTGCTGACAGACCCCTGTATTTCAATTGGAGATTACTTGTCTATAGATATGAATTGAAAATTAAATGATTACTTAAGTTTATTTTTCTATACAATAATAATTTTATTAAATAGAATTATCTTACCTAATGGAGTATATTTCTTTTTAGAACAGAAATCAACATTACTCTACAGATAAAAAGAAGATTTCCACTAGAAAAAAGGGGGTGAGCCTTAATTTTTGCAAGTTTTTTGTGCAGGAGCTTTAGTTTTCTGTATAACATGTTTTATTATTCTAGTTATATTCTAGTTAAAATGAAGTTTGACTTCTGAATTTAAAGAGACGAAAGGAGACGGCGTTTGTGTGTAACCAAAACATACTGGAGAAAATATTTAACAAATCAATGTTAGACTCAAAAATTTTTGAGGATAGAGATGTTCTTCGTCACGATTATTTACCTGAAAGATTACCCCATCGTGAGGAACAAATTAGACGGCTAGGTGAAACTGTTGCACCAGTACTTAAAGGAAAAAGATGTTCGAATGTTTTTTTATATGGAAAAACTGGAACAGGGAAAACTGCCGTTTCAAGGTATGTCTTGAGTTATCTTGAAAATAAGGCGAAGGAGTTTGGAGCTCCTGTAAAGTTTTGTTATGTTAATTGTCGCATGACAGGATCAGAATATCGTACTTTTTCAAGTTTATGTCAAAGTATTGGAGTGTCAGTGCCTTTTACTGGTTTGTCTGTTGGAGAGGTTTTTGACCGATTTAAAGTAGGCCTAAATGAGTCTAAAATATTGCTTATTGCGGTTTTGGATGAGATCGATGCGTTAGTGAAAACAAAGGGCGATGGGCTTCTTTATGAATTGACTAGAATAAATGAGACTTTATTTAATAGCAAGTTGTCCATTATTGGAATATCTAACGACCTTAGGTTGAAGGAATATCTTGATCCACGCGTTTTTAGCACACTTAGTGAAGAAGAAATTGTTTTTAGGCCTTATGATGCTAGTGAACTAAAAAGCATTCTTATGGCGCGTGCCCAACTGGCCTTTCGTAAGGGTGTATTATCTGATGCGGCTGTCAGTCTTTGCGCGGCATTGGCTGCTGCAGAACATGGGGATGCCCGAAGGGCACTGGATTTGTTACGTGTTGCTGGTGAAGTTGCAGAACGTAAAGGGTTTAATGTTGTCTTAGAAGATCATGTGCGTGAGGCTGAAAGTTGTATAGAACATAATCGTGTAGTTGAAGCTATTAGAAATTTGACTTTACATTCTAAACTTGTGCTTTTAAGCGTTTTTCACCTTAACAGGGTTGAAAAGCGCCGAGCAATTACAGGTGAGATTTATGAAGTTTATTCTGAACTTTGCGGAGAACTTGGTGTTATTCCACTGACACAGCGTCGTTTAAGTACACTGATTAATGAACTCGATTCAATGGGATTAGTGAACGCTAAAGTAGTAAGTATGGGACGTTACGGTCGCACCAAAAAAATTAGATTGGAGCTATCCCGTACTCTTATTAGAGACATTTTTTCTGATGACAATAGGCTTGGGCGTTTGGTTAAATATGACTTTAAATGTCTTTCGGGATCTATCCGTAGTCGGCGTTGAAGATGGAAGTTTTCAGAAAGGTTTGACTCCAAAAACATTTCTTGCTGCAGTCTTATTTAAGGGAACAAGAATTGAAGATATAAAAGTAGAAAAAATAACTGTTGACGGCTTTGATGCAACAGAAATTTTTAGCAAAATCTTGATGAACTGGATGTTTGAGGTGGTAATGCTTGCCGGAATCTCTTTTGCGGGTTTTAATGTAATTGATCCGTTTTTAATTTATGAAAAATTTATGAAGCCTGTTATTGTTGTAACACGTAACAAGCCAGACAACAAGGCAGTTAAGAAAGCTCTTCAGCGACACTTCGCAGACTGGAAGTTACGATGGAAAGCTTTTGCAAAATTACATGGTTTCAATCAAGTTATAATTTTGGCTGACAAGCTGCCTTTATATTTTAATGTGGTGGGGGCAAGTGTAGAATGGGCAGCCAATGTTATTCGCGCTTTATCTATTTGTGGGAGGATTCCAGAGCCTCTTCGAGTAGCTAGGTTGATTGCTCGTGGAATTTCTTAGGCGAAGGGAATTACAGTAATATCCAAGGTTTGAAGGTTTACAACAGGAACCTTTCCGGGTGTAGGTATTAATCCTAGTCTTCGCATATAATCTGTTTGTTCTTGCCAACCTCCAGAGTTTACGAGCATAACGCCTCTATAGTTAGTATAGCCCAACACGTGGACATGTCCTGCGTGAAAAATATCTGGAACCCTGTTGATAATTAGAAAGTCTTTTTCTTCTGGAGATAGAAGCGTTTTTTTGCCATATACCGGAGCCAAATGGCGGCTTTGTAAGAGAACTTTCATTGCCTTTTCAGGGTTAGAATGGTTTACACCTGGAACCGTTGATAAAACATCATCTATGCTACGTCCGTGATATAATAATACTTCCACGTTGTGAAGAGTTAGAAAACATGGGTTTCCAAGGGAATAAATTTTTCTTGTTTCTTGCAATAAACTCAGAAATTCTTTTGGTATAGCAGGTTGAGGTAGGGCCTTTCTTACAGCATCATGGTTTCCAGGAATAATTATAACTTCGATGTAATCAGGTATTTGTTCTAAGTATTTTGCTGCAATTTTATACTGTTCGTAAATGTCTTTTACCGCCAACTCTTTTAGCTGGTTTGGGTAAATCCCTATTCCATCTACAATGTCTCCGGCGATAAGAACGTATTTTACATGGCTTGCCATTTCCCTCAGCTTTTCATTTCCATATTTGCCGTTAAGCCATAATATAAACCGATTGAATGCTTCTCTCTGAAACTTTGCGCTTCCAACGTGGAGATCTGATGTAAGAACGGCATAGACCGGCAGTGAGGCTTTTTTAGGACTTTTCTGAGGGATGTCCGGAAAAATTATGTCTTCAACTATTAGAAGGTTACTTCTTGTTTTTCTGACGCCTAGACAAATGACTTGATCCAGCAAAATGAGACGTGCTTTTTTTCGCAGCCCTTCATTTGCATTTTTGGGTATAAGTGCAACGGCATTAGCATGTAGATCTTCAATTGTCAACAAGGTTTTCTGTTCTGACTCTCTTTTTTCTGTTATCATGCAAATTATCTTTAATCTTGTGTTTGCTGGAGCCTTTAAGACGTCAATGATTGATGCGGCTGCCCTGACGTCTAGTCTTTGCCTTAACAACTTTTCTATTCGCTTAAAGCGATCCCTAAAATATCCTATGTACTCTTCAAGTGTTCCACCTGTGTTTAATTTATTTGAAGGGTCTTCAATTATTTTTATGCTTGGATCAACCTCTTTTGCGAATGGACGAATTTTGCTCTTTCCTTCTATTGCTTGAACTTCTTCAAGTGTAGGGATCACTTCCTCCGCAGTTTTTGTTTTCTTTGATAATTCTTCTAATATGGTTCTACAAATGAAGAGTGGCTTTTCTTTAAGATTTTCTATTTTTTGCATAGCTTTGCTCATAATTTCTGTGGGGTCTGTTGTTGTGGCTATAGTTGTTAAGAATTCGAAAGCGTCTTTTTCAAGCTGGTATCCTGAGGTGATTGCCAGTTCGACAGCTTTTTGAAGTTTTTCGTTTTCGTTCATAAGCGTATGGTTCTCCAATCTGTTTTTTTCGGCACTATTATGTATCCTTCTTCTGTATTCCCTATAGCTTCTGTTTGGCAATTTATGTAAAGAAATGCTGTTAATGCGGAAGTTACCGCGTCAATTTCATGATTTTTTAACATTCTTAACTGAACGTCTCCTTTCAACCCCAGTTTTTTAAAAGTTTTTTGAATTTCTTCCCAATCTTTTAGTGGCATGTTGAGTGCTTTTCGGGTGGATGTAGGGTGCACCTCTATTGTTTTATAGCCTTTTTCCGTTATTAACTTGTTTATTTCTATGCCACGCAGTGTTAATTGCATCATGGCTGGTAAGCTAGGTGGAAAAACCTTGTATCCTCTTTTTATCATTTCTCTATCAGCTCTTCTTAGCGACCCTTTTTTTGGAAGACTTAGGGGTGCATCTATTGCAGTGACTATGGGATGCTTATGGGTGATGATTTCTAAAATTTCCGCATTTGTATATACAATATTTGTCGTCACTCTAAGTTTTTTTAATAAAGCTATCCCTGTAGGATTTTCTTTTTTTCCAGCTAGATCTATACCTATTATGATTTCGGTAGACATTTTTCAATACTTATGCTTAAATCTGTATAGAAGGTTTTTGTCTATATGTGTTAATATTGCAGTTTCGAATTAGTTTTAGGTGTGGCGATGTAAAGTGAGTGAATTGCGTAAAGTTCAACAAACTCCAGGGGGGACTTTTTTTGTCTGTCTTCCTAAGGCGTGGGCTGAAAGATATCGCCTTAAGCGAGGTAGCGTTGTTGCTTTCAGGGAAACTAGTGACGGTAAGCTTCTCATAGATCCTGAACATGGTGTTAAGCCTTCACTTCGTGTTATGAGCATTAAGCCTGGACCATATTTAAGTCGTGAAATTTTAGGAGCTTATTTGCTTGGGTTTGACATTATTCGTGTGGAGGCAAAGGAACGCGTTAGCTTTGAGATTAGAGATGTTGTGAAAAAAAGTGTGAGAAGCCTTGTAGGACTTGAAATTGTTGAAGAAGATTACTCAAAAATTATTTTACAGTGTTTACTGGAGCCTTCCAGCTTTCCTCCAGATAAAATTCTTCGACGAAGTTATGCAATAGTAGCGGGGATGCATCGAGACGTCATTAATTCTTTTGTAAATAAGGATGTACAACTAGCCAAAAGTGTTATAGTACGTGATGACGAAAGTAACAGGCTATATTTTCTACTGGTTCGAATTTTGCGCACAATAATTCAAAACCCAAACTTAAGCGATAAGCTAGGCATCAGCCCTATAGAATGTATTGATTACCGTTTGGCTTCAAGTCTTGTAGAAGCGATTGGAGACGAATGTGTACGTATCGCATTAAAGATTATGGAGCTGGAGGGAAAAACGTTAACTGAGGAACTTAAAAAAATGTTCATTAATTTTCATACTATATGTTATGAGGCCCATGAAAATGCTTTGAAAGCCTTCTTCTCTGGTAATATTACGTTGGCGGAAAATGTTAGGGGTATGAGAGGAAAAATAGACAAAGCTTTTGCTGACGTAGAAAAAGTTGCTAGAGAACAGTCCTTGGAAGTTGTGCCTCAAACTTTGGCAATAGCTTCATTTTTGAGGCAGGTTTATGAGCATAGTGTTGATATTGCCGACTTAGTTATGCCCAAAAAGGCATAAGGAATCTAAACGGGAATTTTGTTTACTTTTTTAGGTTGTGTAGCCAATGAAACATTTTCCTTTATTCTTAACTCGTTAGTGTAGCGTAGTTCACCGTATATGTGGCAGTAAGATTCAATTGTAACACGTTCGCCATAAATGTTATCTGCAATAGCTCCCTTTTTGAGGTACACTTCTTTTCCATAGAGATTTTCCACTCTCGCTTCTTTTCCAACAACAATTCTCTCTGCTTTTATTAAACCTCTAACTGCTCCTTTTTTTCCTATACTTACAAAACGTGCGATTACGCCTTCTTTTGTTGCTATTAGACCTCCAACTTCTACGCGGTTTTCTGCATCTACTTTCTGTGCCTCTAAAACTCCACCTACTTCAATGTTTTTTGCGGATATTTCTTTCCCTGCTTCAATTTTACCTCCAACTTCAAGATTTCCTGAAAGGGTTAAAGATTCGCTTACTTTTACTTTACCTCCAACATCAATTTCTTGACCTTTACCAGAACCAGAAATTTCCACTTTACCGCCTACTTCTATTTTTTCAAACTCTAAATTGCCCACGTTTTTAAAAGAACCGCCTACTTCTATTTCCGACCCTTTGTTATTGCCAGATAAGCGAACGGTTCCTCCCACTTCTATTCTATCAAATTCTAGCGAAGCTTCTGATTCGAAGCTTCCACCTATATCTATGCGGTTAATCTTGCCGCCATTAACCTTCACTTTTCCTCCGACTCGTAACTCGATTATTTGGGCTTTGGACTCTATTGAAACGCTTCCCCCTACATCCATCTTTTCAACAACAGTTTCTCCTTTGCTTTTGAAGCTTCCTCCAACATCAATTTCCTTTGCCTTTACGTTGTTACCAACTTTTAAACTTCCCCCTACATCTACTTCCTCTACCGTTAAATTTTCTCTAACATAAAGAACGTTGTCTACTTCAACTCTCTTAGCGGACATATTGCCATGTACTTCTAGTCGCCCATCTTCTACTCTTATGCTGTTCTCTATAGTCAAATTTCCATAAACTATTACGTCACCATCAGCTTCTAAGCTTCTGGCCGAAATATCGCATTCGAAGACGTTATTTCCTTCACAATAAATTGTTTTAGAAACTTTTAGAGCAGATAGTTTTTCCTTACTTTTTACACTTGCATGTTTGCCTAGTGAGAGGTTCCCTTCAACAATATCTAAAGTTAAAGTTTCATGCTCAGGTATTGAAATATCTTTACTCAATTTCTCATCCTTTCCATACAATCATTCGTGAGAATAGATCGTATTAAAGGCTTTAAAAGATAGTGCGCCTACAGAGAGGTCAATCTGTGAGCACAAATTGTGACTATCTTTAATCTACTTCTTTAAGGCTGCAAAAAACTTCTGCATTCGCTTGTAAGTCTCTAAAAATTCTAAACCCCACCTTGTAACTCGATATTTTTTACGTCCGCCAGCAATAACTTCTTTTACAAAGCCATGGGAAACAAGAAAAGCCAAAATTTTCTTGGCTCTATCTACAGGCATGTTTGCTCCATAAGACACCCTTGTCAGAGAACAAACTCCCTTTCTTGCAATGGCTTCTATTACATCAGCATAAATATCATATTTTGTTCTTCTATCTTCTTTGCCCAATACTGTTTTCTCCGAAGGCTTTAGCATTAATTATTAAATGGTGAAAGCTTAATCTTAATTGTGGTATGACAATGCCTCACGCTTTTCACAGGGATAGACAATATCATATTAATTGCAGAAAGGGCGACTTAGCAAAGTTTTTACTGATACCGGGCGATCCGGATCGTGTTCCAAAGATCGTTGAATATTGGGATTCCGCTAAAGAGATTTCTCTTCGCCGAGAATTTCGTAGTTTCACTGGTAAATACAAAGGGGTTTCTGTTTCTGCTTTGTCTAGTGGTATTGGTCCAGCTTGTATGGCTATTGTGGTCAATGAGGCTGCGAGTATTGGGGTTCAAACGTTTATTCGTGTGGGGAGTACTGGCGCTATAAGAAAAGAGGTTGAGTGTGGGGATTTGATTATTTCTACTGCTGCAGTTCGTCTGGACTATGTAAGTAACTGTTATGTTGTTCCTGAATATCCAGCCATTGCTAATTATGAGGTTTTGTTGGCCTTGATTGAAGCAGCTGAAAGTTTGGGCATAGATAATTATCATGTTGGCGTGACAGCTACTACTGCGGATTTTTATGCTGGACAAAGCAGGAGCTTGCCGGGAGGTTGCACTGGAACGGCTGGCTATTTATTTGGGTTTCTTCAAGAGGCTGGAATTTTAAATTTTGAGATGGAAGCTGCAACGTTGTTCACTTTGGCAAGCCTTTATGGGCTTAGAGCTGGAGCTGTTTGTGCTGTTTATGCTAATAGATGTACAAATCAGTTTAAAGAAGGGGCAGGTGAGGAAAACGCCATCAAAGTAGCTAACGAAGCAGTGAAAATATTGTTTGATTGGGACAAGGGAAAACAGAAGAGAAGGAAGAAATGGCTATTTCCATCCTTGTTAAAGAAGAATGTGTGAAAACACTTTTAGAATACTAGGTGCTTTCTTTCTTTTGCCGGGGTGGCGGAGTGGTTAACGCGCTGGCCTCGAGATCTAATCTACCTAACATAAAGGGGCTAGGATAAAGGACAAGTAAGCCAGTGGGCCTTTGGGCTCGCAGGGGTTCGAATCCCTTCCCCGGCGCCATCTTATCTCAGCATTTTAAGCGTTTTTCGAGGCTTTTCTTAGATAAACCATAGAATTAGCCTATTGAATCTACTGTTGCTTTCTATTTTGGTACATTTTTAGGACTTTCTCAATGTATTTTGTATGTAACCTTTCATGATCAACAAGTCTTCTTAGCATTTTTCTAGCGGTCCAGAGATTGCAGACTGCCGCTTCCGGGGCCACATGCTTCCTTGGCTGGAAGATTCCACTCCACTTCTCTTTTGGTAGATTTTGCAAGTTATATAGTGCAGTTTCTCTTGTAGAATGAAGTAATTCGAAAGCATCTTCTGGAAATTCCTCAGGTAAATCTATGTCAAGACGTGTGATGTACCACCATTCTGCAATTCCTATGTGTCTCAAACAGTTTCGGATCGTACGAGGCTTTTCAGGCGGTTGCCAATCAAGGGCTTCTTCGTCTAAGGCGGAAACAAGTTTTAACAAGTCGCTGCGGGAATATCTCATCAACCGTATTGTCCTTTCAATCTCTTTACTACCAATCGGGAGAACCTCTGACCAAAACAATGGCTCAGGCTTATCAGCCTCTACCGGATTGTAAGTGACGCGGAGAATCTCGCCTTCTACGACTTCTATTTCATCGGCCTTGATACGAGGGCGTTCGCCATGCCTTCTCAGCCACTCAACCCACTCAACCACAGCAGCCCTAACTTTCCTTAAGGCACTTTCAGGAGTTCTTCCAAAAACCCAGCAACCAGGACACTTTGGAACAAAAGCTCCAGTCCCGCCCAAGCCAACCTCTAAACAAACAAGAATTTTCATTTGCTACACCCTTACTGTTTCCAACAGTTCACCCGATAAAATGGTTCCTAAATTTAAAACGTATACGGTTGAGTTTGCGTGTATATACAGCCTCTAAACGAATCCTTGGTTCACACAATCCCGAGAAAAACCGAGTTTTTAACCTAACCCAGGCGCTACAATGTCCTAAAAGACCCTGAGCAAGATCTTAGCACTGGTAAGCGATACGAAGCTTATCTCAGTTAGATATTTAGACCTAAAAGCTAAATTAAGAATGGTGGGTATCTTGGGCGATAAACTTAGTTTGCCTATAGATAAGGGGGCTCTTCAATTATTGGGGTTTAATCCTGTTACCTTAATTACAACAGTCGGCAAGGATGGATCAATAAATGCTGCTCCACATGGCTGGGTCACCGTAGTTGATTACAATCCTCCTCAACTTCTTTTCTCAGTTAACATAAAGCACGATACTTATAGAAATGTTATAGAAACCAGAGAATTTGTTGTAAACATCCCTAGCGCTGATATGATCAGAGAAATATGGGTGACACAGAAGCATTTTCCATATGGAACGAATGAATTGGAAGAGGCAAATTTAACAGCACTTCCATCAGAACAGGTGAAGCCTCCAAGAATAAAGGAGTGTAAGGCACATATCGAATGTAAAGTCCTTTGGACAAAAATCATAGGATCAACATGTCTTGTGCTTGGAAGCATTGAGGCAGTTCTATTAGTAAGGAATTGGAGAAACTTGATGTGAAAGATCGAGCAATTGCTTTGAATCGACTAATCTTCTTCTCATACCAAAGAGCTGGGAAGGAAAGGAAGTGGATGTTTGCACAGATGGGGAAAATACATATTCTAATCGAGAAAGACGGAGAAATCGAAATAAAAGGGTTAAAAATTGATAGTTAAGGATATGAACTGGAGGCATTAGGGCATCTATCATGAAGAGATGTGCAAGGCCTTTTATCTTAGTTGCTTGATGAGTTCTCTAAAATTTTCCATCCATATGGTTACTGTGTTAACTTTCGGAATTTTCTTGAGCACTTCGTTTATTAGTGGTTTCCATGTGGTTTCATGACCCTTTGCTGCGTAAAGTTCTTCGATTTCCAAGGTGTTTTCATGTAAATGTGAAATTATGAAGCCTACGATTTCGCTGTTTTCTTCAGCTGCAAGGCATATTTCTGGAAAGCCCTTAAGATGCCACTCAGTGTGTTCCTTCACTTCATCAAATTCTTGACCTGGATACTGCTTAACAAGCAACCTTGAAATCTGATCCAACTCAGAAAGTGCTATCTTTCTTATTTTCATGTTTTCTCACCTCACAGTATCGACATCAGATATACTATTATTCATTGAGGTTGACGACGTCAACCCTTAAGGATTTATTAGTTGTTGCAGAACATCAAATGGGAGAAATGTGACAGAAAAGGACAGACAACTTATTCAACTGCTTATTGAACAGCCCATGCTAACTAATGCGCAAATAGCCAGAAAGCTTGGGGTGTCAAGACACAAAAATCGGTTCCTTCATGTTCGTATACTTGGTTTTCGGAAAATGTATTTTAATATCAATGGTTCAAAGGCAATATGGTGGAATTTGAATTGATGGAGTTGGCTGGCATCTGCGGATTATACTGCGGCGCTTGCCATGTTTACCGCGCCTACAAAGACAAAGACTTTGCATTGCTGCAAAAACTTGCCGCAGCCGGGAATATTCCTGTAGAAAAAGTTGCTTGTGATGGCTGTTTATCCGTCAACTACAGGGTATATCTGCCGCCAGATTCCCGCGATTGCGAATTCCGCAGATGTGCGAAGGAGAAAGGGGTTACGTGGTGTTTTGAATGTTCTGAATTCCCATGTAAGAAGTTGGAGGATTTTTCGCGTGACGGCAGAGCACATCATACGGCAGTAATTGATAACCTGAGAGAGATGAAGAATTTGGGAGTTGATGAGTGGCTTAAGATTCAAGAAAAACGCTGGCAGTGTCCAAATTGCGGCAAGAAGCTGCATTGGAAAATCGGCTATCTATAAGGGATTCAGAGCAATTCTATGCATCAGGTAATCCAGAAATTTAAAACTGAGTTTCAAACCAGCGCGGACGCAAAAACGTGGATTATAAACGTATATATGAACCTAACCCCTAGTACTTTGAAATTTATCTCCGATTAGAAATCTGGTTTTGTGCAAAAAACAAGGATTTAAATATAGATTTAAACATTTTCTAAGCTATCAAAGCTTTTTAACTTGTCTCTTTCGCTCAACTAATTACTGATACTCAAATGGTGAAAAAGTTATTCTTCTAGTTGCCTCTTGATGTAATCCATTTTCTGGTTAAGTTCCTGTAATTGTTTCAGGATTTTTGTTATTTGCTTTTCTGTAGCATGTTCAATTGCCGGTAGACCAAAGGGAATGGCAAAGGTGACCGAGAAAGCTATGCCTATTAGTAGCAAGATGAAAAGCACATTCCATATGTCTAGTTGTTGAGTCACCCAAACAATGGTGACAGAAAGTACCGTAACGCATATCCAAGTTACAAGAACTATTATGCTTCGGGTATCCATTTTAATCTCCTCTTACCTTTCCAATAAGTTTAGGAGTAAGATGGATCTCAAAGTCTTGCAAGATATAGTAACGCAAAGCCCGGGCCTCACCTTCCACAAGGACGATTCTACTCTTAACCAGACCAGCTTTTTCAAGTTTTTTTAAATGAATTTTTGTCAAAGCCCTGCTAACACCTAGATGATTAGCGATTTCACTCAAGTACATTTCCCCTCTTACAAGCAACGCAACTATCTCTAGTCGCAATGGATGGCTTAATGCATCGAGTTTTTTCGCTAGTTTTTCTATTTCCCTCATACATAGCTACCACCATGCAATTACACGTAATAATTCTATTACATATAAATTTTCTGTAACGAGTTACGATCATTTCAACACCAGACTTTTATCTGGATATTAGATTCTTGTTTTATTGAGCAGTTGTTAAAAAAGAGTCGCACCAAAATGATGATAACAGTGGAGAACGCAAAATCCAAAGACAAGTACATAAGCGCTTGGATAAAGGGCATGCAGCACCTTCACTGGTTCAATGAAAGCAGACTCTTTGATTATAACCGAGGCGACATTAAAGAAAAGCAAGGAAATCCTTGGTGTGCTAGGGATTAAACTTCGCAGAGAGGTTGGTGTATTAAGAAGATGGGAACCTGCTGTTCCATTGAAAGAAAGAAGCAGCGGAGCAGGTGAAGTTCTCATTGAGAAGGCCTTGCAATTGTTGCAACGTGAAGGAGCGAAAAAGGCAGTTTGCATGATTAAATACCCCTATGACTTGCCGGAAACTGCCGAATGGCATATTAATCTATACAAGAAAAGCGGTTTTAAGCAACAGGGACCTATTGGCCTACAATTGTTAGCTGACCTGAGTCATACTGGAACACTTCTGCATTCTCCAAGTTTTAGAATTACAACAAAGGAAAGCTACTCCTTGGAAGACTTCGCTAATTTCACTTTAAAAGCCTATGCATCAACACCAGAAGACAAGGCTATACATGAATGGGATCCATTTGTTTCAGTTCGAGAGAAAGTCTTGGAGGAGCTTCTGTCCATTAAAAATGGAAAACTTGGGTTTTCTCCGCCTGAGCTCTGGAAGATTGGCTTGGTGAAAGACAAAGCAGCCGGTTTTGCAGTATCGTTTATGCCAGAGGATAAATATCGTCCAACTTACGGCGTGATTGGTTTAATAGGAGTGTTTCCAAAATTTCGAAGAAAAGGCGTTGCTTACGCGTTAATCGTAGAGATGCATAAGTGCTTCAGAAAATATGGATGTCATTATGCATATGCGGGTACACCAAAAACTAACAAAAAGGCAGTTAACCTATACAAAAAGGTAGGATATACGCCAGTTTTTGAAATAATTAACTTCGAAAAACAGCTTTAATATTATCTAGACCCTCTGTAAGTCATGTTTTAAATTTTTAGCGACTTGTTAAGATTATCAGAGATCTAAGAGATTTTATGAGACGGTTTTTGGCTGGGAAGTTGCACCGCAGCTAGGAACAGCCTCTTTGGATGTTTTTCCCCTTCTGGAAAAGGAATCAGCGCAGAATTAAACCTTGAGGAAGATACAATAGTCCATTGCATATACACCATCCGATATTAAAGCGTCACTAAAGAAAATTGAGAAGTAGGTAGGATGGTTTTGAAGAATAAAACACCTATCGGAGAACAAGGAGAACATGGTTATTTTGCTTTGTTTAAAGATCCTAATGGAAATAAGTTGTGCCTATACTCAGAAAAGTAGAGAATAGAACCTGTTTTCAAGGGAGTCTAGCATTAACTACCAAAGTGTTGGATGCTGAAAAAGGCAATCTTACTTTCTTGCTTGCCAACTTATCAGCTTTTTCCATGCTCTTGCATTCGATCTGAATTTGTTGCAGTTCTTTTTTGCATATTTAGGTGCGAGAAATAACAGAACTCGCAACTCCTTTAAACATTCTCTATATCCCCTAGGGTTTATAATCAACTCAACGATAGACGCACACAACCATCTTAAAGTGAAAAACGAAATAAAAGAACGCCCCGTTTTCGTACGCATATAGACGAATCTGAAAGTATCCCTAAGAACATTAACGTTATCTTTCTTTTGCTTTTCTTCTTTAAAATGCCCAATAATAAAACTGTTATCTCTAATAGCAATATGCTTTTTATTTAAAAAAAATTTGAGATCTAAAGCATAAGCGTGATCCTCTCCTCTAGCTACATAAGGATCAAAGGGAATGTTGGCAAAGACTTTGCAACTTAAAATAAGTGTACCCCCTAACATATGAGAAGGCATAATTACAAAACGGACATTCCTTTCGGTTTTAAAGGACTTCCACAAGAAGAACGCTATTCCACGGAGAATTTTTACAATTCTCTCTGAAATTTTTTCTCTCCCTTTCTTATGCACGAAAATATCCCTATAAAGCCCTGAAATAGCAACAATAGTCCTTTGATCCAACCTTGCCCCTAAAAGTTTTAAATGACTTTTTAATTTTTTAGGATAAAGAAGTAGACAATCATCATCTAAGAAAAGTATTGCTTCTGGATTAAAAAATTTTATAGCACAATTTATTCCCAGATTTCTTGCAGGAGAATAAGGAGCAAACTGTAACCCACTTTTGAAATCTGATAAATAACCATTAAAAGGAGATGCTAATCCCACACAATCTCTTAGGAATTCCTCTTCGCTCTCTGTCAATTTTATTTCTTCTAAGGTCTTTTCAAAACACTTTCTTGCTTGAATGGAGCTAAAATGCTTAAAAGGAACAGATATTGACTTAAGAAATTCTCTATTCTTCCAAAATTTTTTTTCACTACTATCGTCTATCAAGACAATTGAAAATGAATCTAACTCTGTTTTCAGAATAGAATCCACTAAGCATCTTATTTTTCGAGGGCGGTTTCTTGTAATGATCACGAACGTGATTCGCATGAATTAATCACAGTATTCTAATTCATGTATGTAATAGGTCTACTCAGTTAAAGCTGCGCATAAAACTTATAATGATTTGCAAGAATTCTATGTTTACACTATTTGCATCGATATCTTTGAGAATGTATAAACGGTGACATTTTTGCGAATAGCATATATTCGTTCCTCAATACATACAGGATCTGGCCTAGTTAACCATATACTGGAAATTGCAAAAAGAGTGAAAACTGCAGGGAACGAGGTTGCCATTGTATGTCGCGAAGCCGAAATCACGCCTCCGCAATCAGTTAGAATTTATGAAGTTCACTTCGGAGGAGAGTTTATTCCTTTATTCAGAAATCTCATATTTCCATTCAAATGCTTAAGAATTCTAGAAAAATTTGATCTAATACACACACAGTATCACCCATGCATTTTTGTAGGAAACACTACTGGCAAATTTTTGAAAAAGCCGCATGTATTTACTTATCATGGCTTTGCCCCCATAAAACCATGGCGAAGCTACAGACAAAAACTTAAAATGATAGACCACAGAATCGGTACCTTTTTTTCCTTCCGCTTCAAAGTAAATCGAATAATTACTGTAAGTAACTTCCTGAAAAAGGAACTAATTACCAAATATTTTGTTAAAGAAGATATAATTAGAGTCATCTATAACGGTGTAGACACTACGCGGTTTAATCCTCAAATAAGTGGAGCCAACATTCGAAAATTCTACAAATTGAAAGATTCTCCCGTAGTCCTTTATTTGGGCAGATTGGCCCCTTACAAGGGAGTCCAATTTCTAATAAGGGCAATTCCCATGATTCTAAAAGAATTACCTGATACAAAATTTTTGATCGGGGGAGCTGCCCGTTACGATGCTCCCAACCTTTGGCAGCTTATTAAAAAACTGAAAATCGAAAACTCCATAATTTTTTCCGGCTATGTTCCTGATTATTCTGTTCCTCATTTTTATGCTTGTTGCGACGTTTTTTGTTACCCCAGTCTCTGGGAAGGTTTTGGCCTCACACCCGCAGAGGCCCAAGCATGTGGAAAGCCCGTAGTAGCTTTTAACACGTGTGCCTTACCTGAAGTCATAGAAAATAATCGTACAGGATTATTGGTGGAACCAGAAAACGTGAAGGCTCTTGCTGATGCTTTAATTTCTTTGTTAAGCAATGAAGAACGTCGTATCCGCATGGGCTTAGAAGCAAGAAAAAGAATTTTGCAACTCTTTTCTTGGAATAAGGCTGCAAAACAAACGTTGCAAGTTTATCACGAGGTTCTTTGATGAGATGGTTAGCTGTTTTGGATATGGATGGAACGCTTTTAGAACATCGTACTGTTGATGTGCTATGCGAAAAGTTGGGGCTTTCAACTAATCTTGCTGAGATAGATAGAATCTCCAAAAATTTGCGAGCTTACGAAATAAGCTTAAAGATTGCCAAGCTTTTTTCTGGGTTTAGTGCAGCGAAGTTAGAGGAAATTTTTGACACAATTCCTGTTGTAAAAGGAGCAAAAGACTTTGTAAATTTTCTTGAATCTAGAGAGTTTGTTACAGCTATAGTAACTGATTCTTATGAATTTCTTGCATCTAGATTGGCAAAGAAATTGGGTGTGGACATTGTAAGAGGCAATAAGCTAGAGATACGAAATGGAATTGTAACTGGAAAAATTATAATGCCTATGGGCTGGGAAAAAGAAAAACAGCCCAACTGTCAGCGAAAATCTGTTTGTAAATTACATGTTATGAACGAACTTCTCAATAAATATTCGATAAAAAACAACAGAACCCTTGCAGTAGGTGATTCAAAAAGCGACTTGTGTATAATTCGAAAGGCTAAAATTGGAGTTGCTTTTCGACCAAAGGATGAGGATATCGTTAATGTTGCGGCCATAGTTGAGCACTCAGACTTTTACGAGTTAATAGGCAAATTGAAAACTTTTTTAGAGAGCAATGGCAATTAATTGAAAGATAGAAATGTTTTCGAAAGAAAGTAATGTATTAGACTTAGGTGACTATAGACGATTTGCGTTTAACGAGTGTATACAAGAAAAGTTTAACACATTTGTTTTAGATGAGGGCGGCTTATCTTCTCCTTTATCAATTTCTCTTGTAATTCCCACAAAGTTTGAACCTGAAGGAATTCTTGAAATAGAAGAAACTACGCTTCACCGAATCTTAGCTGAATGTAGCGAGTTGGTCGATGCAGGCTACTTGGATGAAATAGTTATTATGGGAGCCACGAGAAACGGGAATGGAGAACCAGATTTTACAATTCTCGAAAAAGCTGTAAAAATAGCCTATGAGGAACTAGGCCTTTTCAGAGAGCAAGTTGATTTGCTTAACAAGTACAGAAGCCAGAAGGAAAGGGCGAAAAGGGGGCTTATAGATTTCTTTCTTAAAGTAGTCCACCAATTTGACCAAAATATATCCAAATTGTTTGCAAAATATGGCGTGTTTGGCGTAACAGGTTTTTTCGGTTTGCTTCCTGGGAAAGGTTCTGGATTATGGCTTTCAGTTCCTATAACAAGAGGAGATATTCTTTGCTTCGTTGATGCTGATATAATGAACTTTCAAAAAGAATTTGTTACCGGGCTTTGTCATCCCATAATATACTCTTGGAACATCCAAGAGGCAGCTATTAAACTTGTTAAAGCATACTATAACAGAATAACCATTACCAAGACAGATCCACAAAAAATATTTTTGGGAGGACGCATTTGCAGACTTCTTGCAATTCCCCTTCTAAACTCCATAGTTGAAACTTTTAAGCTATATCTTGGTTTGGAAACCATGCGATATCCCCTTGCTGGAGAGTTTGCCGTTTCAAGAGACATAATCGAAAGGGTAGATTTTCCCAATACTTATGCCATAGAAACTTCCCTACTCTTTCAAACATATGACATGATCGGTCCAGCATCCATAGCACAGTTAGATTTGGATATCTATCGTCACATAGGACAAAGTTTTAAAAACCTTGAAAATATGGCATACCAAATCGTCGATTTTATCTTCCGTCTTATTGATGAAAAAATAGGAAGACCTTTAACTAGAGAAGAAAAAGAACAAATCATTACTTCATATGATGAAAATGTTACTAAACTCATTAGTGAGTATGAACAAATAGCCTTAAAACTTAAAAAAATAGAAAATAATATGATTTACTCCAAAGCCGATGATTTTAAGAATAAGCAGAGGATGCAACAAGTCATTCTAGAAGTTTTAGAAGGAAAATCTAAAGAGCGAAGACCTCGCTATTTCAGCTATCCTTCTTGGAGAAGAATTAATGAGCGAACTAGAAACTATTTCGTCCTTAAGGAAATGCTTCGCAGAAGATGTAATCAAAGCACATGGTCAAGATTAAGAGAATGTGGTCTTTTAAGTTGACATTTAGGAAAGCTAGGTAGAATCGTTCAAAAGCTTTTCTAGTTTTTTCTTTCCTCTTAATTTAGGCATAATTTTCATCCATTTTTTCTGGAATCTGAAATAAGCTAAGGAATGTTTTTTAGCGAATTTTAAAGCAGAAGGGATATGTATTGGATTACTAACAAATGCCCTGCACCCTTCACTATCCCTTATGAGAACCGAATGTAAACAGTTCAAAATACTTGACAAGGCAAACTTGAAAGGCATCACTGTATGTAAAAAATAGCCTGGATATGGCTCAAGGTAAGATATGGATATTTTTCTAATATTCTGTACGTGTTTTTGCGACAGAATTTTCCCCCTCATATAAAGAAACCTATACAAATCTTGGCGCATCTCTGACCATAATTTTTTCCCTTCGCCAGGCAGATGTAACACTTTCAATTCGGTGTCCAAAAGAAAATTGAAACCAAACATTTTTGCATTTACAAGTAAATCCATGTCTTCCCCCCTGGTTATGTATGGGTCAAAGGGAATTTTTTCAAACATTTTCCAATGGAGAACCATATTGCCTCCAAAGGCAAAAGTGGTTTTCACAAGTCTTTGCCTGCTTTCCAGAATCTTAAAGGCCATGTTCATTTTTTCTTCTTTCGGCCACCATTTTCTCCACCAAGCCCTTCTATCAACCTTTAGATAATAAACGCCATTTTCATTTATGTAATATCCAGCGATACCTCCAAGTAATTTGTTGTCGATTTGACTTCCAATAAACTCTTGGGCTTTCCGAAAATATTCCTTATCATTGACAATAACATCATCATCTAGAAAAACAATGATATCTGAATTGAGAACTTGGGCTATTGCCAAACCTAGGTTACGTACATTAGAATAGCCATAGAGACTAAGAAGCCTTGCTAAGCTTTCTTTCTCTAAGATTAGGTTTCTTAAAGTAGTTGCTGAAAGTTGTTTTATGTTAAAATCGTCTTCATAGTTACTTATAATTTCTTTAACTTTTTCTTCAGCTTTCTTCTCTAGTACACTGTGTGTCACGGCTGTTATAACAGTGATAACAGTCAACTTTTTTGGTATATCTGTTTGCTTTAGGCTGTTTAATAAACGTGGAAGGGTACTTTGCATTTCTATTGGGGTTGGATGGTCATATATGGCGTTGGGTTCTAAACATTGAACTTCCGGTCTAATAGAAGTCCAATAAGTAGGTATTATTACAGAAATTTGCAATTGTTCGCCTCAACTATTTACTTTCTTTAAAGCAGAGGTATCAGTTTTTTTGTTACTATAGATTCCCAGTCATATTTTTCTATTACTTGAGCAAAATTGTTATCAACTGTGCTATCGAGCATTATTTTGTAAATTCTAAATGCTATGTCTTCTGGGGCATTGTTCAAATCAAACATGTAACCTTCAATGTCTTCTCTTATTAATTCTTGAAAAGGCGGTATCCTTGAACAAAAAACAGGTCTCCTAGCCGCTCCTGCTTCTATTACTGGAAGCCCGAATCCTTCTTCCTTACTGGGTATAAAAACAAGGTCTGCTATGTTATAAACGTCTGCAACGCTCCACTTAACAATTCTGTTGTTTATAAAATGTCTTTTGAAGCTAATCAGATTGTGACAAAATATTACATTTTCTTCGATCTTTCGGGCTTTTATAATTTCCTTAAGCTTATTTTCATAAGCTACAGAAACAGGGTCTGTTCCAGGTGGGCCAGTAATAAGAAGCCTTATCTTCCTTTTTTCTCCTGTGATATGAATTAACTTGTGGATTACATTTAATGCGAGTTCTATATTTTTTCGTGGCAATATGCGAACTGGAGTGACTATTATATAGTCGTTGAAGGATAGACCGAGGTGTTTCATTAGTTGTTTGGTAATCTCGTCTATTTTCAGATATTCTTCCACACTAACTCCGTTTGGAATTACTGTCATTTCGGGAATATTGTATGGGGGTTTTAGGGTCGCAAATTGTTTTGCTCTATAATAAGTCGGGGTTATGAAAGTTATCTTATTGTTTTTATGGTGTAGCAGTGTTACCGGAAATTCGCCTGTAAAATCCCGCCATTCTTCTCTTACTAGAATAGTATCGTGTAACCAAAAAAGGAAATTAGTTGTCGTTTCATCGGCAAGTTCATTTATGGCAGCTGTTGCTGCGAAGTTGAATGGCATTGATGGAATGTTGTGAACTATGCAGGAGTTAAGACTTGAAAAAGCTTGTTTCAACTCCTTTTTTATGTCTTCTTTTAATTTTCGAAAATCTTCGGTTTCTCTCTTTTTTTCAAGAATTTCTTTCTGCACTTTCTGAACACGGGGGTTGTCTGGAGACAATAACGGAATCACATGTTCTTCCAAATTACTATATTCTAAGCCTCCTCCCTTTCCAAAAATGATTTTAATATCATAGCCCTGTTTTGTTAAAAATTTTGCATGATAATCAATTACTACTTCAACGCCAGCGACATTTTTAGGTGGTGCTGTGTAATGAACGATACCTACTTTGGACATGTAGATCCTCGTTTTCATTCCTATAGAAAGCACTAAAATGATTTGTTAATTAAAAATATTTAACTGGAATACTTGTAAAAGTTCTATAACACTTCAATGGAAATTTCAATATGAGAAAAAACTATAATTCTGCATTGCCCCGGACTGGGCATAGGGTTCTCGAAGAAATAAAGACAGCAGACATTGTTATTGGCGTTCCATCATTTAACAATGCCCATACTATCAATTATGTGATATATCAAGCTGCAAAGGGGCTTGAAATATATTTTCCAGAACAAAAATCTGTGATTTTTATTTCGGATGGGGGTTCTTGTGACGGAACGCTAGATGTGGTAAAAGCCATGCGGCTGCCCTCTAAAATCCATTTAATTGCAACTAAATACAAAGGAGTCTCAGGCAAAGGAACTGCTGTTAAAGCAATTTTTGAAGCTGCCCATTTTCTTGAAGCTGAAGCAATAGCGCTTTTAGATTCAGATCTACGTAGCATAACTCCCGAATGGATTAAACTGTTGGTGTCTCCCATACTAGAGGGGGTAGGCTTTGTAACACCCCTTTATATAAGACACAAATATGACGGTACAATTACAAACTTCCTTTGCTATCCTTTAACTTCAACTTTATATGGCAAGAAAGTTAGGCAACCAATTGGTGGAGATTTTGGTCTTTCCATGGAGCTCGTTCAAGAACTTCTAGAATCTAACTTGTGGAAAACACCTTATGTACCTCGATTCGGAATAGACATATTTGAAACACATACTGCGTTGGCTAAAGAATTCAAGATAAAGCAAGCTTTTTTGAGAACAAAGATCCATGAGCCTAAGGATCCTTCAAAACATTTAGCTTCCATGTTCCGAGAAGTTGTAGGATCTATGTTTACATGCATTGAGAGGTATGAGGCTAATTGGAAAAAGCAACTCGATTTTCAAGAAATCGAAATCATTGGCGAAAAGAACACCCCTGGAGCACCTGAACCTGTCTCGGTAAACCTAAAAAATATTCTAGAAGCCTACAAAAAATATTTTAAAAGTTATGAGAAGATTTACTGTGCGCTTTTACCTAAATATTTGCTAAAAAAAGTTGAAGAACTTAAAAAAGCAAAACCTAACGAACTTTCTCTTTCAAGCGAGACTTGGGCAAAAATCGTTTATTCCTTTCTTGCTGCTTTCAAGCGTGTTAAACAAACCGAAAAGGAGCATTTATTGAATGCTTTAAGAATACTTTGGATGGGGAAGATTGCTGTCTTCATAAATGAAACGTTAGAGCTAAATGATTTTGAAGCGGAGGAAAAAATTAATCAAGAAATGGGAACTTTTAGAAAATTAAGGAATTACTTACTAGAGATTTACTAACCTGTGGAAGAAGTTAATTTTTTAATGTGAGGCTTTTATTGTAACTAATGCTCTCGCTTTTTCTTTCTTTGACACTCTTATTACTTTGATTTTCGCATTGCCTAACACTTTTTCTGCTGCTTTCTTTGCTTGTTGTTTTGTAGCATATTCACCTTTTATCTCAATCCAAGGAAGAGATTCATCGAATTTTATCCATGCCGTATGCAATTATTTCACCCTTCTGAACAGCGAATGATTAGGCTCTGGGCGAATTAAAACGATTATGAAATTTGAATATGAATTTTCCATAACCATTGTTGGAAAGCTATTTAAGGAATGTCCATGTCACTTCTTAGGGTTTAGGAGCGAACATGAGAGTGGAGCTTGAAAGCTCACAGAAGAAAGCTCTATCCCAGAGGGGTGTATGGATGGGCGAGGGTGTAGAGGGTTCAGAAGGTGCCCAGGATGAGGCTAGCCAACATTCTGCTCAACAACGATTTTCAAACGCTCCGAACAGAGAATCCTATAAATACATATCCCTCTAAATCAGACGAACCTGAAATTTTTCGTTTTCCCATTTTGTTTTTTCTTGAAAGAGAGGAGGTTCTCTATCGATGACAAGCTCTGAAAACCTCAAAACATTTTCAAAAACATTTTTAGAAACGTTAATCGCTTACTCCTTTGACTTTGGCGGTGTGCTCGCCGGAGTTCTTGTGGTTTACTACTTTAACATTTTCCACTTATACCCATGGGCAGTAGCCGTCTACCCTGCCATTTTAAGCGCAAGGGGAATGATTAGCGGCCTTTTTAGTGGGCGGTTAGGTACGGCCCTTCATCTTGGTATCGTTTATCCAAAGTTTCTGGGAAATACGAAAAATTTTTACGTGTTATTTGACTCTGTGATTGTTATAACTTTAGAAACCAGTATAGTTATGAGTGGTTTTTCAATGATTTTTGCCACTTTCTTCTGGGGGTTATCCTCTAATGCTTTTTTTGAGATCTTTACAATAGTCTTATCCACTATGACTTTTGGGCTGATTCTTTCTTTTTTCACCATAAGCGTGGGTTTTGCCACTTTTCAGAAAGGTTTGGATCCTGATGTTATTGGCTATCCAATAATGTCAACTGTAGCTGACATATTCATAACTCTCTGTTACATTTTTACACTTGGCTTATACGCATTTTCTAAGTACATAGTTGTTTTAGTTGCTATATTCCATATATGTTTGAGCTTATACATAATGTTGAAAGATTTCAGAAGAGAAGAATTTGTTAAGACCATAAAGGAGTCTCTAGCCACATTGCTAATCGTGGCTTTTATTGTTAATGTCACTGGTACTGTTCTTAAGCAAATAAGATTTCGCAGGGACATTTACAGTGTTTATCCGGCTTTAATCGACACTGTAGGGGATGTGGGTTCTGTTATTGGTTCTACGGCAACGACAAAACTTGCATTAGGTTTGCTTAAGCCTTCCCTTTCAGCCATGCGAGATCATTCTAAACAGATTTTTGCGGCATGGGCAGCTTCTGTGGTAATGTTTCTCTCGTTTTCGGCTATATCATTGTATGTGAACCGTGTGTACATGCTTTCTGCTTTCTTTAATTTTTCCACTCTTTTGCTAATCACCAACTTATTTGCTGTTTCAGCAATGATTCTAATCTCTTATATGGTGGCTATTTTGACTTTTAAGAAAGGTTTAGATCCTGATAATTTTGTCATTCCTATTGAAAGTTCTATAGCAGACAGTGTCACAACTGTAGCGTTGCTTGCTGCAATCTTTTTGACTGGCTAATTTTTGGAAAAGACTAATAAATTAAAATACTTCTTTCATAATAGTTCAACTTGGAGCGACCTCAAAGATATGCCCTATTTCGAAAAGATAGAGTATCGCCCAGTACCTGTTAGAGAACTTCTCCTTGAGATGAAAAATCTTTCAGAATTAATGATAGATTTAGCATATTCTGCGGCCCTGTTTAATGATAAAGAATTAGCAGAAGATGTACTAGCACTCGAAAACAGAGTAGACCTGTTATCTTACCTGCTTGAAATGGAGATAATGCTTGCAGCAAGAGATCCTGAAGAAGCGGAATCTTTGGCCGGAGTTTCTACCGTGGCTTCTGCAGCTGACAAAATCTCTGACGCTGCTGCGGATATAGCTGCTATAGTTACCCAAAAAATTGGAATACATCCTATAGTTGGAGAGATTTTCGAAAAAGTCGAAGAGCGTTTAACAAGGGTTAGAGTTGCAACCCAATCTATCTTACTTGGAAAATCAATAGGTGAATTAGAGCTGGCAGCGAGAATGGGCGTTGATGTGATCGCTATTCGGCGAAACAAAGAATGGATAATCGATCCTAAAGAAAACGAAAAAATCCAAGCTGGAGACATTCTCATTGCCCGCGGAACTTCTACTGGTTTAGAAGAATTCAAGGAACTGTGTGAAGGGAAACGGCGCAGACTGGAGGATTAGCGACATGTCTAAGAGAAGACAAAAATTTGAAAAAATAGTTGAAATGTTTGTTGAACTAAAGAATACTTCTGAGCTTATGATGGATTTGGCTTATTCGTCTTTGTTAATGAATAGTAAGGAATTAGCTGAAGAAGTGGAGAAACTAGAGGAATATGTGGATAGATTACACACAGATTTTGAGTTACTGGTTTTGTCAAGCGGATTTAAAAGGGAGGAGGCTCGAGGCTTTCTTGGGTTAATAAGGTTGGGAGTTGTAACTGAGAAAATTGCGGATGCTGCTGCAGAAATAGCTGAGGTTGTGTTAAGAGAAATAGCCCCGCATCCAGTGCTGAAACTTACAATAGAGGAAGCTGAAGAAACGGTTACATACGTAACTGTGTCTGAAAACTCTCCGCTTGTAAACAAGACCTTACGCGAGGCTAAGGTTCCAGAGGAGACTGGTATGTGGATTCTAGCTATAAGAAGAGGTGATAAAGGTATTCGACCTAAACCCCAAACAAGGATTCAAGCGGGCGATATTTTAATAGCTTCAGGTTACGCGGAAGGGGAGGAAGATCTTAAAAAGTTAGCTTCCCCTTAAACATTTGCATTGTAAAAGTTAATTCTCTTTCGAATAATTTTATCTTCAGAATGATGTAAACTAGAATTTTTAAATTGCGCAACTAAAATGGAAGGAAGTCGATACAATGGAAGAAACTTTGGAAAATTGATTGCTATTTTTCGCTTTTCTTTCTTCTCGTAGGCTTTTTCTTTTCTTCTTTTTCGATTTTGGCAGGTTCTTCCTTTTCTTCAATCTCAGTTTTTTCTTCAATTTCACTTGTGATTTCTTCTATTGGTTTGGGAGGTGGTGTGGTTGCCATTGTCCAACCTATCCAAGCGCCAATCCCCATTATCGCTATAAAAGCAATGAATACAGGTATTGCAATGACCCAAAATTGCACATTGTGGATCCAGTTAGTGTTCACGCTTATTCCGACAATTTCCAGCCATTGTGGATAGAAGAGTGTCACCAAATAGACGAGTGCTATAACTAAACACACTATGAATATAATTCCACCTATTGCCTGATCTTTACTAACCATTTTTTCATCTCCGCTGTATGCCATGTTTACTTGCATTCTCTTTTTAAAGTTTACCATCGACATTGGCTAATTAACTATGTAGTTCCCATTTCCCACGTTGCTAAATACTCTTTTTGTTCTTCTGTTAATTTATCAATCTCTATACCCATAGAGTCAAGTTTCAGGCTTGCCACTTTTTTGTCTATTTCCTTTGGCACTGGATAAACTTTGGGCAGCATTTTTTCTTTCTTAGCCAGATATTCAACTGATAAAGCTTGGTTTGCAAAAGACATATCCATAACTTCAGACGGATGCCCTTCAGCTGCGGCTAGATTTACAAGTCTTCCTTCTGCCAGAAGATATATTTTTCTTCCATCTTTTAAAGAATATTCCTCCAGATTCGTTCTTATTTTTCTCCTTGAAACGGTGAGTTTTTCCAAGCTTTCTATGTCTATTTCAACGTTGAAATGACCGCTATTTGCGAGTATTGCGCCATCCTTCATTTTTCGAAAATGTTCGCTTCGTATAACGTTTATGTTGCCTGTAGTTGTTACAAATATGTCCCCTGTCTCAGCCGCTTGATCCATAGGCATTACACGGTAACCATTCATCACTGCTTCCAGGGATCTTAAAGGATCCACCTCTGTTACTATTACGTTGGCTCCCATTCCATGGGCTCTCATAGCCAACCCTCTTCCACACCATCCATAACCACAAACAACAAAGTTTTTCCCCGCCAAAAGAATGTTAGTAGCTCGCAAGATTCCATCTATAGTACTTTGACCGGTTCCGTAGCGATTGTCAAACAAATATTTTGTGTATGCATCGTTTACTGCAATTATTGCATATTTTAATGCGCCACTTTTTTCCATAGCTTTTAGTCTCATTAAGCCAGTTGTGGTTTCTTCTGTTCCACCTTTGATGTTTGGTAGTGCTTCTTTTCTTTTGTTGTGAATGGTGCTAACAAGGTCTGCACCATCGTCCAGTGTTATTTCTGGACCATAATCTATCACTTGGTTCATGCACCAGTAATATTCCTCTGTTGTTTGTCCTCGCCATGCAAAAATGTGAATGCCTTTTTCTGCTAAAGCTGCAGCTACATCGTCTTGAGTGGAAAGGGGATTAGAACCGCATAAAGCAACTCTAGCCCCGCCAGCGTGAAGAACGTCGACAAGAACTGCTGTTTCCTTTGTTACATGGAGACAGGCACCCAAAGTTAGCCCTTTTAAGGGTTTTTCTTTTGCAAATCTTTCCTTAATTTTGCTTAAAACTGGCATCCGCTTCGAAGCCCATTCTATCTGTAAATGTCCCTTGGAAGCTAACGTTGAATTCTTAACTTTAAATTCACTCATCCATTTCCCTTCCTTATGGAGATTCTGAAAACGTCTATTTAACGTTGGCTTTTAACTCGCATTATAACTTGATTTTCTCATATTTGTTCTCGCCAACTTCTCGAAGCACTTCAACATTTTCCTTCATTTCTGACAGTTTGCTCATAGCTTAAGTACTGCTTTTATTTAGTTGTTAATGGATCCTTGGAAGTGGAAAAATGAGTAAAGGTTTAATTGGAATTTCTGAAACAAGTGTTAAGAAGTATCTTTCTTCCATCTATGAGAAGGAAATAGAACTTTGTGGTATTTGGAGGCTTGGTTGCGAAAAGAAGGAAGCGTTAAAGAGCTTGAAAGCCTTTGGCTATGGAATTCCTTACATCATTGAGTTTCGTGTGAATGGTGAAATTAAAAAGGTGGTTTTAGAAACTTTACGCCTAGAGGGATTTGGGCACGATCATTTTTCTGACAGGGCACAAATTTTGCTGTGGCAGCACTCAGCGTTTAACAAGCTGCCTCGTCATGTGCGATCAGTGGATGTGGGCGCCTTTACTTATAAAAGGAAATCTCTTAAATCTTTGGGAGATTGCAGCGAATTTTTTATTGTAACCGAATATGTGGAGGGTGAACTTTACCATAAAGACTTAGATCGAATTAAAGATAAAGAACAATTAACTGAAATAGATGAAAAGCGATGCGCCGCTTTATCTGACTATCTTGTAGAAATTCATAGTGTCAAACACGAGGCTCCATGGCTTTATATTAGACGGGCACGAGAGCTTGTTGGACACGGTGAATGTATAATGGGCTTATTAGATAGTTATCCACCTAACCTCAATTTCGTTGACGAGTCAACATTGATCGATATCGAACAAAAATGCGTGGTGTGGCGTTGGCGACTTAAGCGTAAAGCCCATAGACTTAGCCAAGTTCATGGCGACTTTCATCCTTGGAATATTATGTTTCACGATGATGTTAATTTTACTGTTTTAGATCGCAGCCGTGGAGAGTGGGGCGAGCCTGCTGATGATGTGGCAGCGATGACGATTAACTACATTTTCTATTCTGTCCGAAAATATGGTAAAATGTTCGGGGTTTTCGAGAAACTGTTTAAGCTTTTTTGGGAAAATTATTTGCATAAGACCGATGATTATGAAATTCTAGAAGTGATCCAACCCTTTTATGCTTGGCGTGGTTTGGTCGTTGCTTCACCTATTTGGTATCCGAGTCTTACCCAAAGTGTTCGTGTTAAACTTTTTAATTTCATTAAAAATGTATTGCAAATCGAAAAATTTGACTTAGAAAACGTAAACTTGTATCTTCAGTGATAACTATCTGATGAATTTTTCCGCATAGCTTACTTTATTTCTCTTTGGAACTAAAGAATAAATAGGTTTCATTGTAATATTTCATAGGTCTGTGGTGTTGTGCTTGGATGAGGAATTAGTCAAGAATTTAGAGAAACTTCTTAAGGAGATAGGCTATTCCAGCAAAGCTGCTAAAGAAATTTTGAAATGGTATAAGCGTCCATGATGAAAGGAATTTATCTTTTGCTCATTTCTGTAAATAAGAAGATTACTGTCAAAGTAGGTGCCTTAGGCACTGCTATTTTTGATAAGGGGCTTTATGTTTATGTCGGCTCTGCACAACGTAGCCTACATAAGCGTATAGCGAGACATTTTAAAAGAGACAAACGAAAATTTTGGCATATAGACTACTTACTTAGTAATGATGCTGCAGAAATTTTAAAAGTATACGTCAAAGAAGCAGACAAGAAAGAAGAATGTCGTATTGCAGAGAAAATTAATGCAACAGGTATACCTATCAAAGGATTTGGAGCATGTGACTGTGAATGTAGAAGTCATTTGTTTAAAATTGGAAACCTTTCTTTTTTAAGATACTTGCAGGTAAAAGAGCTTAGTCAGTAAGTGTAGATGTCTAATATGCCAAAAGACGGTTGGTGTGTTTGGATAACTGGATTACCCGGTAGTGGAAAATCCGTTGTGTCAGAGGCTTTATACAGACTTCTTGAGAAAAAAGGGATTCATGCTCAGATTTTGGCTTCTGACGCTTTGCGCAAGGTCTTAACACCACGACCAACCTACTCGCTTGAAGAACGTGAAATAGTGTACGCTACCCTAGTTTATATTGCAAAGCTCTTGGTTCAAAACGGGGTGAATGTTATAATTGACGCAACAGGCAATTTGAGAAGTTATAGGCAAAGGGCAAGAAGAAAAATTTCACGTTTTATGGAAGCTTACTTAGAATGTCCCTTAGAAGTTTGTTTTCAACGAGAATCTAAACGTGAAAAAACATACGGAGCGCCGAAGCAGATTTACACTAAAGCCTTTGAAGGGAAAGCTTCCACAGTTCCTGGCATTGGGCAACCTTACGAACCACCAATTAACCCTGAAATAACGCTTAACACTACAAAATTTCTGCCACTACAGTGCGCCGAAAAAATTTTTGAAAAAATCCTTAAACTTTTTTACTAAATTATTCCGTCGTCTCTAATTTATAGAACACTTTCAGCCCTTTCAGAGTTTCATGTACAGAGTTCGCAATTTTAAGTATATCATCTAAATCTACCTTTCGTTTACCCCAGTCATAGACGTGGTCATGAACTCCTTTAACTGGTTCAAATCCTAAAGAACGAAGTCTTTCGACAACTTCTATAGGGTTTGTGCCTTCACTGTAAAATATTATACTCAAATATGTTTTCACATCAATCCTATCCTACTTTTTTAAAATGTAGTGTGTAGCAAAAATTAATTCTTTTTGGTTTCTTACAAGAAATGGCTTTCAACTGGACAATTGATAAGGAAAAACTTTTGTGGCGCCTGCGGAATATATCAAGGAAAAATAAAAGAAGCTGTTGAAAACCTTCTAAATGTCATAAGAGCTTACGGGTTTGACAAGATTATGCCAGAACTAGTTAAATGGGAGCCAACTCTCCAACATTATCCAGAATTCGAAAGTGTAATGAGCGGGTTGGTAAAATTGTTTGGAGAATGCCCAGGATGTGCGGCAGGGGGTGGAGATCCTAATTGTGCAGTGCGCTCATGTGCCCAAAAAAAGAAGTATGCTACTTGTGCAAAATGTGATTCCATGGAGACTTGTGAAAAAGTTCAAAGATATGGGTCCAAAGCATTAGAAGGACTGAGGAAAATAAAATCCGTTGGCATTGATAAATGGATTAAGGAGATGCAGAACAAGGTAGATTCGGGCTATTGCTACCTAGACGAAAGGATATAGCTTTCCTTTGGATTGTGAAAACTGCCGATGGAATTAACGGAAATAATAGTTATTGCTTGGCAATCTACTATAAACGAAATCCTTGTTGGTACGAAACAGGAAACTGTGTCCAAATTGCAGAATACTCATAGAAAAAATCGGAACAGGAAGCACATCCTCCTATTATATATGCCCGAAATGTTAACCACTCTAAAAGTCGGTCTGAATGGTAACGTTTATAACTCAATGTTTTTATTCCTAAAAGACGCGAAGCGGACGAACAATGGGTCATAGAAAAAAGCATGCGCCAAAACATGGATCCCTTGCATATTCACCTAGGAAACGCGCTAAACGTTTACTTGCTAGAGTCCGTTATTGGCCGGAAATTGAAGCCGATACACCAAAACTTCTAGGTTTTATCGGTTATAAAGCTGGCATGACTCATGTTTTTGCGATAGCAAATAGAAAACGGTCACCTAATTATGGAAATGAGGTAATTCGCTCTGCAACCGTTTTGGAAACACCACCTATGCTTATATGTGCTGTAAGAGCATACACCAAAACTCCTTACGGTCTGCAAACTTTTACTGAAGCTTGGATGGAAAATCCGCCGAAAGAACTTGATCGAGTATTTACGCTTCCCGAAAAGTTCAACACCGAAGAAAATCTTCGAAAGATCGCAGAGAATTTGGAAAAAATAGATCGGATTCACGTTATTGCTATAACTCAGCCAAAACAGGCAAGTGTTCCCAAGAAAAAACCAGAAGTGGCGGAAATAAAAATAGGAGGCGGAACGATCCCACAGCAATTCGAGTATGCAAAAGGTCTACTTGGAAAAACAGTAACTCCTGCAGAGATATTCAAGGAAGGTCAATATGTAGACGTAATAGCAGTTTCTACTGGAAAAGGATTTCAAGGACCTGTAAAACGTTGGGGTATAACAATCCTTCAACATAAGGGAAGGAAAACCAAAAGAGGTGTGGCCACTCTTGGTCCCTGGAAGCCTGCTCGTGTTATGTATAGTGTGCCGAGAGCCGGGCAAATGGGGTTCCATCAAAGAACCGAATACAACAAATGCATATTGAAAATCGGAACCGACGGAAAAGAAATCACTCCTAAGGGCGGTTTCATACGCTATGGCATAATTCGAGGTGCCTACATGCTTATAGAAGGAAGCATCCCTGGTCCAGAGAAACGTCCAATACGACTACGCTATGCTGTGCGTCCACCGAAACAGCTTGCAGAAGAACCACGTCAAATAACATATGTGTCCCTTGAATCACCCCAAGGAAAATAGAGGTGTACATAGGATGGCTAAGACAGTGAAAATCTTTAACCTCGAAGGAAAACCTGTTGGAAAAATGAAACTTCCAGCAATATTTGAAACGCCTATAAGGCCGGATGTTATAAAACGCGCTGTTTTGGCAATCCAATCTAACCGCAGACAGCCGCAAGGCAGAGACCCCCTGGCTGGAAAAAGGACAACTGCCGAATCTAGAGGTGTAGGTTTAGGCATAGCTAGAATCCCAAGAGTTAAAGGTCCTGGAGGAAGAGGTGCCCTCGCGCCTGGAACTGTGGGTGGAAGACAAGCTCATCCACCCACTTCTGAAAAGAAAATTGTCAAACGTATTCCCAAAAAAGAGAAACGCCTAGCACTTTTTTCTGCAATAGCGGCTACGTCTTCGAGAAAAACTGTGAACTCTAGGGGGCATTCTACTGAGGACGTTCCTCAGATACCTTTAGTGGTTACAAAGGATTTGGAAGAGTTGAAGAAGACAAAAGAGGTTGAGGAAACTCTAATACGCCTTGGTGTTCTTTCAGACCTTTATCGTGTTAAAGAGAGTAGAAAAATCCGTGCTGGAAAAGGCAAACGAAGAGGTAGAAAAATAAAACAGGCTAAAGGCCCACTTATTGTCGTTGCTGAGAATAGGGGCATATTAGAAGCTGCAAGAAATATACCCGGAGTGGATGCTGTCAACGTTAACAATCTAAGTGTTGAAATGCTGGCTCCTGGAACACATCCTGGGCGGCTTACAATCTGGACAGATAGTGCTATTGAAAAATTAAACGAGCTGTATGGGGAAGGCGAGATGGCATAATGGACCCTTACGAAGTCATTCTTTACCCTTTAATGACAGAATCTGCAAGTCTCATGGTTGAGCAAGAAAATAAACTTGTTTTCATAGTTAATCTTAAAGCAAGTAAAAGCGATGTGAAAAAGGCTGTGGAGCAGCTTTATGAAGTGGAGGTTGAAAAAGTGAACCTTTTAATTACACCTCGGGGCAAAAAGAAGGCATTTGTTAAGCTTCGTCCAGAATATAAGGCAGCGGATGTGGCTATTAAGCTTGGAATCCTTTAGGATTTATTAATGGTGAAAAATTATGGGAAAAAGAATTCGGGTTCAAAGGCGTGGTCGTGGCGGTTCTCAGTTTAAGGCTTCTACTCATAAAAGAGTAGCTCCCGCACGATACCCCCTAGACATAGCACTTAACGAATATTTTGAGACGGTAATTAAAGGGGTTATTGAAGAGTTGGCTCATGATCCTGGGCGTGGATCTCCATTAGCATTGGTAAGATTCGAAAATGGAGAATCATGCTATACTATAGTGCCTGAAGGTGTCTCTTTAGGTCAACAGATTCAGATGGGTGGGAAAGCTACAGTTGAAATAGGCAACATATTGCCTATCAAAAAAATCCCAGAGGGTACTATGATATGTAACATAGAATTAAAACCTGGAGATGGGGGGAAAATTGCAAAATCTTCCGGGGCATACGCCACTGTTGTAGCACATACCGATCAAGGAACAATAGTTAAGCTTCCATCAGGTAAAACAAAATATATAAATGATTACTGCCGAGCAACCATTGGAATTGTTTCTGGTTCGGGTAGAACAGAAAAACCCTTTTTGAAAGCAGGAGCAAAATTCCATTTGATGAGAGCGAAAGGACATAAGTATCCTAGAACACGGGGGAGAGCTATGATTGCAGCTGTGCACCCGTTTGGAAGTAGCAAAAGAAGTGCCAGAAAAGTTACAACTGTTTCACATGGTGCTCCTCCAGGAAGGAAGGTTGGATTGATCGCCGCAAGAGGTGCGGGAAAGAAAAAGAAGAGAAGAAGAACTTAAACCTGTGGGAAGATTTATAGCCTCTGATGCAATTTTGGTATGGTTGAAGAAAAATGCCTCGAGAATTCATGTATCGTGGATATGCACTAGATCAGTTGCAAAGTATGTCTATGGACGAATTTATTAACTTACTTCCTTCAAGACAGAGAAGAAGCCTCCATCGTGGTTTAACGCTAGAGCAGCGAACACTTCTTGAAAAGATAAGAAGGGTAAAAGAAGCCATGAGAAAAGGTAAAAGTGAAATTGTGAAAACCCATGTTAGAGACATGATTATCCTTCCTGAAATGGTGGGGCTTACAATTCTAGTTCACAATGGAAAAGAGTTTATACCTGTTGAAATAAAACCAGAAATGATTGGTCACTACTTAGGAGAATTTGCCATTACAAATAAACCAGTTAAACATGGGACTCCAGGAATCGGAGCCTCTCGTTCATCCATGTATGTTCCATTAAAGTAAAATTAGGATAATCTTTCTAACCTTCACGCACTGTAGTCGATTTTTGCCTTCTTTTTGTAAGGCGATTTAATTTGTGGTATTTGTGGCAGAGGAATAGGAGGCGGAATGTTCAACGTTCGTGATATTATTACGGATTCTATGAAAACAATGTTAGAAATGGATTGTACGAGAACTGGTGGTGGAGGTTTCTTTTCTTCGTATCCTTTGTACACTTTTTCTATGTCGCCTTTGTCACCTACTACATAGGCTTTTCCTTTCATGCTTATTTGGGCTATTGAAGGGTTGTAATTAATTGTTAAAACAAAAGGAACTTCTAGTGTGTTTTCAGCTTTCTTTTCCATTCCTGTTAGATTTAGGTTCGAGTTTATTTGAATAGGTGGAATGGGTTTTTTAATGTCCCAAAATCTTTCTGCGGATATGTTAAGAATTGAAACGTTCACTCTAAACATCTAAATCGTTTAGAATATGGTTAATGCTTCATTTAAAGATGTTTATTTTTCAGTTTGTTTATATCTGGTAAAACCGCAATGTCCACAAGCATATCTGTCACCGTGGTCAGCCATAAAATATCCTGGGCCGCAACGTTCACAAGTGGGTCGCAGCCTTGTTATTTTTCCTTCGTCTATCTTATATAAAGTAAAAACGCCTTTTTCTTCTTTTTTTCTTTTTTCAGTCTTCTCAGCTTCTTTTTCCTCTATGGGAGCCTCTTTTTCTTCTTCAGACATTTTCTTTTTCTTTCTCCTCCTCTTTCTTTTCTGGCGGTATGTTTCTTTTAATGATGTAGTTGGGTTCTATAAGTCTTGCTTGTTCTAAAGAGTCGTAAACATTTGCAAGGCCAACAGCTATGACACTTCCTGTCTTAGTTTGCAATTTCTTAACAAAAACTACATTTTCATCTTTTTTTAGAATGTTTGCAATTGCTTTTCTTACTTCTGTTCTTGGAGGTGTGCTACCCGTTTGGCTATGTTCCACTTGAAATTGTATTTCATTTCTTTTTAACAGTGGATTTTTCTTTTGTGACACTATTTTTATTTTCATAACATTCACTATTGTAGCAAAATTGATAGGTCTCTCTCACTATTTAGCTTTTCGAAAATTTTCCATAGTTTTTAGAATGGCAGCAATCTCTTCTTTCTTTTTTGGAGTTGCTTTAACTGCTACAATTCCTTGCCGAGGTTGACCATAAACGATCAGAGAATTTTCTGGGGCGTATAGAATCGCTATAAGAGCAAGTAAATCTTCTTCTCCTTCTACAACTATTTTAGTGCACTCATTAGTTTTTAATGAATCTTTTATTGTCTCTGATGCTTCGGTGGTTATTGTTCCTGGCGGGTTTTTAGTGTAAATGGTTTTTTCTGTTTTCAATGTAAATGGTTTTATTTCTTTCCGCATAACCTTGTTATCCACTATTAGAAGACTCGGAGAAAAACTGTACTCCATAAGATTCTTTGAAACTATGTCGCCAACAGATATGATCCTAGAAGGTTTTTCTTCTTCTATCAACTTTTTTAGTTTTGGTATTGTTTGTTCAAAGGATCCTTGAATTAGTTTGCCTAACGGTTGCTTAAGCTTTAATCTGAGCTGTGGTGTAAGGACATATTTTATCTTCAACTTATCTGACCTTTAATGCGTAGACGCCCTTTTCTTTGATCTTCATGGTTTTCGCTATGACTGAATTTTCCGCGTCGAAAATTATTACCAAACCGCTGAAGTCATCGCTTAATGATGAGGATTTGCATTTGGGACAAACGTTTTCTTTAGTTATGAAATTACAGTTTGTGCAAGCTTTTTTAATCATCTAATCACTCTTTTCCGTTTTTTCGGATGTTTTCTTTTCTTCTTCACCTGCTTTCTTGACTTCCTGTTTAATCCATTCAAGTTTTCCTAGGAAGGGCTGTCTGGCAGTTACTCCTATTTTTCCTGTGCTTCCAGCCTTACCAAGAGAAACGGCTGTTATACGTACTCGAACTTGGTCTCCATTTGTAAGTTTTCTTTTTGTTTCTTTACCTAGCAGCACTCCTTGTTTTTCATCATAGGAAATGAAGTCATCCATAAGTTGGGAAACATGTAGTAAGGCGTCGACGGGACCTATTCGCACAAAGGCTCCAAAATCTGCAATCTCCACAACTTCTCCTTCTACTACTTCTTGGATTTTTGGATAGAATGTGAGTACAGAAAAGGTTACTTTATGGTAGGTAGCTCCGTCTCCTGGAATTATTTTTCCGACAGGGCTTACTTTTACTTTTGTTACGGCTACTACATAACCTAATTCTTCGTTGACTATTCCTTCGTATTTTGCTCTAACCTGTTGATGGCCTACAGTTTCTAAGGGGGTTCCAAAAGTTTCTGGGGGTATGCGAATTGTGTCTTCTAGTTTTGTCAGTTTAAACAAGAGTTATAGCCTCCCGTTAATTTCTAACCGTGATTTTTGCCTCACATAAATAACTGGCACATTTATATTTCTTAACCTCTTTCTAAGGTTTCTGTCGTTGGTAAAGACTGGACTTTTCCATTTTTGGGCGACTTTTAAGATAGCATCATCTGGAGTGATCGCGGAATTTTCATCTAATTGCACATATGTGCATTTTTCGCTTAGTTTTAAGGCGTAAGAGGCTTTTTTCCGCATTTTGGGTGTGCCCTTTTTGGCTAGTTTTTCCAACTCTTGACGGACAGGTGAGAGTAAAATTGCTTCATAATTTTTGGCTAATAGTTTTTTTAATTCTTCAAAAATATCAAGTTTGAATTGGAGGGACACGAAAAAGGCGTTTGAATCTAAGATAACTTTTGTTTTTTCTCTCGCATGTTTAGGCTGTATTGTCATGTTACTGTATCATTCCGTATCCTATTAGTCTCCATCTGCCCGTTATTTTTCTGCTTATTGCCACACGTGACTCTGCAGGGGCGCAAACTGGACGTGAAAGACTTGCAGTTACTATATTGCCTTTTACTGAGGTGACTTTTCCTACTGTTATTGCAGCCCCTACATGTAAAAGTAAGGTTTCATTCATGTTTATTTTTTCTGTTTTTATAAGCTCCTTTGTTCCTACGACATGTTCAAGGACACTTGTTTCTAAAGTTATCTCAGAAAGTGTCGGTGGTAACATGCCTGATTTTCCTACGATATTTCCTGTTAAACCGTCGGCCTTGGAAAAGGATGGGTCTAGAAGTGTTCCTACACCCACTAGCCCGCCACAATGGGCTTCTTTTACACTTTGTCCGCCTGCATGTAAGCTAACTATTTCGCTGAAGAGGGATTCATGAACGGTTTTACCCTCTTTTTGCATGGTGATTCCTGGGCGAATTTCTATTTCTTCTCCTACCCTGAATTTTCCTTGAATTATAGTGCCTCCAATGACTCCTCCGTCTAGTTTTTCAATGGGTGTCCCTGGCTTGTTTACGTCAAAAGAGCGTATAATGTACATTAATGGTGGTTTTTCCTCATCTCTTGCCGGGGTGGGTATAAATTCTTCAATAGCTTGGATAAGGGCATCTATATTCACTTCATGTTGTGCAGAAACAGGAATAATAGGGGCATTTTCCGCTACTGTGCCCTTTACAAAATTTTTTATCTCTTTATAGTTTTCACGAGCTCTTTTTTCGTCGATAATGTCTATTTTATTTTGTACAATGACCACATTTTTAATTCCAATAATTTGGGCTGCTGCTAGATGTTCTCTTGTTTGCGGTTGAGGGCATGGCTCATCTGCTGCAATTACAAGTATTGCACCGTCCATTATGGCTGCCCCTGAAAGCATTGTGGCCATTAAGGCCTCGTGTCCTGGTGCATCTACAAAACTTACAGCGCGAACAAATTTGGCTTTTGAACTGCAGTTCGGACAAACTGGTTGGGAAGAAAAGTTTTGAGGCGGTTCGCATTTAGGACATTTATAGATTCCCATATCCGCATATCCAAGCTTTATTGTTATGCCTCTTTTCAATTCTTCACTGTGTCTTGCAGCCCATACTCCTGTTAAGGCTTGTACTAAAGTAGTTTTTCCATGGTCTACGTGACCTATGGTGCCAATGTTGCACTCTGGTTGTTTTGGTAAAACTGAAAGTTTTTGACTCATTTTATTTCCCTAATAAGTGTATAGGTTAATCGTGCATTAGATCTATGTGCACTAATAAATGTTAATGTTCTGATGAAGGTTTTTCTTCTGTTGGCGGTTTTTCTGCGGTTTTTTCTTTTGGCTTATCTTCTTTCTCCTTCGTCTTTTTTCCTTCTTTAGGCTGTTTGGGCTTTTCTATAATTTTAAAATTTATTTGGACGATTTCTTCAGTTATCACGTTCCCACGGACTGTTTTTCGTTTTCTTTCTCCCTCTTTTTTAGGATTAAAACCCGTTCCACCGCTTAATATTATTCTCTTTCTGACACCACCATGAACGTTTTTTCTCATGGGAAAACCATCTTTATCCGAACCACCTGTTATCTGTAATTTATGTTTAGGTAAACCTAAAACTGCACCGTCTATTATTTCCCCTATTTTCTTGCCAATTAAGGGAACTGTTCTGGCCTCCTCTAACTCAACTATTTTTGTGGTTCCGTTTTCAGGATCTGAAATTATAGCTTTGAACTTAGCCATTAACAGTTAACTCTCCCAGTAGTGTTTATGAAAGTTGAATCTCCCTTTATTAAGATTTGTGAAGTTAACTTTAGAGAATTTTAGTTAAACATAGGTTTTATTGTGTATAAGTGATTTGAAAAGAGTGAAAATGATGAAGTGGTGTGGGTTATTCGACGTGTACTCTGAAAAGGTCTATATCTTTTCGCATCGTAGGCGTTAGCTCTAAAAAGTCTCTAACAGCTCTTTCAATGTCTTTTGACTGAGTTATATATCTGCCAACAACAATAATGTCTGCTCCTTTTTCTAGAGCTTCTCTAGCTGTTTCAGGTACAATTCCACCTGCAACTGCTATCAGAAATCTCTTATCTTTGAAAGCTTGTCTTAGCTCTGTGATAAGCTCCAAACCAATGGTTTTGCCTGTTTCCTGGTCTATTCCTCTATGTAATATGATGACATCGGGAAAATCTTTTAGCATTTTTAGTTTTTCTACAGGTCTTTCCACGTTTAACATGTCTATCATAGCATATATTCCTAGACGTTTTGCCTCATGAATGAAGGCGTTGAGTGTTTCAACAGGTGCAAGGCCAGCGGCAATTACACCATCCGCTGTTTCTTCATATGCTAAGTCTACTTCAACTTTTCCAACGTCTAAGGTTTTTAAATCGGCAACAAAAAATATGTCTCTGGCGACATCTCTCAGGTCGCTTATAACTTTTGTTCCATATCTTTTTATGAGTGGTGTTCCTGCCTCTAGTATTATTCTGTCGCTTCTTGGAATTTGTGATATTATCTTTTTTGTTCTTTCAAACTGAGGTATGTCAAGCGAAATCTGTACATAAGGTGGTCTCCAGAGACGTGGTACTTTGAACCCCATTATGGGATGTTTAGCTCTGTCCTTGTCATAGAAAACTTTTTCGAGAGATGGATACTTAGCCAAAGCTCTCTTTAAAGCCAGTTTGGTGGCACCGTAATTGTAATGGTATATTTTTCGGTAATCGCTTGCTTGTGGATGCACAAAGACGCTGCATACAATAACCCAATCATCTACCTTGTCTTTGGGTATTATTTCTTCTTCGACGGCATCTGCTACAGCTTTTGCTACTGCGGCTTGTGCTGGACCAAAAATTTTGTTGGCATCTTCTAATGTTTTAACCGTGACTTTTGGCACAAGTAGTGTGTGGGGTTTTGGTGGAAGGTTGGGTCTTATTACAGCTAGAAGAGGTGTGTGTCCCATGGAAAGATTTGAAAGTCCAGCGGCGAAAGCTTCACCAACTGGACCTGTTTTGTCGCCTATTAATAGATCTACATGGGCTACTTCGTTGCCTTCTCCTATTAGTGCTTCGCCGATTAGGTAGACATGTTTGTCCCTGGCTTTTGTTGTTTCCGACAAAATTTTTGTGAAAATGCTGTTTGCTATTTCGTTGAAATCGACATTAAACTCTCTAAGCCAACTATATAGAGTGTCTCTGTGTATATTAAGTATTTTAGCTGTTCCTGATACTGTCGGTTTTGTCGGCTTTCCCTTCAAAAGACTACGAGCTTTACACTCTTTCTCCGCAGCTTCTGTTAATACTTTGATGAACTCTTGTGTCGAAATAGGCTTTCTAACGTCACGTATTGACACGTTATACTCTCCTATTGATTTTTGTCTTGAAGTTATATATAAAAGTGTCGGATTAGAACCTGAAAAATATAAAAATGTTCCTACTTTTTTGCTTGTAGACTGTCGATTAATTCGTATATGTTCAGCAGTTCCTACAGACCTAAAGTTTGAAAAGAGGTTAGAATTGATATATTTTTGAGTATTTTTCTGTCAGATAGCTTAGATACGGGTTTACGTGTAGTTTTTTTCCGGTAATTTTTACAAGTAGCTCCGGAGGGTCGTAAAGATTTCCATAGCTGTGAACATTTTTTACTAGCCATTCTTTAATTTGTTTAAAGTTTCCATTTTCTATCTGTTTTTTCCAGTTCGGCATGTCTTTTTGTAATGCTTCTA
>MTLU01000019.1 GCA_002010975.1 Candidatus Bathyarchaeota archaeon JdFR-07 | reverse complement strand
GAAGAGAGAGGCTAGAGCTGCGAGTTCCCTAGGCTTTCGCATGAGCAGTTCGTCGGAAACACCGCTGGAAATGATTATTGGCACATGAAATTTTTGGGCAATCATCGCTTCTTTCCGTAAATTTGACATAAGCCTTATTCTTGTAGCTCCTTTAAGGGTAATTAAGGGTTTAATGTCGATTTCGAAGGCTGCTAGGCTGTCGGAGGCAAGTTCAGCTTCTGCTTTGTCAAAGAATCTTCTACGAAAATGGGACGACGGAAAGTTTAGGAGATCTACTCTTCGGTCCTTGGCCGCCTGTCTGGCTACTTGCTTTGTTTCGCATAATACAGCGATTATTTCAAATCTTCGTCTTAGTTTTCTTAAACTGGTAATTAGTTCTCGAGACGTTTTAGGTTTTAGATCTATACGGGAAACAAAATCAATGCATGACTCTCTGCAAAGGTCCTGTAACCATCTAACTTTATCTTCTGTGAGAATCAAAGGGATGGGTATTGCGATTAGACGGTAACCGAGATTTGCGGCTTTTCTTATCATAGAAACAGTTTGCATTTCATTTCGTAAATTTGGGCGCAAATGTAAATCTGCAAAAATTCTTTTCATGGAAGTAACCCGGAATCTTTGCAAATTTTCACAATTTCCTCTGGATTGGATTTTCTGAAATGTATGCGGAAATGTATTGGATCTTCATGATAAAGTTTAACCTTGTTTAAATATGCTGATTGTTTGTCAAGTCTTATGTAAAGATTTCCTCTATCAAGATGCTGTTTAATCTCGTTACACAATAATTCTTTGTCAAGATTGCTTAAACTTGAGGCTAATTTTTCGAAGACTTTGCCTGCTTCGTTTTTTTCTTTAATTTTTGTTTTAAAAAGGGTTATGGGGTTTCCATAGTGCCCTTTTAGATTAGTTTTTTTGAAAATGACTTTATCAGTTAATTCTGTTGGAAGAACATTTCGCACTGCGGTCAAAACTTTTTCTGAATCTTCGGTTGCATGGGCAAAGACGCGTATGTCGATGTAGGCTATTGGAATTGTAGAAGGGGGCAAAGGGGATCACGCTGTTAAGTGTAATGTTGTATCTAGTTTTTAGATTTTCTTCTTTTTTGGCTTTCTAAAAGTTTCTTAATTGCTGATACATTTTCTTTGTAAAGTGTTTTCCGTCTCTTGTCTATTGGGATTTTAAGTTTTAACGCATCTTTTAAGCTTAAGCCAGCTTCTTTAAGCTCGCCTCTACTGAATCCTCTTCCGTTGCGCTGTTTTCCGCCTTTTCTGAATACTAGCGGTCGAACATTTATCATATTTACTATTTTTCTCCTCTAGCTGCTTTTCTGCTTGGTCTAACTTTTTCTGCTCCTCGTCCTTTGCGTCTTAGACCTCTAACTTTTTTACCTGCACTTGTTAATCCTCTGAAAACTCTTCGATGATGCTGCTTTTCACATATCCAGTTTATGTCTTTATCCGTCTTTATTGCTGGATGATTGGGGTTTACCATTATGATTTCAAACCATTTAGCGCGTCCGTCTTCGCCAACCCAGTAAGAGTTTAAAACTTCTAGATTAGGAAATCTTTTTGCTGCTCTTTCCTCTGCGATAAGTCTTAGGCTTTTTGCGGGCTTAAATTTTTTGACACCCATTCTTTTGGGTCTTCTGCCTGCCCTTGGCCGTTTTTTTCTTAAGCCTCCGCGTCTAACGCGAACGCGGACTATAACAAAACCTTGTTTTGCTTTATAACCTAATTTTCTTGCGCGGTCAATTCTTGTGGGTTTTTCTATTCGTATTATGGTGGGCTGTCTACGCCATTGTATCAGTCTTTCCCGTATTAACTCGTCTACGTAAGATTTCTCTGGTTTTGACCAAGCTTCTGCAATGTATTTGTATGCCATTTTTTCACCTCGTTTTTAGTTTATGGTTCAGCCTTAAGGCCACATTCCAGCGGACATTTATCCGCCATTGGTTTTGATTCATAGCAATCTGCGACAAAATAAACTTTTCCTAAAACAATTTATTTACTTTCAAGTTTAGCTTTTCGAACAAGAAAATAACCACTTTGATTTCGCCAGATCTTTTCTGCTTCAACAATTTTTATCTTCTTTTTAAAGAATTGTGCATCTAAAACAAGGGTCTCATATTCTCCTCCTTCGCCCACTATAGAAATTCCATATTGACTGTAAAGTTTCATTAAGTCTTTAATTGTGGTTCTGTCAATTTTTCTTCCCAGCCATTCTAGGGTGAAACCTTGTGCAGAAACTCCGGTGATGATAACTTCAAATTTCAAATCCAAAATTTCATTCAGCAGATTTATGGGAGCCTGTTGCCAAAGAGGATTAATACATTTTAGGTCCAGTTCTTTGCAGATTTTCTCTATTCGGGTTTTTTGATAGTTAGAGGCAACTGCTCCGGAGACTATGCCTTCAATGTCAAGCTTTCTAATTAGACGTTTAAGGTCTTCAACTTCCTTTTCTTTTGTTCCCGAGGTTTCAGCTTTCACTAGAGGGATGTCTACAGCTTCTGCAAACAAATCCATTAAACGAATATTGGGATAATGAAACATCCAGCTGTCTTCTCTTAAAGGAATCATTGTTACTAAATATTCTACTTTATATCCTCTTGTCAAGGCTTTGTAGAGTGCTAATGTGGAATCTTTTCCTCCTGTGGCTAAAACTGCAACATGCACAAACTTTACACTTCTACTCTGCTATCCATAACTTTTGATTTTGTTTGTTTGAATAAAGATTCTGTTTGCATCTGCCATTTTTCAAAGGTTTCAGGAGCTTTGGGATAGTTTTTATAGTGAGCTTTGACCTTTCTCATAAAATTAACAGTTAATCTAAGCCTGTTTAGGAATCGTATTCTTCTTAGTCCTTTGAAAACACGTTTGGCTGTTTCAGTAATTTTTAAATGGAATTCTTTTCCTAAACCAGCTTTCAAAACATCTTCTTCTGTCATGAGCTTGTATTTCATTCCATAACTAAGATCTTCATTGTGGCTTGTTAAAAGCAACATTCGGAAAACGTCTAATGTAGCTTGTTTTATCCCATATGTTTCCATGTATCTAACGTTGTAGGGCCATAGAGACCTTTTGCTTACATCACCATTTTCTAAAGCTTCCTCCACCGTTTTTCCTGCAAGATAACCGCTTAACATTGAAGGCCCTATTCCACCGCCATGAATGGGGTTTACTAAGCATGCTGCGTCGCCTAAAATCGCCACTCCGTTTCCAACCATGTTGTCCAAGGGTCTACGAGTAGGGTCATACCATGCCCCCCCACTGAGCAGAAGGGATCCTTGGAAAAGAGGTTTTTTCAAGATATGCTCATAAAATTGTTTTTTAGGATTGGGAAATCCTTTCCACATACATACTCCTAAACCAACATTGACTCTTGCCCCGCCTTTGGGAAAAATCCACATATAGCCTCCAGGGGTCACTTTCTGGTCTAAATATATTTCGCAATAATTTGTATCGTTGGTTTCCTGTTTAAGTTGTCTTATTTCACGGTAACATGCTTCCACATCTTCGTTTTTAATTTCTCTTTCTATCCCCATTTCTTCAGGAAGTTTATGTCTAATTACAGCCAAAAATCCGCTGGCATCCAAAACAACCTTGCCTTTCAACTGGATTTTTTCGGTTGTTTTTTGATTTTTAGCTATAATACCAGTTACAAATCCTTTCTCGATTGTTGGCGACAGACATAATGTAGAATCGAGTAATACTGCACCGCTATCAAGGGCCTTTCTTAAAAGCCATTGTCCAAAGAGATGTCTGTTAAGTAAATATCCCACAAAATCTTCATGGGCAATAGCGAAAACTGTTTTTAAATCAGGAGAATAAATCTTAATGCCTTCAATTCTTTTTTCTAGTTCTCCGCCCTTGGGCTTTTCTAGACCTAAAGTTTCTAAATGATGCTCTCCCAGAGCGTCTCCACAAACTTTTTCACCTATTTCTTCTCTTCTTTTCCGTTCCACTAAGCAAACTTTTAAGCCTGCCTCAGCTGTTGTTTTCGCTGCTAGACAGCCAGCAGTTCCTGCTCCGACAACTACTACATCAAACTTTTTCAGTTTTAAACCCCTTCTATCATTAGGCTTTAGTTTTCTACTCATTTTTGTAGTGATTCATAACTTTTACTGAACTTTCCTCAAAAACCTTTTGTTAACTGGCAAAACTATTTCTGTTGTTTCTTTTTGGGTGGCGAAAACCATGCAAGTTAAAGTTTTTTCTATCCCTTTAACTGTTCTTAATTTGTCTATTACAAACTTTCCAATCGAGTTTACGTTTTTTTCTTTGACTTTTATTAGAATATCCCAATCTCCAGAGATTATGTGAACTTCTTGAACTTCTGGAAACTTGGCGATTTTTTCAGCGATAATTCTCTGAGAAAGAGAAGTTTCTCCATTTCTATAAGAAAAAGATGCTAAGACAAAAGCTGTGGCTCCGAGGTCTAATTTTGTGGAATCCAAAATTGCACGGTATTCTTTTATGAGTTTTTGTTTTTCCATTCGCTTTATTTTTGCAAAGACTGTTGTTATAGGTGAACCAATGATTCTTGCAATTTCTCTGGCAGTCATTCTACAGTTTTTTTGTAGCAGATGTAGTATTGCAATGTCTTTTTCGTCTAATTTAGATGACATATTGTAAATTTTATATCATAATGACTTAAAAACTTAACTTTTTTGGAAAAAATACGGGGATATTTATAAAAAATTTATAGCATACGGAATGCTTTTAACAGGCTTATGCTCTACGATTCAATAGACATGTTAAGGAAACGTCATTTACTAATAAACAAGCCAGAAATTATCCGTATTTTAAAAATTCAAGATGAAATAGTTTCTCAAATCAGGGTTTTTCTCAAGAAGGAGGGATTTGTTGAAATTCTCGCGCCCATTATTGGACCCGTAACTGATCCGGGAATAAGGGATGCAAAACAGGTTTCCATTAATTATTATGGGACTGAGTTTAAAGTTATGAGCAGTATGATACTTTACAAACAAATGATGATTAATGTGTTTCCAAAGGTTTTTGCTCTTTCACCAAATGTAAGATTAGAGCCCACGGAAACCATTAAGACCCGTCGGCATTTGACAGAGTTTAGACAAATAGACTTAGAGGTTGTAAATGCAACATACAAAGATCTCATTGACTTAGGAGAAAGAATGCTTTGTTATGTTATCCGGAAGATTAAACAAAAACATGGCAAAGAACTAAGAGAAGAAAGAAGGCAATTAGAAGTGCCCAGAAGACCCTTTAAAAGATATGAATATAGAGAAGTGCTTGAAATTCTTAAAAACTTTGGAGTAAATGTAGAGTATGGCTCGGAAATTCCGTGGGATGGAGAAGAACTTCTGTCAAAGATTCATAGGGAACCTTTTTGGATAATGGAATTTCCAGTTACGGCGAGAGGATTCTATTATTTGGAGCATGAAGAAAAGCCTGGAATTTTGAGGGATTTTGACCTTTTGTATCCTGAAGGTTTTGGTGAGGCGATTTCAGGAGGCGAAAGGGAGTATCGCTACGAAAGAGTGGTTAATAGAATGGTTAAAAGCGGGGAGAATGTTGCAGATTATGGATGGTACTTGGAGATGTTGAAAAATGGAATATTACCTTCTGCCGGTTTTGGAATAGGAGTGGAAAGGCTGACCAGATTTATTTGTGGTCTTGAAAATATTTGGGATGCTGTGCCTTTTCCGAAAGTTGCGGGAATCTATTCGCCTTAACCATATTTTATTTACTTATAATCTACATTGACTATTCATAATTGTTAATTATTTTGTAGACTAGCATGAAAGCAATAATTGAAGTTGGGCGAGGTGTAGTTGATGATGCGAAAGGTATCTACTAAAAAAAGCTTTGTGTATACGGTGGATCTTACAACTATCGATGGAGATGGAGCTTTTCCATGTCCAAAATGTGGGGTCATAATATCGCCTGATGACGAAACGGAAGAGATCTATAAGATTTTGGATACAAAAGTTAAAAATGATGAATTAACAGAACTGCTGCTGCTTTGTAATAAATGTGGAAGCAAAATTAAGCTTGTAGGCTTTATACCGCAGCCAGAAAGCTAAACTGCCATCCATTTATTAAAACCCATTTGTTATTGTTCTACTTTTCTACTTATGAGGAGAACACAGATATCTGAATGAGTACAACTTGAATAGATAACTTAGATAAGAAACAAAGATGGTGGAGTACACAATACAAAAATCGCTATCAAGATAATTGCCAAGAATTTTCTACTTGTAGATAAACTGGATACATCATCTAGTGGGCCTGGATGTTTGTACATGCTTAAGAAGAGAACCAAAATCGCCATTATGTAAACTCTTAGAATAACGAGGTAGAATATGGATAACGTTGATAGAACAAATCTGAATTTTTCTCGGGTTAGGGCTCTTGTTATGTGCCCGCCATCTAGCATGCCCGCGGGTAACAAATTAAGCATCGTGACAACTATTCCAACCCAACCTGCAAAACCAAGGGGATGCAACAGCAACATTCCATTGGGTGGAGGTTGTGGAATCATATTTAGACTGTGAAGTCCCTGTTCGATGAGGAGCCACAGTAAAGGTGCGCCAATTACTCCTGCNTGAACAGGTTCNGAGGGAACNAGCATAATTAAGCCTATTATGCTTACTATTGTTGCAATAATAAATCCTGAAATTGGACCATTAGCTCCTAAATCGAATAAAGCGTCTCTGTTTGGAGGGAGAGATCTTTGCATTATTACTGCGCCGAGAGTGCCAAAAGGAGGGGGTCCCGGAATAAAGTAGGGGACTGTTGCTTCAATTTCATTTTTGTTTGCCGTGAGTTTATGTCCCATTTCATGTGTGCCCAATATTGCTAGCATAGCTATGGTAAAGGATGCACCACCCACATAAGGATTGATGGCAGAAGGGGACACTAAGTACCCAGCAAAGAATGTAGTGGCGATTGTGGCAAGGAATAACACCCAGCCAATCCAAATTTTGCTTGGTTTTGCGGGAGGTTTTGGAACAACTTTTAAGACGATTTTTTCGTCTTTTCTTCGCAGAAAAGCTATAAGATTCATATTTTTAAGACTTTTAAGTAGCCGCAGAAAAGGCTGTTTTGTTTCTTGTGGTTGTTTTAAATAATAAGTGGGCATGTTATGTTCTATAAAGGCTTCTTCCACTTGAAATTCTGCGGTGACCAGGATGGTTATTTTTTCAAAGTCTTCTTGGGTGAATGACGTCTTAACCGCTTCACTGGGTGTTTCGTTCATTTGCGTTTCACTTGTTGTTTGTTGATGTTATAGAAACGTGCAAGTAGAAAAGTTTATTGGATTTTGTTTTGAAAAAATGACGGTTCATTCGATTGGGCTTTTGGTTGCAGTCGATCAAGATTTCTTTGTTTTGTGTTATTTTTAGGAATGCGAGTGTAGGATATAGCTTACATAGGCGATGGTAATTCCTATTAAAAGAGAGGCTATCACTATTGTCTGGTTTGTGTTTAGGACCATTTGTGTTTCTCCCATTTCTATTATGTAGTTTCCTACTAGGAATAGAAGTGCAGCGATGAAGGGAGTTGCACCTATTATAATGGCAGTGTTTCTGTTCAAGTTTAGTGTATCGGTGTCCGTTAATGTGAATATTGTTGTAGTGTAGCTTATCATTATCTGAATTAGGCATATTATGCCACCGTTGAAGAAAAAGCTGGTAATTTGTGGAAGCCCATAATAAAATGAGAGCGCTAGAAAGATTACCCAGAAAATGTTAAACGCTGCAAGCGTATATAAACCGTAAAAACCTTCTCTTAGAGCCTTAGAAATGGCTATCGCGAAAATTGAAGAAAAGGCTAAGAACAAAAGGAGAACAAATGCAGATTGAGAGGAAGGATACGAAATTTTTGTGATTGCGGTGGTTTGTATTATCCATGATAGCAGGCAAGCCATAAACCAAGCGAGAGCAATTCCTCCGACTGCTGCTTCTACAATTTTTGTTCTCGGAGTTAGATTGATAGAGATTTGTTTCATTATTTGTCAAAGGGAACATTTATGTTGAATGTATTCTAAAAGTTTCTGAATTCAGCATATGAATTTCAAGTTCTCATGGTAATGTCAAAACTGGTACCAAAATTTGTTATGCATCTTTACCTATGGTTTGGTTTCTCTTTTCCTGTTTACAAATGTTATTGGTGTCTAACATAGATTCGCTTGGTTTATTGATTAACATTGATATTTATAAGGAATGGCTAGTTGTATTTTCCTTATGTGTGTTAAAATTCTTAGGATTTATGAAGAGTGTTTTGAAGCAGCATTAGGTTGTACATGAAAAGTATTATAAAAAGAAACGTTCAATCATTAGTAATTATTAAGAAGAGGAAGCTAGGCTATGGATGTTACGTTGGCTTGCGATGTTATGCTGGATTTAGAGGGGTCGATTCGACCAGCTTTATATTTGGCTCAATCGTTGGTTGAAAATGGTTACAAAGTTTTCATAATGTCTCCAATGATTTCAAGGGAAGTCGAAGAACGTTTACGCGAAGGTGGTATAACACCAATAAATTTGCGTGCCAAACTGATTGTTAAGAATTCTGGTCTTTCAATGATATGGTTTGAAACGTGGATTAGAGAAGCCTTTTTGAGACTCAATTCAAGATGTAATATTAGTAAGTCTTCTATAGTGATTAATTTTTCACAAGTAATTACTATACCTTCTTCGGTTTGGTATTTACAAGGGCCGCTTTCTCTTGCTTTAAAAGATTTGGAAAAAGAGCTTTCCTCCAGCTTCAAAATTGCTTATAATCTTTTGAAGCCTATTATTGAATATGCCGATAGAAGACTTGTTAACCGTATGGCCAATATTTCAGCAATGATTGTTGCTAATTCCAAGTTTTGTGCTTCAATGTATTCATTTTTTGGAGTAAATGTTGATGATGTGATTTATCCGCCAATTGATTGTGAGGTATTTCATCCATCAACCTCAAATCCTTCTTCCGATTATGTTCTTACGTATTTTGGTAAAGAAACAGAATTCTCGGTTGTGAAGAGAATAGCGGATATGAACGTGAAAATAAAAGCTTTTGGCTCCAAAACACACTTTATTCCTGAAAAGTTGTTAAATCATCCGAATATTGATTACGTAGGCAGGGTTTCCACGAGTAAACTTGTGAATCTATACTCAAATGCTCTTTTCACAATTTTCCCGTTTACGCATGAACCTTTTGGATATGTACCACTTGAAAGTATTGCCTGTGGCACTCCTGTGCTTACCTATGATTTTCAAGGACCTGGAGAGTATGTGATTGATGGAAAAGTAGGATGGCTTGCAAGTTTTGACGAAAAAATTATTCAGACGGCAATTGACATCTGGAAAAATGGATATCCCCCAATTATGAGAAAGCATTGTGTAGAAAATGCTTCGAAGCTGGACAAAAAATGTTACATCGAAAAATGGTCAAAAATTTTACTAACACTAGATAATACATAGTTATTTTTAGGGTTGGATACTACCTTGAATGTCTGCTTTGTTACAGATCCTCTCACAACAACTGCAGGTGCTGTAAGACCAGCTATTTTGTTGGCTAAAGAATTCGTCAAAAATAATCATAGCGGAATGTTAATAACTCCACGAATTAATGAAAAAATTAAGGATCAATTGCAAAAGTCTAATATTGATGTGAAGGTTATCGGTTACAGGTTCTCTTTGATACCCTCGTTCCCAACGCTTGATGCGTGGTTTAAAAGTCTAATAAGACATAAAGTTTTTCACAAAACTAGCGATATTGACATTGTTGTTAACACTTCTTCTTGTATTATCATTCAAGCTTGCGTGTATTATGGACAAGGCATTATGATTAACGCTTTTCAGGATATGGTTTCAATTATGCCGGCAGAATATAGATTCATTTATGAATTTGTTAAGCATCCTTTACGGAAATTGGAGCAAAAGTTTGTTAGAGAACTAAGGGAGTCATCGAGTTTTTTATTGCTAATTCTAATTTTTGTGCGTCAATGTACCGTCAATGGGGTATTAGAGTTGATGGAGTGATTAGCCCGCCTATTGATTGTTCTCTTTTTAGGCCTTCGTCATCTAAGCCCTCAGAAGATTATGTTTTAACACATTTGGGAGTCTATGGGAAGGAGGGAAAGTTTCCAATTATAAAAGCTATTGCAGATGCGGGGGTACTATTGAAAGTTTTCGGGAAGCTATATTATACACCCAAGTATTTGCTAACACATCCTAACATCACATTTTTAGGAAGAGTCACCGATGAAGAATTGATTGATCTTTATTCTAACGCGCTTTATACATTATTTGCTTTTAGCCATGAACCTTTTGGATATGTACCATTAGAGAGCATAGCATGTGGGACTCCTGTCTTGACATATAATATGCAAGGACCCTCTGAAACCATAGTAAATAAGAAAACCGGATGGCTTGTGGATACCGACTTAGAAATGTTCAATCTAGCCATAGATATCTGGAAAAATGGTTATAAGGGAGACATGAGAGATGCTTGTAGAGAAAGAGCCTTAGCATTTGATGCTAATAAAATATTTAGGCAGTGGATCAAAATTTTGAATGTTTGAGATATATATTTAGAAAATTTTAAAGATAGAAAAAATTGAGGGATAGCTAATTGAAACCTCGTCGCGAAGTGATAATGATAAGTGTTACTGATACTTTAGCTCCGAGGACTGGTGGCGAGTATGTATATAGAGTCATGAAAGAAGAAATGTTAATGCAAGAATATAAAGTGCATGAAGTATCTGTACCTTTTTTGCTCAAGCGTTTAATGAAGCAGAGTAATCTTCCTATTGAATTTGAAAATTTCTATCGGATATTATTGCATTTTCGTTGTGTTTTTGAGTCACTTTTGAGACGTTGCCAACGCAGATATTTGGTAATTACGTCATCGAGTCCAGCTTTCCCAGTTTTTGGTCATCTTGTTTATCATCAACCTAAGGCAGGAATATGTTGTCGTATTGGTAGAGAATATTTGAGCCTATATGAGAAAATCGCCTTAACCTTCCATGAAAATGAGATGCTATCGCCGATATGGCTTCTCGCTAAAAAAAGTCATTGCTTGCACTTAAGCAACAGTTTATTTACTAAGGATTTAATTAAGAAACTTTACGGTCTAGACTCCCTCGTTCTTTATCCTCCGGTTCAAATTTCTGTAATGCTTAGACGAAGTATTCAAAACCAAAAATTTTTTGGGATTATTGTTGCAAGACCAAAAGCTATTACCGGTATAAGTTTTCTTCCTAAGATAGTCAGAGGATTGCCGAAGGACGTTCGATTCATTGTGATAGGTGAAGCTGATTCAGTAGGATTGAATGTAATTCAAAACCTAAAAAGGAAGGGTGTGAATATAAATTATCTAGGATATGTTGATGAACAGACTAAAGCAAGGTTATTTAATACTTTTTCGCATTATCTTCATTTGAGCCTCAACGAGCCTTTCGGGATCACTGTTGTCGAGGCCATGGCTGCAGGATGTATNCCTATAGCGCCTAAAAGTGGTGGGATACCTGAGTATGTGCCTCATAATCTGCTTTATGATAGCCCAAGCAAAGCTGCTGAGAAAATAATCGCTAAGGTGGGTTTAGAAGATCGTCATTTGAAAATGCAGCTTAGAAATATTGCCAAACAATACGGAGAAGAAAAATTTAGAATTAAGTTCGTAGCCTATTTAAAGGCACTCGAAAATTTAGTTTAGGAGGTTAGAAAGCAGATAGTTACGCTCTTGATTTCTTTATTATAACACGATCAAAGTAAATATCTGCAAGACCAGTTGTGAAAATGCGGAACTCAAGTGCCGACCTTAAATTCGATATCGAGAGTTGCAAAGTCACGTTATTCCATTGTTCAGTTTGTACCTCGACGCTGTAAAGATTTTTTTCGATTAAAATTACGTGACCACAGTTGTCAGCAATATCTAGCTTTGCTATTAGCCCTTGATCTGGTTGTGAAATCTTTATTTCAAATATTATATCGTAGGTTCCAGGTGGTAGACAAATGTATGGACCATATATGAATGTGCCACTGTCGATTTCTTTCTGCGAGAATGCAACTAAACCACTGTCAGAAGTTGCGTCGGTTATTATTTGTCCAACATTTATAACGAAGTCTTTGTATGCTTTGTAAACTTGATAATTTCCGTTTGGCACAAGAATTGGTTCACCTTTATAATCTTTTTTGAAAAGCACAAATGAATAAGTTGTTGCATATATTCCAAAAGAAGTATTGAGGATTTCTTGAAATACGAAATTTGACCAGTAATCTGTTGCCATTGAATTTAATAATATAAATTCAGTGTTATTTAGTATCTGAGTCACCTGACCTTTCAGAAATTCTTTTCTTTCCTCTTGTTGATATCCGGCAAAGTCAAAAGGCACTAAGTAGGCGTCTAACCTTGAAGCAATATGGGGAAAAATGTAGTTCACAGTTATGATTGATGAATTTGGTGGAATCAAGCCTAACATTGTGTGTAATGAATCTGCAAAACTTATACCTGTTATGCTTGCATATGAAGGATACCACAGAATGCCTTTTTCTGAAAAACTGTATGCAAGAGGGCTTAAAGGGCTTGTTGAAACCATAAAAATAAGCGAAGTCACAATCATCACTCGTAGTAGGGCATTCCGTGCTTTTACTCCGCTTGTAACTAGTTCTCCGCACGAACTTGTTTTTTTGATTTTGCTGTGTTTAAGTTTCCCTAATGTAGAAAGACCCTCCACAGTAGAAATGAAAATAAGGGGTATTAGGTAAAGTGGATATTGGGCTCCTACAGTATAGTATGGAAGATAGTTTGTCAGCAGTATTGGTCCGAGGACAAAAAAAGATACAAGACAAAACTTGCTTCTAAATGGAATAAATAAAAGTGGGCCAAAGAGAATCAGAACATATATAAATTTTACATAAAAATCAAACATTAATGCATTGAAGGTCTTCTCTGGATTAAAAATAATGTAAAATGGTAGTGTTATTATGTCCCCATTGAAGCCTAGGACCTGAAAATTGCTTGTTGCACGATAAATTTCGGAAAATAGTGGGTTTATTGGAAAATAACTTTTCACCCAGCTTATTAATAAATACCACCCAAAGCATGCCATTATAGTTAAAATGGATACAAGAACTCCTTTGTTGTGAAGCATATCCAGTATCATGCTTTTAATCGGACATCTTTGCTTGATAAAGACTAGGATATTCTTTGAACAATTTGTTAGAAGAAAGTAAATTGCCATTACAAAAATTATGTAGACTAAATGTTCTTGAATCATTAGTCCTAGTAAAGTAGCGACAAAGTAGAGCTTCCATGATTGGGTAATTGCAAAATAATAGATGAAAAGCACTATTACGGGAATAAAAGCTTGTGGATGAAAGTCGAACCAGTTTGCCCCGTGGAGAGGTACATAGAGCAGGTAAAGCATTACCATCACAAATGCTGCTTTTTTGCTTTTTAATAGCTTTTGTGAAATCAAGTAAAGTGGTAGTCCACCTATTGCTAGCAAAAAAGACTGAGTGACCAAGAGCGATTCGGCTGAGGGAAATACAGCATAAATTGGCAGAAGAATAAAAAGGATTGGGCTAAAGTGTATACCAAAATAAGAACCAGTAGGATTTAAATGAAGTTCAAGAGTGTAGTAGAAAAGCCTGCCATGAAAGAGGGTTGTGTAGAAAGATTGAACGAAAACGCCAAGATCCGCCGCGTAACTACTAAAATTATAGTGTTTTAACAATGTAAAATAGGAGAAAACAACACCATAGCATATGATAGCTATTGTCGCAAGATAATCATACTTATTGCCTTTTTCAATTCTTTCGAGGAACAAAGTTAATTTGCATTTCAATACTTTAGGGAAACTTTCAAGCATACCTATTGCACTTCTTACGCTTATTTCATCTTTAGGATACCTTTTATCTTTAAGATATCTTTTTATAAAATCTACTGTAGCCATATGTTTAGGATGAAACTTAGATGAGAATTATTGTAGCGCATATATCCCTAAATATTGCTGGGGGTGGAGAGTTGGTATGCTTGTTGCTTATTAAGGCATTGCGGAAGAAAGGTCATCAAGTAACTCTTGTAACCATAGAGAGAACAGATTGGGCTTTTTTGAAGAAGATTTTCGGTGACATCTGTTTTCCAGATAAAGAAGTGTATTTTCTTAGCAGTTTGCCTAAGATGCCTGCAATTTTGCAAGACTTGTTTTTGTTGATGTTTTACATTGTAGAGTTACTTTTTCTAAGGGTTGTCAAGAGGGAAAAAATTTTGGTCAATATGTGTGGCGAGAAGATAGATTCTATTGCTGACCTTACGTATGTTAATGGAATGCCTTTAAGGTGTACATACCGTCTCCCAGTAGACGCAAAGAAAAGATGTTTTGGGAAGCTTTGGAATTCTCTGCTTAAAGTATTTGATAAAACCTACAGTGCACTTTTAATAGTAAATTCAAATTTTGTTTTAAATATAGTTAAAGAAACTGTTAGAAAGAGGACTTTTGTCATTTATCCGCCTGTCAGGTTGAGCAAAATTGATTCTGCGGAGTTAAATGCTACACGTCAAAATCTAGTATTGAATGTATGCCGGTTTTTGCCTAAACAAGGCTTGTATAAGGTGCCTGTTATAGCTAAATTTGTCGAAAATGCAAAATTCTTTATAGTTGGTCCAAGCAGTATAAGATCGCAGAGTACTTTAAAAAATCTTAACAGGGCTATTAATCAAGAAGGCGTCAAGGACAAAATGCGAATATTAGAAAATCTAGCTTTTTCAGATTATTTAAAGATTTTTTCTAGAGCGAAAGTCTTTCTGAGAACTCTTCCACATGAGCCCTTTGGTATAGCTGTTGTTGAGGCTATGGCTGCTGGTTGTGTTCCTGTTGTTCTCAGGAGTGGAGGTCCGTGGTATGACATTTTGGATTGTAAGCAGGGCGTCTACGGATTTTCTTACTCTAGCGTAGAGGAGGCGGCAAGGATAATTAATAGGCTTTTAAAGGATGATAATTTGAGGGAGAAAGTGGCTGAGAGAGCGAGAAAACGTGCGTTAATGTTTGATTCTTCTGTTTTTGAAAGGAAAATTTTGAGGATTGTTGAATGGTGTTTGAATCGTAAATCCGTTAAATAATTTTGCATAAAAATTGAGGATATAAAAAGAGAGAGGGAGTTAGGGCGGTTTAACTAGAAGGAGGAGGACAGTCGTGTATTCCGCCTTTTTCTTCTAGTCCGTGAACCCAGAGGGTTTCGCTTATTGTTCCTAGGCATTCTACTATGCTGATTGCGGGTTCATGTGTTGTGTAGTCTATTTTTAGTATTATTGTTGTTAGGCAGAGTGGGGCTTCTTGTAGTTGGTATATTCCTTCTTCGTGGAACCATTTGGTTGCGTAGTAGGTGTCTCTTCCCCAATGGCCCCATATAAACAATAGCACTGTGCCGTTGATGTCTTTGTATGTGGTTATTACTGCGTAGCCTGTTGTGGTGCTTGATGCATAAGTGTTTTTGTCCCAGCAGCTTAGAGAGACTATTTCTCCTGTTGCTTCGTCGTAGTAAGCATCTGTGAAATCGTTTCCATAGTATGCGAGTATGTTGGCTAGTGGCCCTCCTACACCTATTAGGTTGGAACTTGAGATTGGCCATGTTTTACACCAGTCGTCTTTTAGTGCGGCTCTGCCTAGGTCATCCTTGTAGTCGGCTTTTGTGTCACCTGTTCCAAATTTGTACATTACGTCTGGCATTTGGTTGGCGATTTCTGGATCCCACATATCCTCGCCAGCAAGTCCAATTTCTATCTGTTTATTCTTGAAGGCTGCCGAAACTAATGCTGCGCCTGCAGAGTCAATTGTAGCTGCATCTCTTCCTACAATTATCCATTCGTAGCGTCCAGGAAGAGTTGCGCTATAGAGTGTGTCCATCCCTGCATATATACCTGGCGGAGATAACGTGACAGTTGCCGTTATGTTCATTTCGTTTTCTGTGGCATTGAAGCTTATTGTAATCGTTACATTCGCTTTGAAGCCTAGCTCTAGGATGTGAACATCATCGAATGGTGGAGCCATGATGTACCAGTGTATATCAAGGAAGTCAAGTGTTACAGTTGCATATGTACCTTCTTCTACCATAGGTTCATAGTAGTCCCAGCTGCATGTGTAGCTGCTGTCTTTGAATACCTTGAAATCGGTTTCCCAGCCATACAAGAAGAATGCGAAGGTTTCTTCAAAGTCCTGTGTTGTTGTGTTTTCCGCAATAATATCGATGTCGTCTACTTCTACCGTGTGGGTTACGCCTAGCGGATCAGTCCAAGATTCATAATCAGATTCAGACAATGAAGTGGAATCTTCTGAAAAGAATGTGAAGACTATCTCTTCGGTGCGCTCCCAGTAAGGCAACGTAGAGTACAATATCTTGTAGTCGTGACCCACATCCAGGCCAGAGATCGTCATTGTTCCATCTGCATTGTAAGTGACTGTGTAGGTGTCTTGTCCCATCCAGTTGTAGCCAACTCTGGCCTCTAACTCATTCTCGGTTAAGTCTATGACTCTTTCCGAGAAGACGCAGTATTGATCCCATTGGTCATCTGTTACGTTTATTACAGGCGCATATGTCGTGGTGAATGTGCCGGTTGAGGCATAATCAAATTCTACCCAACGCCGGGTTGCTTTGTGGACAGCGTCTCGTAGGTCCCATGGGTTGAAAACTTCGTTCAATTGATACATAACTTCTCTGTCAATCACATTTGAACCCCCTAGTTGTTCATCATCAGCGTCATGCCAGTTTACTATTCCATAGACTGTTACTCCCCTGAATTGTCTGTCCCAGTTGAGCGTTTCTGTTGCATAGTCAAGCATGAAGTCCCATTCACCTATCACGAATGGTATGTCTGGCTCTGAGGGTACGGGTAGCATGTCTTCGTCATCTACATCAATTAACGTTTGGAAGACATAGCTCCAACCATCTGGAGTATAGTCAGAAAGCACAGGCCAGAACGCTGCGAAGCCTACAACACGGCTAGCTGCAGGATCGTCTGAAATTATTTGGACAAGGTCATATTGGTGAGGAAGTGCTATCGGTTTGTATTCACCTTCCCCGACTTCTTCAACCTTGTAAAGTTTGTAATATATAAGGAGTTCTTTATCGTAGAGTGCTTCAGAGAAAGTTATTCTACCAGTATCATAATCAATTGTGTAGTCAACTCCAGGTTCTTGGAATACTCCATCCACATAGACTCGTTCTGAACGCCATACAACCGGATATGAGTATTTTGGATCTTCGGTTACATCATCAGGTAGATCTATATAGCCGTCAGTGAAGGATATATTGTGATATAGGTATTCTCTTGTTATGTTCTTTGACATGTGCCAGTCGGCACCATAGCATGTGCTTAGCTCCTGGTGATAGAAATGGGCGTAGCTCTTCCACTCTGGTGATGGCCCTAAGTCCCATTCACCACGGTTGCTGAACTGTATGTCTACTGGACTATCAAGTATTTTGCTGTCTATGGTCAACTTAACATCCTTAAACACTATTACATACTTCTTAACCTTGTTGAATACTATAGTAAAGATCACATCAACAAGGCTCCACGACTTTCCTGTTTCAGGATCTGTGTCGTTAATGTGGGTTACCATTTTTGCAACGAAGCGTCTAGGACCATCGTATAGGACGGTGATGGGGTCTGACCATGCTATGACATTTGTTTTTCTTCCACCGTTTGGCGCACCCGTTGGACTCGCAGCGAGTGTTATCCAGTCTCCTCCATGTTCTGCCATGTCTGCGAACATGGCGTAAGCCCATACGTATCTATCTCTGTAAGTTCTGTGAGTGTATCTTATATCCATGAACCAGCCATTTAGCCAGTAGTCCATGCTGACGCCTTCGTTGGCAAATGGATCTCTGCCAGAGTAGTTCAATCCATGGCCTGTGTATGGATTAATCATTTCACCATACTTAGAGAAACCTATGGTCAAGCTGTTCTTTTCAAAGGGGTAAAGTGAATAGTAGTCACTATCAAGTACACCAGCCTTTCCATCATACCATTCGGCTACATCTGCCTTAACTGTTGGGGTGTAAAGTGCAGGTCCTAAGAAGGATAGTAGTATTATCACTACCGTTGATATTGCTATTAAAGATTTTTTCATTTTTTCATTCCTCTAACATTGGTCTTTCTATAATTTGTCATAGTGGTGTTTAAAAGGTTTTTCCTTTAAAAATGAACATCAGGCATACATATCAGAAATTAGCATTAGAAATTATACTAGCAGAACGCATTCCAAAGTTTACATTAACCAAAAGAAAAAACAGAAAAACAGAAAAAACGAATAATTTTCCGAAAAATCCTTTAAACTTACAGTTCATTGTAAAGAAAAGATAGAGCATTCCGACAGCTCCTAAAATTTGAAATGGCAATACATACAGAATTCTGGTTCTTGCAGTGTCATTTGCAAAAAGATATAAAACCGACGGGGAAGCAACCCAAAATTTAAGGAACAAATGTGAAGGATTATTTTCTCGTTTATCAAGAATAAGAACCAAGAAACCTACAAAAGACAGAAATAGCATAAACGGGTTAACAAGAAAATCTCGAATAAAACTCTTAGAAAAAGACTCCCAAAAAGTTAAAACAAAAAGAGGAGAAAGCCACGCTTGGGCTCCTCCTTGAACCATTCTAGCCGAAAAACCACCTAAGCCGATAAGAAATTGTCTAACAAACTCTACAACCAAATTAAAAACTACAATCCCAGAAAAATATTTCAAGCCTACATCACTACGAATGATTCGAACCTTCCTGATAAACAAAAACCCCAAAAAACAAATCAAAACAAACATCACTAAACTCCATGTATACACATGCATAAACAGTACAGCGATCAAAGCTATAGACGCCATTACAAAAGAAAACCTAGAAGAAGAAACTAAAGTCTGGACAAAAAATCCTGAAAAAATCAGAAGAAAAATCCAAGCCATCATGTTCGACAAAAACGCAAAACACAAACCCATAATGTAGATCGAGGAAAAAGACAAAAAAAGGCCAGCTAAGACGCATAAACTTTCTGAAAACCCCGCTTTCCGCATGAAAAAATATGTAGAAAGAACCAGCAGGGGACCTAAAACCATCGGGCAATACTGAGACACAGTAAAAGGAGACAAATTAAAAATTGTCGAGAACGCATATAGCGTTGAAACACTTAACCAACGATCACTCAGATTATAAAAAGAATACGCTATAGCTGAATGGAAATCTTTAGCCTGCATAACTTCAAGGTACTCTATATAATGCGGTGTATCCACACCTATGAGAAAATTTTCTCCACAAAATAAGGGAAAATAAGTATAAATTCCATAAACTAAACTTAGCAACACGGAAAGAAAAAGAACAAGTATACTCTGTCGTTTCTTCTCCAAAAACCCTAAAAACAAAAACTTCAAATCCAAATCTTCAAGCTTTCCAACGTCAAACTTTCTTCCAAATACGTGAATATGAAAGTTTATGCGTCTACAAACCAGCTGATAGAAAGAAATTAAAAACCATGCAAAAAGGAAGATAAAAGTTAGAAATGGTGATAAGAAATAAGGTATATGAAACAAATGTGTTTCAACCAAAGACATTTCTAACAAAAATCGCCAAAACCCTTCAAAACCAAAAAAGGGATTTACAAACCAGAAAAACAAGGAAATAATCTCTATAATGACAAAAATTCCTGACAAATATGCGATAACATTTACAAAACGTTCTCTCGAACTGGTTTCCCACCAAAAAGTAGAATCGGGATTAGTTACGATCCCAAAAAAACATAAAAGAGAGGAAACCGCCAACAAAACCTTTCCAATTGAAAACAGTTGGAAAGCAAATGTCACTAGGCTTAACAGAAGCGGAAAGAAAAATGCGAAAGCCCATTCACGCCGATGTATCCAAACCCTATCAAGAAAAGTAAAGAAAAAAATGAAAATAGAAGAAGCGTAAAACAAGAGTAAATCAGTTATAGGCGAGAAAACAACTATCCGAATAAAGGTGTACTCGCCACTAGGAAAGCTTCTATACATTAAATTTAAGCTATTGACAAAGAAAATAAAAGAGAAAAAAAGAAAGAGAGCCGAACAAAAACAAAAAAATTGGATTAAAACAGATTGAATTTCAAGCTTCATCCACATTCCCCGAAACAATTTCTACCTCTAAATTCTTTAAAACAAAACCACCGACCTTCAGCAAAGCTCCAACCAAGACCAAATAGACACCTAAATATAAAGACCAGCCCAGCTGCGAAAAAAAGATAGCCGCAGCAAAGGACATAACAATTGAAATCACAAACATAACATTCGAAAAAAGCCGCCTCTTTAAATACACAAGAAAAAACAAGCCAGCAATCCCAAGAACAGACGCAAATCGCACCGACAGGTTAACAGATAAAATCTCAATACTATCAGGAATATGCTGGAGTTGCCAATTTAACGGAAAAGGAACAGATAGGGGCAGAAACCAATCTAAACCCGCCGCATTACTCCAAGGAAAAAATGTTGAAAAAACATCAAGAAAACACCCCAACGCAAAAAAATACAGTGCCCCCTCACCAAGCTTAAAAANGATCNNANNNNCNCAAGACCATCTTCTTGTTCACTACTATCTTCATCAACGCTACTTCGAGAAACTGAAAACATGTCTAAAGCATAGATCTGCAGAATTTAAAATATTTTCTGCAAAACAAAACAATTTAATGTAAGTCACAGCACAAAAGTTGAACAGCTCTTAAAAATGATGAAGAAATGCAAAAATCTTACAATCGCCCTCAAGAAAAAACAGAGAGAGGGGGTAGGTCATCTATTGGTTAAAATTTCTACGAAAAGATATGTTTCACAAGGCTTAGAAAGAATTAGAGATTATAGAAACAACCAAACTTTAAAAGAAATTATTACAAAAACTTCCACTAACAAATAATGCAGAAAAAGGAAGGATAAAGAACGAAAACACAAATGTTCAGTGTAGGACAATTCTTTACAAATTGCTACGTAGTAAACTGTGAAAAAACAAAACAAGCTATTATATTGGATCCAGGTTTCGACAACAAAGCAGAAGCAGAACAAATACTAGACTACATCCACAAGAACACGCTAAAACCAAAATACATAGTAAACACCCACGGCCACCCAGACCATACATGCGGAAATGGAATCATCAAAGAAAAATATGGAATTCCCATACTAATACATGAAAACGACGCCCACATGCTAGGCAATATCATGGGAAAACTCACTCAATTCTTCATATTCAAACATCACTCGCCCAACGCAGATATAATTCTACATGAGGGAAACGTAATAAAATTTGGAATAGAAACCCTAAAAGTCATACACACACCAGGCCACAGCAGAGGAAGCATATCCCTCCTAGGACAAAAAGAAATCTTCACAGGAGACACACTATTTGCAGGTTCCATAGGAAGAACAGACTTCCCAGAAAGTTCAGAACAAGAAATGAAACTCTCCCTAAAAAAGCTGGCAACCCTACCAGACCACTTAAAAGTCTACCCGGGACACGGCCCACCAACAACCATAGGCGAAGAAAAACAATTCAACCCCTTTCTATCACTCTGATACAAATTTCATAACAATAAGACTAGAACCAAATCATCAATTTGTTACTTAACAGACAATATTACAATCCCAGAATAATCAATTATTAAAACTTTTACAAATTCTCAATACACAAGAAAAGAAGAGGAGACGCTGGAGAAAGGCCAATGCCCTACGAACCAACATTCCCGACACCATTCGGACTAGCCCTCCTAGGCATCTTCATAAGATCCACAAAACTCCTCAGCGCAGCACCAGAATTAGAATACACAGTAATCGTCCCAGTCTACAACAAACGCGACACCGTAGAAAGCACAATCCGCTCAATTCAAAGACAAACAAGAAAACCCCACGAAATAATAATAGTTAACGACGGCTCAACAGACGGAACTACAGAAATATTGCAGAAATACACAGAGAAAAGGGGAATCCGATACATCCGTTTCCCAGAAAACCATGGAAAAGCATACGCAATAAACTACGCTCTAGCCTACGTAAAAACACCATTTGTACTAATCGTAGACGCTGACACCTACCTAGCCCAAGGCTTCGCCCACAACGCAATGCGAGGCTTCTACTCCAAAGATGTAGTGGGTGTCTGCGGAAAAATACTTCCAAGCAAAACCTTCACCACAACACAAAAAACAAGACTAGTCGAATACCTATACGGACAAAGAACCTACAAACCCCTCCAAACAAAATATAAGGGCTTATGGGTTCTAACAGGATGTGCCACAATGTGGAGAACCTGGTGGCTTCTCAAAAATGGAGGAATACCAAAAGACACACTAGTCGAAGATCTGGAACTAACATGGAAAGCCCAGAAAAAACATCTCGTCAACTACAACCCAGACGCAATCTGCTTCACAGAAGACCCAGAAACTTTCAAAGCCTACCTCCAGCAAATAGAAAGATGGTTCAGCTGGAGACCAGCCATGCCAAAACACTTCAAAGAAATCCGCAAAGGCTTAAAATTCACAATTCTATGGGTTTTAGGCGAATCTTTAAGCTTCCTAATATACTTAGCTATAATGATATACTTGTTAACAACCTTCCAATGGCTATTTGTCATACTGATGCTACTTATTGACACATTAATACTAACAATCATAACTTATATAGAGGCAAGAAAAATCTTCATGGTAAAACAAGCAATGGCAGGAATACCGAGATACTTTTTCATACGCTACGTCAATGCATCCTTATTCTTTAAAGCACTAATAAAACCGAAAAACAAATGGTAAAAACAAAATCAAGCATGTTAATCAAACACCCCTACTTCTAAAAAGTCTCTTCGAAAATCCGCTCTTCTTAGCAACAGGAAAAATTTCACAAAATTCCAGTATATCACCGCAATGCTTGCACTGAACATAGCTTCTGTTCAACTTAGCTACAAGCCAAAATCCCTCAGAAGAACCACACTTTGGGCACTCTTTTAAACCCCAACAGAATGCTTCAATTTCTTCTAAAGCCAATCCTCTCCCCACATAATTCTCTAGAAAAGCCCAATTTATACATTATGTAGGAAGCCTTCCATTCCAGAATTGAAATATTCTTTATTACGACATATTATAAGCCCAGAACACCTCTTTTAAAAACAAAAACCCAAGAAACATACAGGTACACAGAAATTGAAGTCGACAATAACATTTATCGTCCCCATCCAAACCCAACAAGAATTTCTAATTGAACAACTCAACGCCATATTCAAGTTTTCAGAGCACTACCAAGGCTTCTGCGAAATCATTCTGCCCACAGACGAAATAAACCATCCAAAACTTAACTTAATAATGCTAGCCATAAAACTAAACAAAATAACACATCCCTACGTAAGAACACGCACAATCTACTATATCCATCCCCTAGGCCTGAAAAACCTCATAGAAACAAGCATCAACCACGCTCTAGGCGACAAGATAGTAATCACCCTCAATATGCCAGAAAAAATAGAAAACCTACAAATAAACAATTTCATGGACAAAAACATAATCATAACTAAGTACATTCTTGATACGCATATACTTCAACAGAATCTCGCACCTGACTAAAAGTATGTAGAAAGCTATTCTATAAGATAATTCCACAAAGTTTAATTGATGATTCAAGCTTTTTCCCTTTCAAAGGAGAAGGGAAAATGAAGAAAATTCTAGCCATAATTATATTGATAGTTTTAACTGCTAATGCTATGTTAATGAATATTACCTTTGCAACACACACCGCGAAGGTTCAATGGGTTAAAGAAGCTCCAGTTGATCCAACATATCCTCCCCATCCTGGAGATGCAAATGAATACTACTGGAACGGTTATACTCCAAAGTGGATAAATTTCACCGTAAAAAACAACGGTCCAGATCCAATAAAAGAGATAAAAATAGTATTCAAGAAAGACTCCGATGGAAACTCATATTTTAATTTCACTAAGACCCAACAAAAAACAGGATGGTACGCCACACCAGACGAGTTCGGACCCAACAAAAGACCAACAGTCCTATACTTCCGCACAGACTCCTCACAAAACTATATACAGGAAGGGGAAACTGCTCGCTTTGACATATTTATGACACAAGGCCCAAAAAGCGAATGCAGCTACAACATTGACGTCTGGACGGTGGACGCAGGCTCCACTGCAGCCACAAACTTCCACCAGCTATTCATATTAATAGACAATCATCTTCCAATTGTCGAAATAATATACCCTCAAAACGAAACAGTATTCCAATATGGAGAATGGGTATGGGTAAACGCAACAGCAAGCGACCCTGATGGACTACATCCTTCGGGCATAAAAAAAGTAGAACTATGGTTCACATACATAGAAAAAACAGGAACAACAGGACCCACATTTGTCGGACTAATGAAATACGACAAGAAAAACAAAGTCTATTGGTGGAAGACAAAAACTAAATATCTTCGAGACGAAGCATGGCACAAAGCAGTAGCTATCGCATACGATTACGCAGAAAACAAGAAAGAATCAACACCAGTAATGTTCTTCTGGTACAAACCCGCAAGACCAATTGACGCCTACACTATCGACCCATGCTTCTTATATTTAGAGCCAGTAGGACATGTAGACTCTACAGTAAAGGTAAAAGGAAAAACAGGTTTTCTACCCAACCATGAAATAATTTGCTATTTTGATAAACAAGAAGTTTGCCGAACAAAAACAGATAGTTTCGGAGCATTTTCATGCACATTCAAGGTTCCAGAAGCAACCAGAGGCACCCACAAGATAAAGGCAACCGATGGAAAAATTACAGTAGAAACAGATTTCAGAGTCATTCCATGGGTCTGGATAGAGCCCACAGAAGGATACGTAGACGACGAAGTTACTATAACAGGCAAAGGATTCGCTCCAAACAAAGAAATGGATGTAATATATAGAGATGTCAGCCAAGGCAGATACTTCGACACATGGGCAATAGAATGGGGCAGTGAAGGAATCAAACTTCAATGGAAACCCCAACTCGATAACCTCACAGTAACACCAAAAAAGAACCCTCCAAAAACAAATTCAAGAGGAACCTTCACCTTCACGTTTAACATCCCACAAAGCTATGGAGGATACCATCCAATATATGCGGAAGAAAGAAAGACAAAAATCAGAAGCGGTTTGATGCCAGACTATCCACAGGCAGGCCTTTTCAGAGTTAAAACAAAAATCTGGACAGATCCCGAAATAGGTCTAAGCGGACAATTCATACAAATATTCGGAGAAGGCCTACCACTACCCAAATACATAGAAAAAATATACGATTGCACAACAGAGAAAACAACCATACAAAAACATAACTACTATTTAGTTCTAGATTTTGGACCCAACAAATACTGGGTATATGAAAAAGGCTTTATTCTAAACAACGAATTTGACTATGCATGGCTTAGCAAATTATACCTTCCCTTTGCCTATCGCTTCCCGATGGATGAAAATCAATACCCCGACCCCTCCAGCCCTGCATGGAATGGAAAGCTGTGCTGGCAAGACGCTGACCAACAATATCATATAGGTTCTCCATTCTTGAAGGTACCAGCCTTAACACCAGGAGAATATGACATACTCTTGTATCAATTCGACGCTACAATTGAAAAAGACATATACAAATTCGAAGCGTCTACACCATTCTATGTCCTTAAAGACCCCTTATACGTAAGAGTAAATACCGGCACGCTCTATTTCAGCGGAGAAAACGTTAAAGTATACGCAGAAATTGACCTAGACGGGACAGCAACAGACCCAACAACCATAACATTCAGACTATACCAAGAAAACACACTAATAGAAAACCTAGCCCCACAGAAAATATCAACAGGAGTTTATGCAGCTTCATTCATTTGTCCAAATGAAAAGGGAAACTATTTCATAATAGTAAATGCAACATTATCCCTAGACGGATTTTCACTAAGCGGCTTCGGAACAGCTAGCTTTATTGTAAGCCAAACCTTGGATGGTTTTAACGCGACTTTAACTGCCATCAACGACAACATTGCAACCGTTAACACCAAAATAGGTCAAATAGAACTAGATCTAAAAGATCTTGAGTTAAAGATAGAAAGTGTTGAAGGCAATATAGAAGATGGCATAGCAATCCTTAATGCAGGGTTTGCAGGTACTGATCTTGGAGCAATCTCAGCGAAACTAGATAACATAATTAATGAAATCATAGTAACAAAGCAAAACACAGTTGCCATACAAACCTCACTTGGCATTCTACAAGGAACGATAAGCGAAATTCACGGAAAAACAGTTACAATAGAAACTAGAGTTGGAACCCTCTATGCAACAATAGATTCCATTAAAACAGAAACAGGACTACAGCCCACAAATCTTGCATTGTCATTAATAGCCGCCATATCAGCAATAATAGCCTCCATTCTTGTTTTCAGAAAACTATACGCCTGAACCTACCCTCCCATTTTTCTGAAACTAAAAATCTATACTCAAAGTAAATACTTGAAATTCACAATTCTTAAACCTTCGTCAAAAACAGTCTAGACCGATTTAAATGAATAAAAACAACTTCAAGTTTCTTCTATTCTGTATCGGCTTATCCGTGGCGATGGCAACATCAGCACTCTTTCTTTTTATCCTTTGTTTAAATCTAAACAGTACATATGTGGTGACCTTCGAACATAACCCACTAGTCGCAAGCCTTGAAATCGGTTTGCTGATAATTGCTATAGCAACATGTGCCACAGCTTCAGAAATCTACTACAAGTATCTTAAACTACGCTCTAGCTAGCAGCATTATTGTTTTTCAGGGATATATCGTCTTTCAGCAGATACAATATTTCCTCCAATAGAATATGGAATTTTTTTACATAACTAGTTAAATAAAAGCGAACAGTATTCTTATCTAAAGGAGAAAGGGAGGAACCCCCTTGAAATGTCCTAAATGTAGTAATGACAATATGATGATATTATGCAGAAGAGATTCCTACGGATTTTTAGACGAACTGTACTATAAATGTCTTGTATGTGGCCACATACCAACCGAAGCTGACCAAATGCCAACAAGGAAAGCAGCAACCAGAAAAAGCTTAACTTTTCCTAAGATCGGAGGCGGAAATTGGAGATGGAAAATAGGCACATCCACCATAATTGCAACAATAGTTTTAGCCACCATCCTGCAAATACCAGTACCCGTAAGAGTTTTCGCCACAGAATTTTCTATTGACCCAGCTAAAGAAATCCTTCCCTACATAGGGCTAGTAAACTTCACGTTATCCGATTTCAGCTTAAACTACACTGAAGGAGAGATACTACTAGAAATATCAGCTGACTATGCAAGCATAAAATCAGTAGAAACAGCTCCAAACGTAACAACATGCAAAATTCTCCTCGGAAAAGTGCTGGTAAACTATAAAGATCCTTACAGAACGTTAAACATGGGATTTGCAAGCCTAACAATGACATTAACAATAAGGTACCAAGAACTTCTCGCAAAAATAGATGGCACAGCATATTTACCCTTATGGACAGCCATAATTGACTATCTAACAGGGAAACTACCATAACAGCCCCTAGAAAATCCAACAAGTCATCGGAAGGACGGCAAAATGCGATGCAACTACTGCAACAAAGAAACATACATCACCCATATATGTCCATACTGTAAAGAATACTTTTGCCTGGAACATAGGAACCCCACTACGCATAATTGTTCAACTTATCAACTAGTACAACTACCATCCCGAAAACCTCTAGCCGAAAAAGTTCAAATACCAGCGAACGCTGCTCTAAAATTTCAGAAAAACTTTTTTGCATTCGCATTTATGCTAGTCCTGATAGAAGAAATTCTTAGAATAATAAGCTACTTAAGATATTCGCCATTTCTTGAGCCAAACCTTTATGTTGCATTTCTATCCCAATGGATATCGCCTTACATCGCCTCTCCAGTATTCTTTCTAATAACATGTTTCACACTATTCTCAACAAAAAAGCTGACAGAAAGGATGCGGCCTAAAACCGAGTTTACAACCCTTCTAAGGAAAGTTGTCCCCGTTGGAATATACACAGCGATAACCATCATATACGTCTACTCTATAGCAAATTGGATTTTAATACTCCAGCCTTAGAAGGAAACCAACCATGAGGAAAATCCCTAAGTTTTTCTGGTTCATGATAATATTCTTAACATTTACTTCAACATTCACAACAAATTACTCGCCTTTGTTCGCATATGGAGAACAAAAAATAGCTTTAGATTTATTTACGCAAAAAGAACCTTACAACGGAAAAGGCTTCAATCAATCTAGCGACATGTTCAGACCACAAGAAGAAGTACAGGTATATGCTTTGCTCACAGCAGATGGTGGTCCAATATGTGGAAAACTTATATCCTTTGAAGTTTGTGGCCCTATTGAGGTTATTCAAGATATCAAATTTCACTTAGTAGCTAAAACTAACTGTTCCGGAATAGCCACGATAAATTTTTCTTTAGCAGTGATTAATCAAACAGAGTCTTTTGGCACATGGGTAGTTATTGGAAGAGTTGAGGTCAACAATAAAATCTTCATGGACATTTTAACGTTTCAAGTGAAATGGATAATTGAATTACTTCATATCAAAACTATAGATGACGAACTAAATAATAGAGTTTACTTCGGCATAGGAGGAGACGTAGGGTTCAAAATCTCTTTTAGAAACAATGCAATGATCCCAAAAACGGCATTTATAGTGATTACAATTTTTGACGAATTAAATGTTCCAATAAACTCATTGTACATCAATAATTTTGTAGTTCCACCCAACGGCAAGATTCAGTATCTATACCAAAAAATACCAATCCCAAAGTTTGCAGTACCAGGTAAAGCAAAAATTTTTGTGGTAGCATTAGACAGCCAAAACGTTGCTTATTGTCCTGTAATATCCACAGACTTTTGGTTAACAATCTATGATCCGATTCACCTAGATTTCACCGACGGTGCAATTGCCTATGCCAGTAGCATCCCGAAAAAAACAACTCCAGGCAAACCGATAGAAATAACGGTCATAGTAAGAAATGAGGGAACAACAACATTAAACGATTTTTATGTATCTATTCACGCCGACGCTTCCTTTATAGATTCAATATTCATAAACAAACTTGAACCTCTACAATCCAAATCCTTTAACATATCTTGGAACACAGCTGGCCAGCCCGAAGGCCAATATACTATTAACATTGCTATCCAAAACTTCCCGAACGAAACCGATTCATCTGATAACACATACTCATTCCGAATAGAATTGACAAAACCAATCTTAATACCAGATATACAAGTTTTAAAGGTTGACTGCTCAAGCAACGAAGTTTTTAAAGGGGAAATAGTCACTATAAATGTAACAGTAAAAAACAATGGAAATGCAACCTTATCATCAAAGCTGAGAACATATTATGACAAATTTTTGATAGAAGAAAAAGTCATCAGAGATCTAACACCAGCGACCACAGAACTGATAGCTTTCCAATGGAACACTACTTCAACCCCTGCAGGAGAGTACAGAATAATTGCTATAGCAACCCCTGCAGAAGGAGAAACAAACACTGAGGACAACACAGGTTATGGGTGTCTCATAAAAATAAAGGACAAACCGCCTCAAATTATTCACGATGTAGCAATAACTTTTCTTAACGCTCAACCATCAGAACTTGAAATAGGCGAAATCGTCGAAATCAAGGTTCAGGTTAGAAACTTCGGAAGTGAACCTGAAGCTTTCGATGTCACATTATTTTACGACAATTTTCTCATTACAATCTTAGAAGTGAACTTTCTTGCTCCTAGCGCAATTTTAAATTTAAAATACTTCTGGAATACTTCGCAAGTTATTGAGGGAAACTACACTATTAAGGGGAACATACCGCCTGTTGAAGGAGAGGAAGAAATAGGGAATAATGAACTTGTAGACGGCAAAATATGGATTAAAAAGCCTCAAGCCTTGGTTAAGAAGCATGACATTGCTATAACAACCCTAAATGTTACTAAAAAAATTGTTAATAGAGGAGAAACAGTAGAGATAATACTAACTGTTGCTAATCTTGGAGATTTCAACGAGACATTTAACACATTTGTATATGCTAATATGACAGAGATATGGTCATATAGGTTTGTTGAGATGAAAGCAAAAACTATTGAAACTATAAGCTTTACATGGAATACAATTAATGAAAACATAGGCAAATACACCATCTGGGCTAAGGCAGACTCCATAATTGGAGAAACGAACATCAACAATAATTTGCTGGTAGATGGCACCTTGTCGATAGTAAAACCGCCTTCAACAATTGTTCATGACATAGGAATTATTGAATTATATGCTGATCAAACTGAAATAAAAGTGGGGAAAAACGTGACCATAAAAATGATAGTGGTAAACCTAGGAAGCTCTCCTGAAAGCTTTAATGTGACCGTATATTACGACTCGAAAAAAGTAGGCACAATTTCTATAATTTCTTTAGGACCGTCTATGGCTGAAGAAGTGACATTTGATTGGGACACTCAGGGTGTGGTTCCTGGAACTTACACGCTGAGCGCTAACGCCACAGTAGTTGAGGGTGAAGTAGATATGGAGAACAACAGGTTTGTAGATGGAAACATAATAATAAAACCTATTTTCGAAGTTTCTTTCCTAATGTTAATCGCACCTTTCCTGATAGGGTTAGCAATTATTCTTTTACTAATATTTCTTTATTACATTAGAAAAAAGAAGAAAGTTGCTAGGCCCCCTCGACAGTTAATAATAATTGGTCGCTCGCGCCTCTAGGTTTTTACATAAAACTTATCTGTTCCGAGAATTCCTTGCATAACTTGTGATTCTTGTATGTCCAGCTCTTTTGCCAACCATGTCCTTAAAAGCAAAACATCATTCGGAAGTTGGCCGCTAAATGTGTAAACGCTGTCCCCTTTTAGGGCATCAACTTGGAAGGCTTTTTATTCTGCCCTAAAAAGAAACAACCATTGAATTACGAGCTTGAAACTAAAATCGTTTCATCTCTTGCAACGTATAATGGCAGGAGGTCCATGGAAATATTTGTGTTTAATATCTGAGGCGGAAGAATAAATGGAAGTGACAAGATCGAATATTTCCTTCTAAGGGTGTTAAAATGTTTGTTAACTTCCCGTATTTTGCTGCCATAAAGTTCGTTTTGACCAGCCAAAAATCTAGGTCAAAGTTCTATGAGTGAATAGATATTCTTGGTAGAGCTTGAAAGAAGTCGTAGCTAATGCTTAACTCTTCACGTTACAGAGTGTTTTTGAACAGATCCTCATTTTTTGAAATGTATAATTCTCTTATACTGCTTTCTTCGCTTAGATGCACTAGATTCTTTAGACCTTTAAAAATGACAACAGGTTTCGCTTCTTTTGCTTGCCCCATTAATAGCTCTGCCGCTGCAGCTATTTCATCCACAACTGCAACATTTTTAACTTTCAGGATGTTGCCAAAAAGATCTTCTTTCCCTCTGTAATCCTTGAAGGGAGAGATACCGGCTATCCCTATTGCAAAGTTTACCTGACCACGTCTAAAAGGACGGCTATATGTGTCGCTTATTATCACTGCAACTTTTTTACCTGTTAATTCTTCTATCCTTTGGCGACATTTTTTTGCTGATATGTCGGGATCCTCTGGTAACAGCGAAAAGTTGTTGGCACCTTCAACGTTTGATTTGTCTATTCCAGCATTTATGCATATGAGATCACGTTTATCTTTGACAAGTAACGCTTCAGAGTTGGCTTTTATGATCGTGTTTGTCTCACTTAGCACTAATTCAACAAACTTAGAACTTTTCCCTGTTTTTTCTGCAATTTCCCGAGCTTTTATTGACGACTTAATGTTTCCAAGAGATACTATTCTACCTTCTGCCTTTGAAAAGATCTTTTGGGCCACAACTATAATGTCTCCGTTTTCGATCTTTACACCATTCCTCGCAGCAACCTCAACAACAATATCTGGTATGTCATCACCAGGCTTTATTAGCGGGAAACTTTCGAGGGCTATGGCCGTGAAAGACTTCAAAAGATTTCCTCCAGATTCCTTTCAAGTTATATTAGGCTTGGTTAAATCTCTTACTCAAAATTCCTAGCACTTTAGTTCACTACTTCATATTCTAAATTCATAATTCTTAAACAGTTACAATTCAAGGGATAGGTTGAAAACTTGAATGGATGTGGAGATATGAAAAAAAAGTTTACGGCTTTATTTATTCTGATAATTATGGGTCTAGGAATCTTCGAATTAACTAGTTTTGAATTTTTATCTTGTGCAAAGGCAACATACATGGAAGGCTTGATTGTTCAAGATACCATCTGGACATTGGTTGATAGCCCATATGTTATATCTAAAAACGTTACGGTTTTCCCAAACGTGACTCTAACGTTAGAGCCTGGAGTTGAAGTTCGGTTTGGAGGAGAATTTTCTTTAATAGTTCAAGGGAGATTAGTTGCTGCAGGAACCGATGAAAGAGTCATAAGGTTCACTTCAAATAAAGAAACTAAGGAGTCTGGAGACTGGAATGCTATTGTTTTTTGGGACAACCAATCTTCCAAGCAATCTTTGTTATCGAATTGTATTATAGAATATGGCAAGAACGGGATACTTTTGGGAAATGGTGCTGTAAAAATTCAAGAAACAATTTTGCAGTTTAACTCAGAGAGTGGGATAAAGATACTTAACGGAAGCATAGAAGTTGTAAATAATGAAATATTAACTAATCCTAAGGGAATTGAGATATTTGGTGGAGACTATATTATTATACAGAATAACGATATTTCCTCAAACGGAGATGGCATAAACTTAGCCACAAACTTTACTGGAGTAGAATTATTAAGTATAGAACAAAACAAAATTTTTCTTAACAATAACGCAGGAATAAATATCGAAGCAGAAGAATTCTATAATATTAATATTCGAAATAACATAATTTCACAAAATAACTATGGTGTTTATATTTCAACAAACTCTAGCACTAGCATTAGTAGAAATTACATAACAAACAACATTGTGGGAATGTATTATGATGCTGGCGAAGAACACGAAGTTCATTTTAATGATATTTTTGGCAACAGTTTAGGAATGGATGTAGCTGAAGAAACCATTGTGAACGCCACTTATAATTACTGGGGAGACGAAACTGGGCCTCACCATCCGTCCTTAAATCCCCATGGAAGAGGTAATCCTGTTGGTGGAAACGGAGTAAACCTTGACTTTCTATTTTACCTTACAAAATCCATAGATTATTTGAATACACCGCCCACAGCCGTTCTTTGGACAGATATAAATCTAGCAGCCCCAAATCAGCCCATAACCTTTGTGGGAACTAATTCTTACGATGACGGACAAGTGAATAGTTACTTCTTTGATTTTGGAGACGGAACAAATAGCGGTTGGACAACCTTGTCAGTTGTAACACATAATTACACCACTACAGGCACTTACATAGCTTCATTAAAAGTGATGGACGACTTTGGAATCGAAAGCACAATAGCTTGGACGGTAATAACTGTGGAAAATCTTCCATCATTAAATGTTTTCTTTACGCTCAGCAACCATGTTGCAAACTATAACGACACCATCCCAGTATTGGTAAATGTTTTAAGCGGCACGAATCCCGTGGAAAACGCTAACGTTACTCTTTATTCCATAAAAGGCGGAGTTTTTGCATCTAGCTTTGGTTTTACAAATTCTACTGGATACTTTGAGACTTATTTGAGAGCTACAAATGTGACTGAAATAACGGATGCAAGGATTATTGCAAGTGCCGCAAAAAGTGGATTCACCGATGGATCATATTACGACTATTTGACAATTTATCCACCCAAACAACTTAAAGTGGAAGTAAGTTCTGATTCTGAATCGTCCTCCACACTATCTGATGCTTATCTTACACTATTAGTACGGGTGAGTCATGAAGCAAATCCTGTAGAAGACGCTAACGTTTCAATTGCGATGAGTTACGAAAACATCACACTAGAAGGAAAAACAGATGATCAGGGACAATTAACGTTTACTTTGGTTACACCTTCTGTAAATGAGCAAACTAACATAACTTTTGTTGTTACAGCTGAAAAACAGGGATACTTAAAAGATACGACACTGTTCAGTTTAACAACTATTCCAAGGACTTTTAGTATCCAAATGTCAATTTCTGAGGTTGAAGCTGGGAAGCCTGCCACAATTGATGTGTATGTTAAGTGTAAGGAAGATAATAAGCCTGTAGGTAATACTACAATTAGGTTGATATCAACATACGAAGATTTCTCCAACCTAACAACAGTTACTGACAATAATGGTTACGGACACTTAAGTCTCCTTATTCCTGAAACTTCTGTAGAAATGAATATTGACTTAGTTGTTAGTGTAACCAAGGATGGATATGTGACAGGAACTAAACTGATGTCAATTACTGTGACTCCTAAACCTTGGGAGTGGCCATGGATTTATACTGTGCTGATAATAGTTTTCATTTCTGTTGCGGTTGCAATTGTTATTCTAGTCAAGCTTAAAATCATAATGGTTTTCGTTGAAGAAGAGCCGGGAAAAGTATAGTAATGTTTAGTAAGACGCAATATTTAATAGTTCCACGCTCACCATTAAATGTATAGGAGAAGAACAATGCCTACAATTCAACTAAAGAACACTTTGGCAAGAATAAAGAGAATTCGCATAAAACTCAATCTAAAAAAGAAAAAAGAGCTAGTGATTCCACCACCACCCCCTAAACCAATACCAAGAGGCTTCAAAGTCGTAGAAAAATACCCTCTTTACGAACCGTTTGCCCATGCAGTTATCGTTAGAAACCCTAAAACAGGTGTTTCCAAATACATACTGGACGAACTGCAACTCGATTCTCTAGAAAGAAACGTGTACAACCGCGTCTTAGAAATATTACTTTCAGAGATTGAATCACCAAAAGAAGAAGTTCACGATCCTAGAAAGTTCTTCGCCGAAGAATCAAAGAAAATTGTTGATAAGTATCGTATAAGCCTAGGTTGGCTTCCCGATGTTTCGTGGTACAAAATTTTATATCATGCAGAAAGAGACCTTGTGGGATTTGGCAAAATAGATTCTCTTATGCGAGATCCAAATATTGAAGATATTTCTTGTGACGGTGTAAATAAGCCCGTTTACATATGGCACAGAAAGTATGAAAGCATAGAAAGTAACCTGAAGTTTGATAGCGACGAAGAACTAGACAATATGGTGGTAAAACTTGTTCACATGGCTGGAAAACATGTCAGTTCAGCTTATCCCATAGTTGACGCTTCTCTCCCGGGAAAACATAGACTCGCAGTCTGTTACAGACGAGAAGTCACACCATTTGGAACAGCTTTCACTATAAGAAAATTCAGAGAAGACCCCTATTCGATAATAGATCTAATAAACCTAGGGACACTTTCAGAAGAAATGGCGGCATACTTCTGGCTTTGTCTAGAGAACAGAGCATCTATAATGGTTTTAGGGGGAACTGCTGCAGGAAAGACAACGGCGTTAAACGCATTAGCTTGTTTAATAAAGCCAGGAAGCAAGATTGTCACCATAGAAGAAACAGCAGAGCTTAACTTGCCCCATGAAAACTGGGTTTCCCTTATATCTAGACAAAGCTACGGTTTAGGCGGAAACAATGTTGGTGAAGTTACACTTTTTGATCTTGTAAAGACATCAATGAGGCATAGACCAGACATACTTATTGTCGGCGAGGTAAGGGGACAAGAAGCTTACGTACTCTTCCAAGCATTAGCCACTGGTCACGGTGGAATGTGTACAATGCACGCGGAAGACTTGAACTCGGCGGTAAAACGGTTAACACAGAAACCAATGGATATTTCACCGGCATACATTCCATTAATGAATCTTGTTCTTTCCATACAAAGAATTCCCTTATTGAAGGGAACGGAGAGAAAAATGGGTAGACGGATATTAAACGTAAATGAGATTGCAGATTATGAGGATTACCGTTGTGTATTTAAATGGAACCCTGTGAAAGATAGGCACTTACCAACTTTTGGCAAAAGCGTAATACTCTCAAGTATAGCAGAACGAACGGGAAATAGTAAAAAGGAGTTGCTTGAAGAAATAGGTAGACGTAAGCAAGTTTTACACTGGATGAGACAACAGAATCTTAGAAGCTACAGAGACGTAGCTGCGGTTATAGCTGAATATTACAGCCAGCCTGAGCAGATCTATGAAAAAATAGTTACTGGAGAGGGGGTAAAAATAATTGCCATTCCTCGATACTCTTGAAGCTTGGTCTTTTAGAATTTTTGGGAAGATTGCCCCAAAATTTCTGAAAAGTGTAGTAGAATTTAAAGATTGCTTAGAAAGAGCTAGGATGAAAATTTATCCAGAAACTTATGTATCCCTGATGTTGTTCTTTGCAGTTCTGACAATTCCCATCTCTATAGCTGCAATCATGATACTTTATCTATATTTTTTCATTCCCATAATTTTTCTAGTTCCCATACCTATCTATGTTATGATAGGATTTATGATTGTGCCCATTAATAAAGCAGGGGAGAGGGCTAGGGCTCTGGAAAGAGAAATCCCTTTTGCTGCTGCTTATACGAGCGTTATGGCTTCGGGGGGCATATCTCCTTACACCAGTTTTAAACGGCTTGCGGAAGTAGAGCTTATGCCAGTGATGAGAGAAGAGGCTAGAGACATTGTAAAGGACGTTGAAATTTTTGGGATAGATCCGTTGACTGCGATGGAAAATGCAGCGAAGAAAAATCCTTTAGAAACTTTTAAGGATTTCTTGTCTGGGTATGCATCGACAGTTATAATTGGAGGAGATATCACACATTTTTTGGAGAGAAAAACGGAGGACATATTTAAAGCTAGAGCTTTGCGGGTTAAAGCGGCTGCTGAAAGACTTGGAATGCTTCTTGAAACTTTTATAATCGTAATGGTGTTAATGTCCTTGTGTTTTTACATCTTATTCAGTGTGGAGGCAACTTATAGTTTAGGAATTTCTATAGGTTCTAGCATGATACTTTACACATATCTTTTTACTCCATTATTGTCCATGATGTTTATCTATCTAGCCCACGGTATGCAGCCGAAGACTCCTGTTACAAATATGCGTCCTTATAAAGTGTTTGTAATTTGTAGCGGGATTGGATTATTGGTGTTTCTTTTGTTAACAGATTTCATGGGATACATGTCTGTGCCAATTATCAATCAATTGCATCCAATAATTGATTTACCTGTTGCAATAGCCGTGTCACTCTTTATAACGGTTATGCCAGCCGCTATAATTGATATGAAAGATTCAAAAAGAAAAGCCAGTATGGAGAGAGGAGTAAACAATTTTCTCAGAGATTTAACAGAAGTAAGAAAAACTGGGCTTTCCCCAGAAAAATGCATCGAAAGCCTTGCTAACCGCGACTACGGTGCCTTTAGTAAAGAACTGCGACAAATCAGCTCAAAAATCTCTTGGGGCGTCCCAGCTAGAAAAGTGATTCTCGATTTTATCAAGAAAACGAAAAGCTGGTTGACACAAATCGTAATGTTTCTACTGGTCGAAACTATGGACGTAGGTGGTGGCACTGTATCCATGATAGAAACCATTGCAAGATTTAACAACTTGACTCACGAAGTGGAAAAAGAGAAAAAAATGGCTATCCGTCCATATATAATGATGCCATACTTCGCTGCGATAATGCTAGTTGCAACAACAATAATGATAATAGCTTTCACTGGAAAGACGTTAGGCGTTGCTGGAACCCAGCCTACAGATAATTTAGGTGGAATAATAACAATGTTCACCACGGCCTCTATCTTCCACAGTTATCTGATAGGCATAGTAGCTGGAAAAATAAGTGAAGAATCTATTGCAGCAGGATTTAAACATGCAGCTATACTAGTGCTGGTAGCGGTAACCGCTGCTAAGCTTATGCCAATATTCGTAAAATTCTAAAATTTATTTTTCAATCAAAAAGTTGTTTATATATTCTCTTTTTTTCTCTTCAGAGTCTTTCAGACACGCAATAGTTCTTTTCTTTATGTAATGAAATATTAAATAGAAGGAGGAAGGAAAATTTCTTTTAACAACTATCGAAGCTATCCGAAGCAGAAAACTTAGAAGTTTTTTCTAGTTAACCAGCTGAGAAGATGTCCTATTATCGTTTTAATCATTTTAATGGGTAAGGTACTTATCAATTAATTTAATTTTTAAAACAACAATTACGTTTAGTTAGATCTAGAAATTACTTGATCTGTCCAGAGATGTTTAAAGCAAGAATTCTCTTGATAAATTAGAGTTGATAAGTAAAATAATTAAAAAGATTAGTCATATGCGTACACTGAAACAAAGGGTATGTTTTGGGCATATTCCATTCCTGATTCGAAAGTTCCATATATCAACAGATTAATAGCGCCTAAAGAGTTTCTTTGTTGAACCTTCCAACCACCGCTTTGTTTTGCAAAGACTATCAATTTTGACTCTCCCCATTCTAATGTTATAGGAGTATACGTAGCATTTATGGAGCCGTCTGGATTGACATTAGCTATATGCCAGAAAGGACCGTTTTCGTGTCCAGGACAGGCGGGAAAATATGACCACATCAATGTCTCTTCATCAAAAGTAATCGCTTCCTGATATGGATTTTGATTGGTTAACATAAAGCCAAATGCTATTGTTTCGCCATAGGGTATTCTGAAAGTAGGATTGCCCTCCGGATAGTTTCCTAATTTATTGCCAGAATATGTATAGTATCTGAATGTACTGAAATTAAACACTATGGAACCTATTCCTTCAGCAAGTTTTGCCCATGTAACAGCTTCTTCTTCGTCGACAGATGCCGCTTCAATGGGCACAACATTTCCTCTTCTAGTAACAAACCACGAAGTGAAGGTATGTTCTGCGGTTGATCCAACCAGTGAAACATTAATTGCAAGTGCCGAATTTTCTCCCGGTTGCAAATTAATGTTTAGAGATTCGGTGAAGTTATAACGTTCAGTGTTAACATTCATAAGCCATAAGTTTACAATTTCGACAGCTAAAGGTCCTAAGTTTCGAACCTGGGTTGAAACTAAAACGTTACCATCGCCATATACCGTGTAAGAACCTTCAGTGGCTCTTACTCTTTCGTTTAGAAGATCTGCTTCTAGTTGATTTTTGTCTCTAACTGCTTCGTTATACAAGGTGTTCTGAGAGAGAGTCCACAGAAAAACGCTAGAAGACAACAGCATTACAACAAGTACCATGAATGTTGTTCCTATCACCGAAGAGAAACCTTTCGGATTTGAAGTTAACCACTTAAATATTTTCTTAAGCGATAAAGCTTTGTTCAAAGGAAGACCCCCTCCCAGTTATAACTTTAATAAGATAACTAGTCCCAACTGTGAGGTCATCAAACGAGGAAAGTACAAAATATCCTTCTTCACTTATGTCCAAATCTTGATCGGAAATCTCACTTCCATTAAAGTGAAACAAAGTGATATCCGTAAAAACGTCAATAAGGTTGCCACTACTTGTGGAAACATAGGCCGTTTCCACAGTAGTATCGTTTATAGTCCCACAGTTCATTAAGTAAACCGAAAGGATGTCATTGTCCTCGTTATAAAAAATGTATTCAAATGCCAATCTTTCCTTAAGCTTAGCAATGTCAGAATCCACGGCTTCACTGTACTCTTGGTTATAAGCAGAAGACCGGTATTGCGCCCAAAAGAGAACAACAAAGCTAACTGCGATGACTGCTCCTACAAGAATAACATTTGAAATAACGGCGCTGATAGCCCGTCTATTCTGGAGCAGTCTAACAAGCTTTCTGTATTTCAAAGGTAACCTCACCGTGTTCTATAATGTAGTTTAGCCAAGAGTGCTTATTAAATCTTACTACTTGCTAGACAATACATGATTCAGAATAATGATTGAAGATTCATATATCTTAAATATTAAGAAACCATAATAAGCAGCTGAGATGATAAAAATGAAAAGCCAAAATATATTAAGATCCGAAAAAGCCATATCACCTATACTTGCAACATTACTACTAATAGTCATAGCCGTAGCAGCAGTAGTTGTAACATACGCATGGGTAATAACGTACATGAGTGGAGCAACCCAGCGAGCAGGAGAAGAACTAATTATAGAAAACATAAAGTTCCATGACAGCACTAATGTAACCATAACATTAAGGAGTACAGGGACATCAGACGTAAAAATTGTAGCAATTTACTGGGGAACATCCTCAACAACTCTCACAAAGCTGACGAATGCAAATATCAGCCCATCTCTTCCAACAACAATTTCACCAGGATCATCGCAAGATTTCAACCTAAACTTCACCTCTTACTCAACAGGAACCAGATATTACTTCAAAGTAGTAACAGAATCCGGATACGTCTTGCCATTCAACGAGAAAGCTTAAAATCTCTACTCTTCATCCCATTTCTTCGGTGACTATCCCTGATCCAAATTTTAGAGGGCGCACGCATAATTCTCTGCCTAGTTTTCTTTGTTTATGCTTCTTGGAACGATTTTAAAACACGAGAAGTCAGTAACACAGTTTGGATTTATCTAGCTCCAACCGCTTTTACCCTCACCATAATAGAAGCACTGTATACTGAACAAATTCCATTAATATCCTATGGTATATGTATTGGCCTCACAGTAATTTTCGCTACCACCATTTTCTATCTAGGCGGCTTTGGAGGCGCTGACGCAAAAGCTTTAATGTGTCTAGCCCTTGCGATACCCTTTTACCCAGAAAAACTGTTAACACCACTGTTTGGAGAAATCTCAATTGTATCGAAAAACTTTTTGCCTTTCACAGTTTTTGGCAATTCTGTCGTAATAGCTGCAGCTACAGCCATCTACCTACTCATATACAACATAATTTGGCATAAAAAGACCAAAACAACCTTATTCGAAGAAAATCATAAAAATGAGTCTTTCTGGAGAAAAATTCTTGTTTTAATAACGGGTTACAAAGTTTCAATTAAAAAATTGAAGGAAAAATGGCATTATTACCCACTAGAAGACGTCATAGAAAAAGAAGAGAACAAGGTGCAATGTAAACTTATACTATTGCCCAGTGATAAAGAGAGAGAAGCCATAGTCGAAAGACTAGTTAAGGCAATTGAAGACAAAAAAATCCAAGATAGGGTGTGGGCAAGCCCAGGATTACCCATGCTAATATTCATAACCGCTGGATTAATTACAACTTTGTTATTAGGAGATTTCGTTTGGATTTTCGTAAGCTTCTTGTTTGGATAAAAATAAAGAATATTCTAATGCAATAGACAGAAAAAATGGAATAAAAGATAAAGGAAGATAACTCCACCCTAGACCACGTTCTGGACTAACAATAATCATAATGACAAGAAGAGGAATTATAAGCCAGAAAAGGCTTACAGCAAAACTTGCTTTTTTAAGCGAATACACCTTCATGAACACTTTTCTTAAAATCCAAGAAAAAGAAATAAAACCTGCAGCAAACAAGAAAAGACCGCAGAGAAGAGAGGAATACGCGGTAAAAACGCCTAAACTAATAAGCTTTGCTATATCACCGAAAGGCACAAGCCCGCCGATTATAAGGTAACCAGCAGAATTCAAAAGTGTCCAAAAAGCAAGCCAAAAAAGAGCCATAGTCCATGGCCAAGTAAACTTCTTTTTCCAAAAAAGAATAAACTGAATCACAAAAGACGTAAGCAAACAGGCAAATATTCCACCACCATATAACCACGCCATCTGTACCGAGCCAACATCATTTGGAAGACTCCATTTGATATACGAAAGTTCGTAAGGCCATAACACACTAATATACACACTTCTTATTTTTCCTCCGAATAACAGCACGAAAACACCATGTCCACAAACTTCGTGTATAAATTCTGAAACAATTTTGATAACAAAACCTAATGTTAAAAACGTAGCAAAGAAAGTTTTCTTACTCAGCAACTACGTTCGCCCTTTCACTTGTTATTTTCGCTTAGAATAAAGAATCCCAGCGATCACTACAAAAACTGAGGCAACTCCAACTAGTGGTAAAGCAAGATTTCTGCAGGAATAATTCATAACAGGTAAGCCTTGGCTTCGTTCCTGAGAATAACAAAAAGCGCTGATAACACAAAGAACAATCGCAGATACGAGCAAAGAAAGCTCAATTTTAAATTTCAAATCCTAACCCCCATCACACATATGCTGCATGCGGAGTCTACGGTACTAGCCTACCTTATTAAAAAAGGTTATCTATACTTAAACCTCACCTTGTCTATGGTGAAATAAAACTGTCCACGCATCAGCTTATAAAAGAAACTTTGAAACTTTTGAAAAATAAAGCTAAAGAATTTAGTGTAGTAGTTATGCCAGATTTTTTTCTTGACCGCCTAATAAACTTAAAATTCTCTTTGAAGGAATTTTCCAAAAATCTTGAAAACGTTTCTAAAAGAAAGGGAGGAAGCATAAACAGAATAAAACAGACAGATATTAGAGGAGGAAACGCCGTAAATACAGCTTCTGCCCTTGCATCACTGGATGTAAATGTTACTCCAATAGTTTGCACAAACATGTTAGGAGTACAGCTCATGAAATTTTACCTTGACTCAGAGAAAGTAAATTTTTCACATATTAAGGTGTTAGATAGAATTTCTATGACAACATCTTTGGAGGTTCAAACAGAGAAGGGAATAGTTAACATTATGTTAAGAGATGTAGGCTCTCTAGAAAAATTTGGACCACAAAATTTAGATCGTGAAGATTTTAGGGTTATAGAAGATGCAGATTATGTATGCGTTTTCAATTGGGCTGGAACCAGAAGTTTTGGAACAGAGTTAGCTGAAACCATTTTCCAATTTACAAAAAAAAGAGGGAAAGGAAAAACATACTATGACACGGCAGATCCAATACCAAATAAGGAAAAAATCTCAGAATTGGTCAAAGGTGTTCTAATGAAAGGATACATAGACACTCTTAGTTTAAATGAAAGTGAAGCAATATGCTATGCATCTTACATAAGCTCTGAAATAGAAACATTACGGAAAAAACTGAGTTTCGAGGAGTTAGCAAAAGAATCAGCAAAAATTTTGGCTTCCCGTCTTTCTGCAAGAGTTGACCTACACACAACAAGCTTTTCTGCAACATTTACCAAGAAATCTGAAGAGATCGTTCCAGCCATTAAAGTTCCAGTTTTAAGAACCACAGGTGCTGGAGACGCTTGGAACGCTGGAAACATATTAGGAGACGCATATGAGATGCCAGACGATTGCAGGCTAACTTTAGCTAACGCCGTCGCTGCCTACTACATTTCAAACAGCAAAGGAAATCACCCTACAAGAAAAGAATTAATCAAATTTTTAGAAGAGCTTGTTTCACCGAAATTATTTAAATGGATTCCTTAATTTTAACCATAAAGAAGAGTGAATCTTGTTTGGAATGGAAACTTTTTGGCAGTTCTGGAATACGTGGCATAGTTAATACGGAGTTAACACCGGATTTAGTGAACAAGATAGGGATAGCTATTGTAAATGTTTCTAATACCCAAGACCTCCTTGTGGCAAGAGACACTAGAGTCTCAGGTTTAATGTTGGAAAATGCTTTGGTTTCCGGACTTACAGCAGCTGGAGCAAATGTCAAAGTTTTAGGGATTTTACCCACTCCAGTACTAGCTTACTTAACCAAACATATTAATGCCAACACCGGCGTTATGATTACAGCTTCTCATAACCCTCCACAATTCAACGGAATAAAAATTTTTGATAGAAACGGCATAGCCTATAACGATAAAAAACAAAATGAAATTGAAAAAATAATCAGAAGAGAAAAGTTCAGGTTAGCTGACTGGCAAAAAATCGGTAAAGTCGAGTTTTGTGATAAAAGCAATTTCTACACAGAAATGATACTGAAGAAAGTAAAACTACGGAAAAAATGGTCAATAATAGTAGATCCCGGATGTGGAGCCACGTTTAATCTTGCACCCAAAATTTTCAAGCATTTAGGATGTCAAGTTACATCGATAAATGCGCATCCTGACGGGTTCTTTACGGCTCGAAATCCAGAACCAAATGCTGACACATTGAAGCCTTTGGCAAGGCTTGTTAAGCAATTAGGTGTGGATGCTGGGTTTGCATATGATGGAGATGGAGATAGAATAGCTTTCATAGATGAACAAGGAGTTTTTGTAGACTTTGACGCTGTTTTGGCAGCTTATGCCGCTAGTATTGTAAAAAATGAAAGGGGAAAAACCATTATCACTAATGTTGAAGCCTCTATGTGTATTGAAAAAATGGTGGAAGCACAAGGAGGGAAAGTTGTCAGAACAAAAGTGGGAGATGTTTATGTAACAGAAGAAATAAGACGGCAAAAAGCTGTTTTTGGGGGAGAACCTTGCGGAGCCTGGATACATCCCCAATTTCATTACTGTCCAGATGGAATACTATCCTCCGTTTTGCTTCTAAAAGCCTTGGAAAACGAGAATAAAACGCTGTCAGAATTTGTTGCAGAAACACCTCGCTATATAACTCTAAGAGAAAATATACCTTGTAGAAGCGAGCTAAAATACAAGATTGTAGAAAAAACAGAGGAAAACTTAAAAAGTACATTTTCTTCCTCCCTCCAAGAATTTTTAAAGATAGATGGATTACGTCTAACCCTAAAAGACGGATGGATTTTAGTTAGAGCATCTGGCACAGAGCCCCTTATAAGGATTACAGTGGAAGGCGAACCATTAAAAACTGCCAAAAAAATAATGAGAAAAGGGGTAGCAGTTATAAGAAAAACTATAGAGAGGATGAATAAGTGAAAGCTGTAGTATTAGCAGCCGGAGAAGGTACCAGACTAAAACCTATTACATCAACCAGACCCAAACATCTAATAAAAATCGGTGGAAAAACACTACTTGAGTACTGTCTAAACGCTTTAAAGAAAACTGGAATAAAGGAAGTTTTAATCGTTACACATTACATGAGTGAGGCAATCCGCAAATATTTTGGAAACGGTGAAAAAATTGGATTAAAAATTGGTTATATAGAACAAGAAGCTGTGCTAGGAACAGGTAATGCAATAAGCATTGCAGAACCATACATTGAAGAAGATTTTGTTGTATCTTATGGAGACCTTATTTTTTCTGCGGATGTCTTGGAAAAAGTAGTATCATTCCACAAAGAGGAGAAACCTGCAGCAACGATAAGCGTTGTACCCGTTAAAAATCCTGAAAACTACGGCATAGTAGAACTTGAAAATGGACATGTAAAGCGAATAATTGAAAAACCAAGCCGAAACGAGACGCCAACAAATCTAGCAAATGCTGGCTTATACGTTTTCTCTGCTAAAATCTTTGAAAAAATTAAACAAACCAAGGTTTCAGTAAGGGGAGAGTGGGAAATAACAGATGCCATTTCCCTTATGTCGAGAGAAGAAACAGTTCTAGGCATAAAGATTCCTAGAAATGAATGGTTAGACATCGGGAGACCCTGGGACTTGCTCGAGGCAAACCGCTGGATACTCTTAAGAAAAGAACATAAAGTTCTGGGAATAGTAGAAAACGGTGCTCATCTAATTGGTCCGATAAGCGTGGCGGAAACAGCGCACATACGTTCTGGAGCTTATATTGAAGGACCAGCATTTATAGACGAAGAAAGTGATATAGGTCCCAACTGTTACATTCGCCCATACACAAGCATTGGCAAAAAAGTTAGGATAGGTAATGCTTGTGAAATAAAGAATAGCATAATCATGGATAACACGCATATTGGACACCTCTCTTATGTTGGAGATAGCATAGTAGGAGAAAACTGTAATTTAGGGGCCGGAACCATAACAGCTAATTATCGTCTAGATGCCAAGACAATAAAAATGAAGATAAAAGATAAAGTCGTAGACAGTAAGAGAACAAAACTTGGAACTGTTTTAGGAGACAACGTTAAAGCAGGAATAAACACACTCTTTATGCCAGGCGTTAAAATTGGATGCAATAGCCAGATCGGCCCAAATGTCATTGTCTATCGTGATTTACCAGCCAATACTATTACAATGTTAAAACAGAATTTAGAACAAAAAGACTTGAAACTTTAAGTTAAAATTCTAAATAGGTGTTTTACATTTCTCTTAGAAGAGTAATGGAGGTTTAAATTATTGTCTATAGCTCAAAGGAAATTCTTCACTGAAATTACAGCGATGGTAGACAAGGATGTAATTGTTTCTACAACGACAGGAAAGACGTATAGTGGAACCTTGGCAGGAGTCAACCCTGACACATTAAGTTTAGTTCTTTCAGAAGCAAAAGATGAAAAAGGAAAAACTTTACATAGAGTTTTTCTAAACGGCAATGTTGTAGCCCAAATTTTGAGTATAGAAAAACCATTCGATTTAAAAGCCTTAGCAGATCGCCTTGAAAAAGTTTTTCCAACAATGGTTAAACTATACGAAGACAAAGGATTCATATGGGTGATGGACAAGGTTAAAGTAACAGAAAAAGGCGTCGTTGAAGGTTCGGGACCAGCGGCAGAACGAGTCCAAAGAGTCTATGAACAGTTCATAAGCGAAATCAAAGGGAAATAATTACAAACACATTTTATTTCTTATTTTTCTAATTTCTCAATTATTACAATAATACCTTAAAGGGAAAATCATTGGGAAAAGAACTTGAAAAGAAAAATGAAAAGCAAGGCAGAGAAATTTTTCCATATCCAGATTTTCGTCCTTTTCAACTTGATGCCATAAAATTCCTCTTTAACATAATTAAAAACAAGAAAATAGGTTTACTTTCGTCTCCATGCGGAACTGGAAAATCTGTTTCCATACTTACAGCTTACCTTACAGCAAAAAAATTAGATAACAATACAGGAAAACTCCTAGTACTGACACGAACTAAAAACCAGCTTGAGATTTATTGCAAAGAACTAAAGAATATCAAACAGCACGGTGATATTAGACTTGTGGCCTCAGTATTTAAAAGTAAAAGGGAAATGTGCCCATACACAATAGAAGAGCCTAAACTTAGAGAGGTAAGCTATCGCGATTTTCTCTATTACTGTAGGGGATTAATAGAGGGTATTTTTGGAAAAACATGCAAATATTATGGAAATTCTTACAAAGGACGTAAACCAAGCTGGCGAACTCTCGCAGTAATTAACAACATTAAAGATGTTGGACCCTTAATGCCAGAGGAAGTTTATGAAAAATGCAGAAAAAGCGAAATATGCCCATACGAAGCAACAAAAATTCTAGCTAAAGATGCCGATATAATAATAGGGAATTATAACTATATTTTAGTAACCGCTATAAGAAGGTCTATTTTAGCAAGAGCAGGGATAAAAACTGAGAATATAAACTGTGTTTTCGATGAAGCACACAGCCTGCCATACTATGCTGCCGGCATTCTATCAGATGAACTCTCCTCCACCTCGGTTAGAAGAGCCTTAAGGGAAATTAAAAGGTTCAGATTGGAAGATTTTGGTGTTTTGGAAATATTATACGATATCATGTTTAGGCTTGGAAAAAACATCTATAAGAAGTACGGTTTAGAGGTAGAACACCTTATTCCAAAGGATGTTCTTGTAGATAAACTTTCAAAATCTCTTCAGGCAAAAAGCGACGGATTACAGTACGTGTTTTCGGAACTTTTAGAACTAGGAGAAATTATTAGGCAGAAAAGAGTTGAAGAAGGCAGAAGCCCTGTCTCGTATCTTTCTAGATGTGCTAACTTTCTCTCCCAATGGATTAGTGTCGAAAATTCAAGTTATGTACACTATATAAAAGTTGAAAAAGACAGATTCGGCAAGAAAAACGTAAGATTAGGAATAAGATGCTTAGATCCAGCCTTAGCTACCAAGATTATAAAGAAACTACGTTCTGTAATATTAATGTCTGGAACGCTTTGGCACATAAACTACTATATAGATGTTTTAGGGATCGAGAGAAAACGTTGTGAAAGCCTCGAACTTCCAAACCCATTTCCGCCAGAAAACAGACTCATTTTAGTAGATAAGGCAGTTACAACGAAATTCGAGAAAAGAGGCGTAGAACAATGGCAAAAAATAGCAGAACGGCTCTCAAAAATAATAGACCGGGTCAATGGAAGAGTCGCTGTTTACTTTCCCTCCTATGAAGTAATGAACAAAGTGCTAGAAAAAACAGAGTTCAACCTACCTTTACTAGTTGAAGAAAAACATACAAAGATTTCAAGGGTGCTAGAATTCTTTAAAGCTCATAAGAATTGTGTTGTTTGTGGTGTTGCTAGAGGAAAAATAAGCGAAGGAGTTGATATGACGGAGGAAGGCAAAAGTCTTCTCTCCAGTATTGTGACAGTTGGTTTGCCCTATCCTAGGAAAACCGAACTTCAAGAAGCCCTCTACAGATATTTTAAGGAGAAGTTCGGAGATAAAGCCATTGAGTATTCTAATGGCATACCATGTTTGAATGCATTGGCGCAGTCGGCTGGCAGGTTAATACGTTGTTCAGAAGATAGAGGAATAATAATTGTTATGGATGGACGGGCAGCGGGAAGATTTAAATGGAAGCTTCCAGTCGATTGGAGAAATGGGATGGAAACTTACCTGAGCATAAACAAAATTATTGATAGAATCACAGAATTTTGTAGACAAAAATAAACGCTAAACAAACCAACGGAATGGTTGCTCTTCCTTCTTTTCTTCTACACTACTCGAAACTAAACCGAAAGTTTCCAGCAGCCTTTTTGTTTTTTCAGCAGCCATCTCCAAACGGGACAGATTAATATCTAAATCGAGAAATTTATTTAAAGCTAAGAGAACGTGTCGTGTGGCATTAGCATCTGGATACATACCTAAAGTTTCTACCAGCAATGAGAATCCCTTAAAACCTCTTAACCTACCTATGCCAAGTAATATACCAGCCACACCGAATATTTGCCCAACCATAATTTTTGCACCTAACTTTAAAGCTTCATTTAAGGTCTCATGATCAGTGGCTGCACAGTAAATCTGCGGGATTTCTTTCGTTTCATCAATCTTGAAGCCGCCTAAAGTTATGATAAAACGGCAACCTAACTCTTCAACAATGTCTAAAACTCTCCCACAAAGTTCATATTGCCCAAAAGTTGTCAACGCTTGTGTATTACCATACCAAATGATTAAGTCACGACCACCATTCCTTCTCTTACAATAGTAAAGCTCGGTTATAGGAGAACGTGTGCCTCCCGTTTCTGTTGTTACAGCTAGATCTTGAAAAGATGCAGAAGCAATTTCAGCGAAAAGCGTACCTTTTAATTCATGAATCAGATGTAAAGCTGCAATGTTAGCCACAAATCCTATTCCCGGCAATCCTTCGATTAAAATGGGATTGTAAAGCTTTGGCTTTTCATGGATGTTAACTTTGCAAGTCATTTAGAATCCTTCCAAGCTGATTAGCTTATAAGAACACTAATAATTATGTTTAGCTGATTTTCCTTGGGCTCTACGGATGAGCTTTGAGATAAAAGAGAAAGATTTACTTGCAAGAATAGGTAGGCTTAAAACTAAAAGCGGGATTTTGGAAACACCTGCTCTACTTCCCGTTATTAATCCAACTATACAGCCAATTTCACCTAGAAAAATTCGAGAGACATTTCGTTTTGAAGCATTAATAACTAATGCATTCATATTGAAAAAAAGATTCCAAAATCAACCTGCAAAAGAAGGGATACATAAATTCTTGGATTTTGAAGGGATAACAATGACTGATTCTGGAGCTTATCAAATACTTGTTTATGGCGACATAGAAATAAAGCCAGAAGAAATTGTAAAATACCAAGAGCAAATTGACACTGACATAGCTACAATACTAGATTGGCCAACAGGTTGGAAAGTTTCCAAAAAATATGCGGAACAAACAGTAAATGAAACTTTAAAGAGAGCAGAGGAGCTTCCTAAAATAAAAACTCGCTATGACATCCTGTGGGTCGGTCCTGTCCAAGGTGGAAAATATTTAGACCTTGTATCTAAATCCGCCAAGGAACTGGGAAAGATGCCTTTTGACATTTATGCACTAGGAAGCCCAACAGAGGTTATGAAAAACTATCGTTTCGATGCTTTAGTGGATATGATTTTAACTGCAAAGAGGAAGTTACCCATAGAAAAACCACTTCATCTTTTCGGAGCCGGTCATCCTTTTATGTTTTCATTGGCTGTAGCTTTAGGATGTGATCTTTTTGACTCAGCCGCTTATGCTTTATACGCAAAAGAAAATCGGTATATGACAGAAACAGGTACCTTTAGGCTAAGTGAACTTAACTATTTTCCATGCACATGTCCTAAATGTTCAGAAAAAACGCCAGAAGAGGTTTCTAAGCTTCCCGATGAAGAAAGAGAATGTTTCTTAGCTGAACACAATCTCTATGTTTGTACTGCCGAGTTGAAAAGAATTAAACAGGCAATAAAAGATGGAAGATTATGGGAATTCTTAGAACTTAGAGTACACAGCCATCCAGCTTTACTTCAAGCCTTAAAGAAACTACAAAAATATAAAGATTACATAGAAGAAAGCAGCTCAGCAATAAAAAAGAGTGGTCTTTTTTTCTTCAATTCAGTTGGACTCATAAGACCTGAAATTGTTCGATATAGAAAAAGAATTACAGAAAGATATTCTCTGCCCAAAAAGAAAGACATACTCGTTCTTCTACCGCAAACTGAAACCAAGCCATTCCATAAATCTAAAAAGTTTAAAAAAATTAAAAAAATTCTTAAAGAAACATTTGGAGAAAAATTTAACAGGCTTCATGTATGTTTTTATGCTGCTCCTTTCGGTGTAATCCCGATAGAACTTGACGAAGTCTATCCTCTTTCCCAACATGAAACAGTTCTTCCACTTGACAAGGAAACAAGGGAATATGTAGCAAGGCAAGTGGCAGAATACATTAAGAACACTAACTATAAAGCGGTTGTCCTATTACAAGATCAGAAAAACTGGAAAGATACTATCTTTAAAACTTGCCGAAGAACATGTGCAAGAAGAAAAATCAAATTTGAACGTTTGATTTTCAGCAAATAAGGTAAAGTAATTTTAAGTAGTGCGAAAAATTAAAGGAAATGAGCGAATAACTCTTGATTCGAGCGGATTTACACCTCCACACAACTTATTCAGCCGATGCTGCAATACCACCAAAAACCATTGTCAATCAGCTTTACAGTCATCCTTCCATAAGGGCTGCAGCAATTACCGACCATAATACGGTAGAGGGATGCAAAAAAGTTAGGCAACTTGCTTCTATCTACTCAGACATCTTAATTATTCCAGGAGTAGAGATAAGGGCTATAGGTGGTGATCTCGTGGTCTTGGGTGTAGAAGAACTCCCCTCTAAACCATGGACCGTTGAAAACATTATCGATTTTGCACATGAAGAGGGCGGAGTAGTTATAGCAGCCCACCCTTATAGGGCCTATGGATTAGGAGATTCTGTCAGAAAATATAAGATTGATGCTGTAGAAGTTTTAAACGGTATTTCTCCTAAGCATATCAACAGAATGGCTGAAAACTTGGCTAAGGAAATGGGAGTGCCAGGGGTTGCAGGTAGTGATGCACACTATACAGATGAGATGTGGAGTGTTTTTACCGAAATCGAAGCATTTACAGATATTGACGAAATCTTAAGAGCAATAAAAAAGGGAGCTGTTAGGGCTACTTATGCGCCTAAAAAGTCAATACATTTTTAAAACAGCAAAAGGCATGATTACTGCATTAATGGATGAAAGAAGATGAGTCTTTTACAGATCAAATTTCTAGGCGGAACCCATGAAGTTGGAAGAATCGCAATAGCCGTAAAAACGGAAAAGACGATGGTTATGCTGGATTATGGAGTCATGTTAAACCATGAACCAGGATTCCCAATGCATGTACCACCAAAAGATGTAGACGCAGTAATTTTAACCCACAGCCATCTTGACCATTCCGGCGCGGTTCCGATTTTTTATATTCATGGAAAAAAGCCCTTGTACACCAACAAATTGAATCTAGATCTAAGCCATCTATTAATTGCTGATTTCATTCACTTATCCAGTTATTATTTACCTTTTGAATATTTAGAATTGCGTTCCATGATGAAAAGTAATAAATCATTAGGTTTCAATGATAAAGAAACTGTTGGTGATATTACATTTCAGCTTGTGAATGCTGGACACGTCCCTGGAAGTGCATCGGTAATAGTTGAAGCAGAAGGGAAGAAAATTCTTTACACAAGTGACTTCAATACTGTAGATACAAGACTTTTAGAAGGCGCCCAAATGGATTACGCGGATCTAGACGCGGTGATCATCGAAAGCACCTACGCGGATGAAGATCATGCAGAACGTCTAGAACTGGAAAAACGTTTTGTAGACGAGATAACTGATGTTGTGGAAAGGGGAGGAATTGTTTTAGTTCCAGCTTTCGGAGTTGGAAGATCTCAAGAAATTGCTTGCATTTTGGCTGCTCACCATTTTGAGTATCCCGTTACTTTAGACGGTATGGCCAGGGAAGCTAGTAGAATAATGATGAACCATAAAGAATTTTTGAGAGATCCTAAGCTTTTCATGAATGCTATGCATTCTGTCAATTGGGTTGAGGGATGGAGAGACCGACGTAGAGCAGCCAAGAAAGCTGGTGTTATAATTTCGCCGGCTGGTATGCTTAAAGGTGGTCCAGCCGTGTTTTATATGTCTAAAATTGGTAAAAAAACAAGTAACGCCATATTCCTTGTAAGTTATCAGATTCCAGGCACTCCTGGAAGAGAACTTCTTGAGAAGGGCGTATGCCTTATTGATGGCAAAATCAAGAAAGTTAAAGCACGTGTAGAGCATTTTGACTTTTCGTCTCACTGCGGAGCAAGTCAGCTTCAAGAAGCTATTAAAAAGCTTAGTGGGAATCCCAAGGTTTTTGTAGTTCATGGTGCGGAGGGCAACTGTGAACTCCTTGCTAAATGGGTTAAAAAAGAAGTGGGATTCGAAACGTTTGCTCCCCGCACGGGAGATGTAGTAAAAATTTAGAGGCATATATATTATGAGAATTGGAATTTTGCGGGTAGGAAAAGTAGATGATACAGTCCTCAACAGAGTTAGAGAACATCTTATCATGGCTTTCCCCAATGCGGATTGTAAAATTATTGCAGACATTTTGAAGATCCCAGAGGAAGCTTTTGACAGTGTGAGAGGGCAATATCGTTCAGACATTATTTTAAATCTTGTTAAAAGGCAAGCAGAGAAAGAGAAAACTTTTGATCGTATTTTAGGAGTTGTAGATGCCGATATTTTTGTCTCAGGATTAAATTTTGTTTTTGGAGAAGCAGAATGTCCAGGAAAAAGTGCATTGATCTCTTTATGGAGACTTCGACCAGAGTTTTACGGAAAAAAGCAAGATAAGGAGCTTTTTGTGGAAAGAAGTGTTAAAGAAGCTATCCACGAGCTTGGGCACACTCTAGGGCTAGGACACTGTGTTAATCCTTTTTGTGTTATGTATTTTTCTAATTCAATCTTTGAAACAGACAGAAAACAAAGTTTATTCTGCACCCAATGCTTTTTCAGGATAGAAAATGCCATTGAAAAACTGAGGTAGATAATGTGGGAGAAAAATTTAAAGCAAAAAACTGCGCATTTGATACCTGTTTTAGCAAGCTTACTCTTAGGAAATTTTTGTGCACTTTTGCTTTCAATGTCTCCCTTAGAACTCTATCAAATAACTCCTTTTTCTGAAGGAATAGGTTCCTTCGGTAATGCATTGTATTTTATTTTCTTAGTTGGAATTGGTGCTTCAATACTTGTATTTGCTTTTTAAAAACAAAAATATGAAAGTGTTAAGTTTGGTTATTGGTACATCTTTGACAATAGCCTTTTTTATGCTCTCAATCGTTTATTTAGACGCCTTATTTTCTAGATTTACAATACCCGAAATGGGAATTAAAATTTTAATTTTGTCATTGTGTATAGCAATCTTAGGTGATTTAGCAGTTTTAAAAGGAAACAATGCAACTCACACTCTAGTTGTTCTCTTTTTAGGAGGGGCTTTAGGTGCTTTTTTAGGAGTATCAATACCCACCTTAAGCACCGTTTTAATTTTGAGTTTTCTGAGTGTATATGACATATTTGCTGTTTATCACGGTCCTGTTGGAAAAATAGCGCATAAAGGTCTTGAACAGCTTAAAGGTTTAGGTTTCTCTTTTAAGGATGTGCAGATGGGATTAGGTGATTTAACTTTTTATTCTATGCTTTCTGGTCATTTTCTTTTTAATTTTGGTCTAGTCTTTGGTTCGACTGCTACATTAGGTATTTTGGTTGGCTGTTTTTTGGCTTTTAAAATGCTAGAGAAGAAAAGCACATTTCCAGGTTTACCATTTCCAATATTTCTCGGTCTGATAGCTGGTTTTCTTTTCACAAGAAGCTAGGATAGTTTCTCTTTAACGCTAGCCAATACCATTTTTGTGTTGTTAACATCGACCTCTATTATTTGGCAATTGCCAAATTGTTTAGAATTACCCAATACATCTTTGAGAATTACATTGTTATTTTCTACTTTTGCATAAACTGCATCTTTAAAAACTGTCTCATTGTTAAGAATTACTGTAAATTCACACATTTTTAATCATTCCCATACATGATAATAAATAACTATGCTATAAACTTCTTTGTTGGCGAGTATATTTTGAATAAGTAATTATAATTCGCAGCATTATAGTATTCTATTCCACATAATTTCGGTGACAGATGGGAAAGCATGTCTAAGGAAAAAAATTATGTCGATATCTTTCAAATATTAACAGAAACTACCCGGAAAACTAAAAAAGAGAAAAGAGAAGAACTTCTTGCGCCTTTAGGAATCAAAGAGTTTTTTGTTGATGGAAAAATAGCGATTAACAAAAGGATATGCCAAGGCGTAGAGTGTAAGTTATGCATTGAGGCTTGTCCCACCAATGCATTGTTTTGGAAAAGCGGAGAAGTTGGGATCGTTGAGGATCTTTGTGTCTATTGCGGCGCATGCGTTTTAAGTTGCATAGTAGATGATTGCATAAAGATTATGAGAAAAAGAGAAAGCAATAAAATTGAAAGTTTCAGTAAGCCCAGGGATATCATTATGCTTGAAAGCCAAATTAATACGAAAAAGCGTTTTGAAAGAGTTAGCGACCTGTTTCCAAAAATTGAAGAGTATCTTAAAAGATATGGCAGAATTAATATAAAATAATGTCACTTATTCGGAAGGCGAAGTTTATAGAGCGGCTATAAATTTAAAAAATATCTAATTTTGAATAGTTTGTTGGAATGACAGGTCTTTTGAGAAATTGTATCTGGGAAAATGTTAATTAATAGCTTGGCTTATTGCTGTGCAGATGGAAGGATAAAAATTGAGTAATGAACTTGCAAAGCTTCCACCTGAGGTTCAACAGAGATTGTTGAGGCTTCAGCAGCTTCAGCAAACTTTACAATCGGTTCTAGCTCAAAAGCAACAGGTGGAATTTGAACTTACAGAAATCGAACAAGCTTTAAGCGAATTACAGAAAACTGCAGCAGACGCAGTGATATACAAAGCTATAGGATCGCTTTTAGTGAAGGCAGAAAAGGAGAAAGTTACAACTGACCTGAATGAGAGGAAGGAGCTTCTTAATACCAGAGCCACCGTTTTAGGAAAACAAGAAGAAAGGTTACGCACCCAAATGAAAGAGTTGCAGGCAAAACTTCAACAGGATTTAAGCCCAGTATCTCAGCCTTCAACATAAATTTGTCGAACTATTGAAGTTAGGTGAAAACTTTTGGAAAACTTGAGAATACCAAAGCTGACAGATGAACAAATTGAAGAACTATGTGGGATCACGGAGGATGCTGCTAGAAAATATGTACTCTCAAAAGTTCCTTCAAAACGAATAGAAACATTAAACATAAGCGTAGAAGCGGAAGGAACGAAGCCATTAATGCTCTCAGTAGACATAGACATACTGCTTTCACCGTTAATGAAGAACTTCGAAGTGCAAAAACTAGTTGATGATGCAGTGAAGCAAGCTTTCGTTTCAGCTGAAGAATACTTGAGGAAACTAGTATGTCATTCAATCAAATAATTAAAACATTGGATGAATTAGATGCTAGACTAGTGGTTCTATTATGCCATCACAACGCTGATCCTGATGCAATATGCTCTTCTTATGTTTTCGCAAGTTTGCTAAAAAGGTTGAAGCCACATGTAGAAGTGGAGATAGGAGCCCCTCAAGGAATAAGTCGACTTTCAAAACATTTGCTTCAGTTTCTGCCAATAAACGTAAAAGTAGAGCCCAATGTAGAAAAAGCAGACGTTATGGTCTTATTGGATACCAACACGATTCAACAATTGAACAATCTGGCAGAGAAAATAAAAAACTCTAAAGCACCTATAATTGTAATTGATCATCACGCAACTCACCCAGAAACGGAAAAAATAGCGCACATTTGCATCACCAATGAAGATGCTTCTTCAACATGCGAAATAGTTTACACATTTTTTAAGGAAATGAACACCAAACCTGATAAAGACGAGGCAAAAGCTCTATTTTTAGGTATAGCCTTCGATACACGCCATTTCGTTTTAGCTAATTCTTCAACTCTGAAAGCTATAGCAGAACTCATAGATGCTGGAGTCAACGCCCAAGAAACCCTGCCGTTACTTTCTTTGCCTATGGATTTCTCAGAGCGCGTAGCCAGGTTAAAAGCATCTAGGAGAGCCAGGCTGTTCAAAATTAGAGATTGGATAATAGCCCTGTCTCACGTTAGCGCTTACCAAGCCTCTGCAGCCAGAGCCTTGATGGAATTAGGTGCTCACGTGGCTGTCGTAGCTGGACAGAAAAACGAAAGCATAGAAATCAGTTTACGATGCACCAGAGAATTTCATAATAAAACAGGCGTACATTTAGGGAAGGATATTGCCAAGCCTTTAGGAGAATTCCTTCACGGAATGGGTGGGGGACATGCGTCAGCTGCCGGTGTCAACGGCTTTGGAGATATAGAAAGTGGTCTTAAACGATGTTTACGTCTTTTAAAGGAAAAACTTTCTAATCAATAATAAGTAGCTACTCTTAAATGAGACAGCTAAGCTCGCTTAACTTGGCAGGGCATCAAAAACATGGCAGTAATACAAACACGTAACCTGACATACATGTATCCAACTGCAACAAAACCAGCTATTAGGGACGTTTCTATAAAAATCGAAAAAGGCGAATTCGTTCTAATTACTGGCCCAAGTGGATGTGGAAAAACCACATTATGTAGATGTTTCAATGGATTAATTCCCCATTTCTACCAAGGAGAAATAAACGGTGAGATAACCGTAGCAGGTTTAAACATTCTGGAACATCCAACTTCTGAACTGGCAAAACATGTAGGACTCGTGTTTCAAAATCCAGAAAATCAGCTTTTCGCTTTATCTGTCGAGAAAGATGTTGCTTTCGGATTAGAAAACCTTGGATATCCAAGAGAAAAAATGCAGAAAAGAGTCGACTGGGCCTTAAACCTAACTGGAATATATGAGTTAAGAGAAAGAGCCCCTCATGAACTTTCAGGAGGACAGCAACAACGCGTAGCTATAGCATCTGTTCTAGCTATGCAACCTGAAATTATGGTTTTAGATGAACCCACATCTTTCCTTGACCCTTTAACAGCGAAAAAAATCTTTGAAGTTATCTATGAATTGAATAACACGCTTGGAATAACGGTAGTACTGGTTGAACATAGGCTGGATTTAACAGCGCAATATTCGAACCACATCATTATAATGAACCAAGGTAAAGTGGTTCTAGACGGTGAACCCCGAGAAATATTGAGTTCAAAGGAAACCAGGCTTATTGGAGTGGGGATTCCTAAAGCAACGCGCCTATACCAGATACTAAAAGAAGACGATGGAGTAAAACTGGGAAAAAAAATTCCATTATCTTCTGAAGAGATGACTAAATTACTGAGGGAGGTTATCAAGACTTAATGATTGAAGTTGAGGATGTTTACTTTACTTATCCAAACGGAATAGAAGCATTAAAGGGTATATCGTTAACAATAAAAAACGGCGAATTTGTTGCTATAATGGGGCAAAATGGTGCTGGAAAAACAACCCTTGTTAAGCACTTTAATGGACTTCTTAAGCCGACTAAAGGTAAAGTGTCTATAGACGGAGTTGAAACTACAAAAGTAAGCGTGGCGACTCTTGCAAGAAAAGTGGGTTTCGTTTTCCAAAATCCAGATCATCAGCTTTTTAGTGAAACTGTTGAAGATGAAATAGCCTTTGCACTAAAAAATTTTGGATTTAAAGAAACAGTCATAAAAAAGCGAGTGTCATGGGCTCTTAACCTTTTAGGATTAACAAAGTATAGGAAAACTTCCCCTTTCATGCTTAGTGGTGGAGAGAGAAAACGGGTAGCTTTGGCCTCTGTTTTGGCATGGGACCCGAAAATATTGATATTGGACGAACCTACTATTGGGCAGGATTATCAGCAAAAAGAAAAACTTAGACAATTCATTTTGCAATTGAAAGCTCAAAGAAAAACAATAATTATCGTAACTCATGATGTGGAGTTTGTGGCTGAATGCAATCCAAGAGTAATTCTAATGCGTGAAGGAAAAATTGTGGCAGATGGTGAAGCAAGTAAAATACTGACGACACCAGAAGTTTTAAATCAAGCCTTTATTGTGCCGCCTCAAATAGCTCAAATTTTCTTTCAATTGTCTGATTTGGGCTTTCCAAGAAACATTATTGACATTTATGAAGCAAGAGAGATACTGCTCAAAGCTATAAGGAGGAAAACGATGTGAGTGTTTTCGACGGGTTAAAATTCAGAAGGGTATACTCACCCATTCATAACCTGGATCCTAGAATAAAATTCATTTATGTGTGCGCAATTTTCGTCATCGCAATTATGTTTGGAGAACTTCTTCCATTAATAATTCTCTTCACATTTCAGATTCCGTTTGTACTTTTAGCAGGAGTTAAACGAGAATGGATACGTTCTATGCGAGGAGCAGCATTCTTAGCAACAATAATTTTCTTAACAAACTTTGTGTTCGCCTATTTAGGAGCTCGAGGAATAGGGCAAAGCCTAGAAAACGCTGTTGCCATGACATTACGTTTCATAGTGCTCATTGAGTCATTCTCCATATTCTTTCTAACAACCTCGCCGGATCATTTGGGTCTAGCGTTAGAACAAACTCATGTACCTTACGAGTTTACTTTTGCTTTCACAACTGCTGTGCGTTTCGTTCCTGTGCTAGCAGAAGAAGCTCAAACAATAATGGATGCTCAAAAAGCAAGGGGCTTAGAACTTGAACGTGGAAACTTTCTAAAGAGAATCCGAAATTACATTCCAATTCTTATCCCATTAATAGTGAGTGCCATTAGAAGAAGTTTGGAACTTGCTGAAGCAATGGAATCACGTGCATGGGGTGCCACTAAAAAGCGCACAAATCTTTACGTGCTTAAAATGCATAAAGGAGATTTTATCTTGATAGCTATAACTATAGGAATTTTAGCCGTCGCAATCTACATACGCCTTTACCTTCCAATTCCTTCGATAAACCAGCTTTTGGCAAATATAAATTAAACCGTAAGATTTTTAACACAGCCACTTTGTAATGGGTTTTCGGAGCCTAGAAAAATGGAGTGGCTAAAAGCAGCAGCAGAAGAAATTATCGCAGGGATAAAAAGCTCCATACTAGAGCTTAACACAAAAGAAGTTGAACGATTAATCGAGCTTCTGCTTGCCGCAAAAAACAAGAAAATCTTCATTGTAGGGATGGGTAGAAG